>NZ_CP087106.1:5320894-5636789 GCF_028583545.1 Methylobacterium sp. NMS14P | reverse complement strand
CGGCGGCCTCCTCGTAGTTCGGTCCCTTGCGCGGCGCGACGCGGTCCAGGGTCGCCACGTACGGGCCCGTCGCCAGGCTCTCACCGGGCTTGAGGGTCGCCAGACCCTCGGTGGCCCAGCCCTGCGCGGCGATGCCCAGCACCACGACGCCGACCCCGGCATGCGCGAGGGCGGTGCCCCAGGCCGAGCGCGGGAGGCCGACGGCGCGGCGGCCGATCTGTCCGAGGGAGCGGGCGCGGCTCGCCCCGTAGCCCCGGGCGCGGGTGACGATCTCCAGGGCGGAGCCGATCAGCAGGTAGGCGCCGAGGCCGACCCCGACCGGCGCCATGACCGGCCCGCCCCAGGTCAGCGCCAGCACCGCGAGGCCGACGACCAGAGCGACCGCCAGGGCGGCGAACAGGCGCTGTGCGGCGGCGAGCACGTCGCCGCGCTTCCAGGCGAGCGCCTGCCCCATGGGCACGATCAGCAGCAGCGGGATCGCCAGCGGTACGAAGGTGGAATTGAAGAAGGGCGGGCCGACCGTGATCTTCTCCCCGGTCAGCATCTCGAGCACCAGCGGGTAGAGGGTGCCGACCAGCACGGTGGCGCAGGCGGCCACGAGGAACAGGTTGTTCAGGACGAGCGAGCCC
Source organism: Methylobacterium sp. NMS14P (assembly GCF_028583545.1). Taxonomy (NCBI): domain Bacteria; kingdom Pseudomonadati; phylum Pseudomonadota; class Alphaproteobacteria; order Hyphomicrobiales; family Methylobacteriaceae; genus Methylobacterium; species Methylobacterium sp. NMS14P. The sequence continues at coordinate 5,636,160 of NZ_CP087106.1, read as the reverse complement.
TCGCGGGAGATCGGCGCGAACAGCCCCCCCTGCCGCAGCAGCGGCGCCCGCCACGCGAACAGCGTCAGCGAGCCGCCGATGAACAGGATCAGGATCGCCAGGATGAACACGCCGCGGGTCGGGTCGGTGGCGAAGGAATGCACCGAGGTGATCACGCCCGACCGGACCAGGAAGGTGCCGATCAGCGAGAGCGAGAAAGTCAGGATGGCGAGCAGCACCGTCCAGACCTTCAGGGCGTCGCGCTTCTCCATCACCACGGTGGAGTGCAGCAGCGCCGTCCCGGCGATCCACGGCATCAGGGAGGCGTTCTCGACCGGATCCCAGAACCACCAGCCGCCCCAGCCGAGCTCGTAATAGGCCCAGTAGGAGCCCATCGCGATCCCGAGCGTCAGGAAGCACCACGCGGCGAGCGTCCAGGGCCGCACCGCCCGGGCCCAGACGGCGTCGATCCGCCCGTCGATCAGCGCGGCCACCGCGAAGGCGAAGCTGATCGAGAAGCCGACATAGCCGACGTAGAGGAGCGGCGGGTGGACCGCGAGACCCGGATCCTGCAGCAGCGGGTTGAGGTCGTTGCCCTCGAGCGGCGCCGGGATCACCCGGGTGAACGGGTTCGAGGTCGTGATGATGAACAGCACGAACACGAAGGTGATCAGCCCCTGCACGGCCAGCGTGTTGGCCCGCAGCCGCGGCGGCACCGAGTTCTTGGCCGCCGCCACGCAGGCGCCGAACAGCGTGAGGATCAGGACCCAGAGGAGCATCGAGCCCTCGTGGTTCCCCCAGACGCCGGAGATCTTGTAGATCAGCGGCTTCTGCGTGTGCGAGTTCTCGACGACGTTCTGGACCGAGAAGTCCGAGGTGACGTGCGCGTAGGTGAGCGCCGCGAAGGCGAACAGCACGCAGGCGAACGCGCCGAGCGCCGCCTGTGAGGCGGTCTGGCGGAGCGCCGGATCGCCCGAGCGTGCCGCCCAGATCGGCATCACCACCTGGACGAGGGAGATCGCCAGCGCGAGCGCGAGGGCGAAGTGGCCGGTCTCGACGATCATGCGGATTCCCTCACCGCTCGCTGCGGGGGCCGAGGGTGCTGTCCGCCGCCGCGGTGGCGGGCTTCGGCGCCGGGCCGCCCTTGTTCGGGCCGCCCTCCTGCCAGCGCCCCTGCGCCTTCAGCGCGTCGGCCACCTCGCGGGGCATGTAGGATTCGTCGTGCTTGGCCAGCACCGTGTCGGCGCGGAACTGCCCGCCCGGCTCCAGCACGCCCTCGGCGACGACGCCCTGCCCTTCCCGGAACAGGTCCGGCAGCTGGCCCTTGTAGTGGACCTCGACGGTCTCGTTCGTGTCGGTGACGGCGAAGTCGACCGTCTGGTCGGGGCCGCGCTTGAGCGAGCCGTCCTTCACCAGGCCGCCGAGCCGCAGGCGCGTGCCCGGGGCGATCGCCTGCTTGGCGATGTCGGTGGGCGAGCGGAAGAACACGATCGAGCCGCTCATGGCGTACAAGATCAGTCCCACGGCGAGCGTCAGGACGCTGCCGCAGACGGCGATCAGGATCAGGCGGCGTTTCTTACGCGTCACGATACTTCCACCCCGCGGTCCGGCGCGCGGAGACCCGCCCCGACCGGAACCGTTCTCATTCTAGTCTTGAGGGTGTCGGCTCCAGGCGCCCGCGGGTCAAGGGCGGGCGTCGGGACCGATTGTCGTACGGGCCGGTCCGCGGGGGCAGCCTCGCGATTTCGCGGTGCCGGGGACCGGGCTTGCCGGGGGGCCTGCTTGTCAGGGATTGGGCTTGGCGGACAGGTCCAGCTCCCGCGCGAGGCCGTCGAGCCGCGCCACAGCCTCGCTGTTGGCGGCCAGCGCCATCCGGGCGCGGTCGAGGGCCTTCACCGCCTGGTCGCGCTCACCCAGCGCGCTGTAGGAGCGCACCAGCCGCATCCACTCGTCCGGCGTGCCGCCCCGCGCGGCGAGGCGCCGGTCGAGTCCCTCGACCATCCCGCGAATCGCCGCCTGCTGCTCCGCCTGCGGCATGGCGCGCACGGCCGCCATCGCGGCCTCCTTCTCGGCCCGGGGGCCCGGTCCCGCCTGGCCTGATTCGGCCGGCGCCGGCGCCGCGCCCTCCGGGCCGAGCCCCACGGCGCGGGCGCCCTGCTCCACCTGGGCGAGGCCCTGCGGGTCGCCCGCGAGGGCCGTGCGCGCCCGGGCCAGGGCGTCGTTCGCCTGCTCGCGCTCGCCGAGGACCACGCGGGACCGGACGAGCCGCAGCCACTCGTCGGGGGTGCCGCCGCCGGTCTTGAGGCGGGCGTCGAGCCCGTCGACCATGCCGCGGATCGCCGCCTGCTGCTCGGCCGGGATCTTCGGGGCGGCCTGCGGGGTCGCGGGCGGCGGCGGCTCGCCCTTGAGACGGGCGAGGCTCTGCTTGACGATCCCGAGCCAGGGGGCGTCCGGCGGGCTGCCGGCCTCGAGCTCGGTGAGCTGGCGGATCGCCTCGCCGGCATCGCCGGCCTGCTCGGCCGCGCGGGCCAGGTAGAAGCGGGGCTTTGGCGCGTTCGGCTCCTTGGACTGCGCCTTCTCGAACAATGCCTTGGCCTCGGGCGAGACGGTGCCGTCGCCGGCCGCCGTGAGGGCTTCGCCCTGATCGGCCAGGAGGTCGGCGGTCTCGCCCTTGATCCGCGCGATGTTGGCGTAGGCGCGGGCGGCGTCGTCGAAGCGGCCGGTGCGCATGTAGACCGGGGCGAGCACGGCCCAGCCGCGGGCGTCGTTCGGGTCCCGAGCGAGGCGCGCCTCGATCTGGCCGACCGCCTTCATCAGCTCGTCGGCGCCGCCGCGGGCGGCCTGCCGGTCGGCCTCGGTCTGCGCCGGCACCTCGGGCGAGCCGTAGAGCCCGTAGGCGATCAGCGCCACGAGGGGGATGGTGGAGAGCGCGAAGGCCGAGGCGGCGCGCCGGCGGCGCAGGCGCGGCTCGGCCGGGCGCGCGGCCTCGGCGATGCCGGCATCCTCGGCCTCGCGCTGCGCCTCGCGGCTCGACCGGAGCAGGCGGCGCGCCGCCTCGGCCTTGGCGGTCTCGGCCTCGTCGGGGGCGATCAGGCCGCGCTCGAGGTCGCGGTCGATCTCGGCGATCTGATCCTCGTAGAACGCCGTCTCGGTGGCGAGGCCGCTCCCGCCGGCCTCGCCGGTCGGCACGGCGGCGCGCCGCGACATCGGCCAGAGCAGGCCGAGCACGGCCGCCGCGGTCATGGCCGCCAGGATGAACCAGATCGCCGTCATGGACCTTATCGCCAACGAGCCGGACCGGCCCGCCCCTCCCCACGCCATGTGGAGCCGGCAGCGTGACGCCACGACGCCTCCCGACGGCGGCACGGTGTCACGCAACTCTGTTGCGAAGACAAGGGCCCGGCCGGAGCCATGAGGCCGCGTCCCGCGACTCGACTCCGTGCCCGGACGGGCGGACGGCCTCAGTGGGCCGGGGTGCCGACCGGCAGGTCGCCCGGCACCTCCAGCACCGCCCGCAGGCCGCCGAGCGCCGCCTCCTCCAGGGTGAAGCGCCCCCGGTACAGGGCGGCGAGGTCGGCCACGATCGACAGGCCGAGGCCGGAGCCGGGCTTCGATTCGTCGAGGCGCCGCCCGCGGCCGAGCACGGCCTGGCGGGCCTCCGGCGGCAGGCCGGGGCCGTCATCCTCGATGGCGACGACGAGGTGGGGATAATCGTTCGTGTTCACCGCCTCGGCCCGGATCGCCACCCGGCCGTGGGCCCACTTGGACGCGTTGTCGACGAGGTTGCCGACCATCTCCTCGAAATCCTGGCGCTCGCCGCGGAAGCGCAGGCCCGGCGGGACGTGGACGTCGTAGGCGATGTCCTTGTCGCGGTAGATCTTCCCGAAGGTGCGCACGAGGCCGGCCAGCGCCGGCTCCACCTCGGTGGAGGTGCCGAGCGTGCCGGCGAGCGCGGCGGCCCGGGCCCGGTCGAGGTGGTAGTTGACCTGATCGCGCATGACCGCGGCCTGCTCGCGGATCTTCTGCGCGAGCTCCTCGGGGGCGTCGGAGGCCCCGACCTCGTTGACGATGATCGAGAGCGGCGTCTTCAGGGCGTGGGCGAGGTTGCCGACCTGGGTCCGGGCGCGCTCCAGGATCTCGCGGTTGGTCTCGATCAGGAGGTTCACCTCGCCGGTGAGCGGCGCGATGTCGCGGGGATAGGTGCCGGTGATGCGGTCGGCCTCGCCCCGGCGGACGGCGCCGAGCGCGGCGCGCATCTTCTTGAGCGGCGCGAGGCCGAATCGGATCTGCAGCAGGGTGGTGATCGCCAGCGACAGGCCGAGCAGGCCGAACGTGATGGTCAGCGAGTTCCTGAACCGGTCGACGTCGTTGACGATCTCGTCGGCGGGGCCCGCGACCCGGACCGTGTAGCGGCCCTCCTCGCCGAGATCGACGTCGCGCTCCATGATGCGCAGGAGGCGTCCGTCCTGCCCCTTGCCGTAGCCCTGGCGGATCTGCCCGACCCCGACCTTGCCGTCGGAATCGGTCGCGGCCGGCAGCGGCACGCCGACGAGGGAGCGCGAGGTGCGCACGTCGCGCGGCTTCGCGTCGGGCTTGCCGACCTGCCAGTACCAGCCCGACAGGGGCAGGTCGAAGCGCGGGTCGCCGAGCGAGAAGGTCCGGCTCTCGGGATCGTTGGGCGAGACGAGGTCGGTGGCGAGATTGTTGGCGAAGACGAGGAGCCGGCTGTCGAAGGAGCGCTCGGTGTTCTCGCGGTAGAGGGTCGTGAGGATCCAGGCCGCGATCAGCAGGATCGCGGAGCTCGACAGGAACGCCGACACGGCGAGCCGCACCGCGATGGAGCGGCGGCGCAGGGAGAAGAGGCCGATGAGGTCGATCATGGATGCGTCGGTCGCTCAGACGGGCGGCGGCGCATCGTAGAACACCGCGCCGCGCATCAGCGGGCGCGCCGTGCGGAAGAAGGCGCCGCGCTCGGCCCGCCAGCCGCCGGCCTCGCGGGTCACGGCGGCGTCGGCGGTCAGGATACCCGACGGCATGCCGACCCGCAGGGCGGCGTCGGTGGGGCGGGCGGCCTCGTGCACGAGACTGCCTTCGAGGCGGGCGGCGACCGCGAGGCACAGGGTGGCGGTGAGCGGCAGCGCCTGGTGCGGCACGCCGTTGGAGATGACCCGGGCGGTCAGGTCGATCTCGGCGGCGCGGATCGCGTCGCCGGAGAGGCTGCCGGAATCCCGCGGCGGGGCGACGAGGCCGACGAAGGGCACGTGGACGACGCGCGCCGCCGCCTCGAGGTCCGGCGCGATGCCCATCGCCACGGAGCCGGCCCGGCGGATCCGCGCCAGCCGGTCGAGGAGGCCCGGCACGGCCTCCAGGGCGGCGGGCAGCTCGGTGCCGGCGAGGCCGAGATCGGCGGCGCGGACGAACACGCAGGCGTTGGCGGCGTCGACCAGCGACGCCTCGATCGCGCCGAGGCCCGGCACGTCGAGCCACTGGCGGACGGTGCCGGTCGGGAGCAGCCGGCCGGTCGTGGCGCCGCCCGGATCCAGGAAGTCGAGGCGGATCGGCGCGCCCGTGCCGGTGACGCCGGGGATCGCGAGGTCGCCGCGGTAGACGCTGCGGCCGCCCGCGGCCGCGAAGCCCGCCACGATCAGCTTGCGCGTGTTGGTGTTGAAGATCCGCAGCCGCACCGGGCCGTCCGGGACGTCGACGAGGCCCTCGTCGACCGCGAACGGTCCCACGGCGGAGAGCATGTTGCCGCAATTGCCCGAGAGGTCGATGCGGCCGTCCCGGACCACGACCTGCACGAAGGTGTAGTCGATGTCGGCGTCCGGCCGCGCGGACCGCTCCACCACGCAGATCTTCGAGACCGACGAGACGCCCCCGCCCATGCCGTTGAGCTGCCGCCCGAACGGGTCGGGGCTGTCCATGGCGGAGAGGAAGACCGGTTCCCAGGCGGCGAGATCCCCCGGCACGTCCCGGCGGTGCAGCATCAGCGCCTTGCTGGTGCCGCCGCGCATGAAGACGGCCGGCAGCGTGCCGGAACGCGCGGCCGCGCTCACATCCGCGCCGGCGGCTGGTTGGGATCCACGAGGTAGCCGAGACCGCGCACGGTCTGGATCAGGTCCACCGCGAGCTTCTTGCGCAGGCGGCCCACGAACACCTCGATCGTGTTCGAGTCCCGGTCGAAATCCTGGTCGTAGAGGTGCTCGGTGAGTTCGGCGCGGGACACGACGCGGCCGGTGTGGTGCATCAGGTAGGAGAGCAGCCGGTACTCGTGGCTCGTCAGCTTCACCTGGGCACCGTCGACGAAGACCTTGCCGGAGCGGGTGTCGAGGGTCACCGGCCCGCAGGCGATCTGGCTGGTGGCGTGTCCGGCGGCGCGGCGCAGCAGGGCGCGCACCCGGGCCATCAGCTCCTCCATGTGGAAGGGCTTGGTGACGTAGTCGTCGGCGCCGGCGTCGAAGCCGTCGACCTTGTCGGACCAGCGGTCCCGCGCGGTGAGGATGATCACCGGGGTCTTCACGCCGGCCCGGCGCCACTTCTGCAGCACCGTGACGCCGTCGGCCTTGGGCAGGCCCATGTCGAGGATAATGGCGTCGTAGGGCTCGCTCTCGCCGAGATAGCCGCCCTCCTCGCCGTCATAGGCCTTGTCGGCGACGTAGCCCGCCTCCTCCAGCGCGGCTACGACCTGCCGGTTGATGTCCTTGTCATCCTCCACGACCAGCAGACGCACGGCTCACTCCCCTCCGAAACGGTTCCGGCGCCCGCTCAATACTGTCCCGCCACGGTGCCGGTGCGCGCGTCGACGATCACGTGCACGAAATGCCCGTCCCGGCGCAAGGCGGTGAGCATGTAGACGAGGCCGTCCGCGTGACGGCAGAGGCTCGCCCGCTGGATCTCGGCCCGGGGGATCACCGTGCGGGCCGCGCGGATCGCCGCGACCGGCGGGATCACCCGGCGCTCGCCGACCTCCTCGCGCAGGTCGGCGGGGGACAGGCAGCTCTCGATCCGCAGCGGCGCCTGGCTGGACACCGCCCCCGTCTGGGGGGCCGGCCCGTCGTCGGCCATGGAGCCGAGGCCGCCCGCGGCGAGGGCCGCGGCGGTCAGGCTGATGGCGACGAGGGCGATGGCGTAGCGCATTGGCAGACGATGTGCGCCCAGGGCACTGAATGCGTCCTGAATACGTGGCCGTGCGTCGCCCCCGGCGGTCGTCGGCGGCGGTCCGGACAGTCCCTTCGCGGTCGATTCGGTGACGGGCGGCATCGTGCGGACATGACGGCCGAGGCGGCGCCCGGTTCCACGCCGCGCGCCGCTTCCCACAGGCGCCGCGGCCGGTCTCACGGTGACGGCGTCGGGGCGGGACCGCAGGCCGCGGCGCGGGCCGGCGGGACGGCCCGGCCGCCCTCCGCCGGCGCGGCCAGCGCGGCGCCGCCGGACCCCAGCGTCCAGGCCCGCCGGCCGACCGCCGCACCCTCGTGGATGGCGACCGTCACCGCCGCGGCGGCCGCCAGGCCGAGCCACGCCCGGTCGAGAACCCTGTCCCAGCGCAGGCGCATCTCACGCTCCCGTCAGCAGCTTCCAGAGGGCCCGCAGGGCCGGGATATGCGCGACGAGCCACGCGACCTGGTCGGAGAACCAGTGCGCGGCCGCCGCCGCGGCGACGAAGGCGAGCACCGTCGCGTGCTTGAGCCGGCGCAGGTAGCGGCGCAGCGCGCGGCGCTCGAGATGCGCGTCGACCAGCTCGTCGAGGGCGGCGAGGCGCGGCTCGGACTGCCGGGCGAACCACGCGTGCCAGACGGGCGGGAAGCGGATCGTCCGGGGACGCCCGCCGAGGGCGACCCCGGGACCGGCCGCGTCCTCGGGCGGCGCGGACCGGCGTGCCTCGGTGGGGAGGGGCTTCATGGCGACGATCCCTGTTTCAAGGCCCCCCGCGCCGCCGGCGCGGCGGCGGCCGGTCTCAGACCGGGCGCTTGTCCGCCCCGCGCAGCTGCGCGAGCGCCGGCGCGAGGACGTTGGCGGCGCTCGCCTGCGGATCGAGGGGCAGCGCCCGGAAGATCCGCGCGGCCACGCCCTCGGGTCCACCCGCCTTCCGCACGACGTGTGCGGGGGCGGTGGCGAGCACGTGCCGGGCGCCGGCCGCCACCACCGCGGCGCCGAGATCGGCGCTGACGGTCCGGCCCCGGGCGGCGCCGGCCACGGCGTTCTGGCCGAACTCGGCCCCGGCGCGGATCGCGGCCTCGATCCGGTCGCGGGTGAGCACGGAGGCGGCCCAGGGCGCGACCCGGGCGATGCCGGCGGTGACGGCGGCGGCGGCGAGCGGCACGAGGGCGGCCGTCACCGGGTGGAGCAGGCCGGAGAGCCAGTCGCCCCACGGCAGCGCCATGCCGGCGACGGGAGCGACGGCGGGCGCGGCACCGCCGGCCGGCGCGGCGAGGGCGGCGAGCGGCAGGCCCGTGACGGCCAGGACGAGGGCCGTCCGGATACGGTGCATCATCGTGGAACTCCGTGGATGAGCGCGCGGCGGACCCGGCCGGCTCGGGATCGGGTGACGACGGTCAGGGTCTGCCCGACGCCGGGGTGACGGGAGCCTCGCGCAGGGCGGCGAGGGCCCGGCGCGCCCAGGCGAGGCGGCGCGCGGGCGCGACGACGCCGGGCCGCTCGTAGCGGCGCCAGACCGCCTCGGCGGCGGCCGCGAGGGTGGTGGTGGCCCGCAGGGCGGCGAGGGCCGACGCCTCGGTCCCGCGCAGCTCGGCGCAGAGGTAGCCGTAGCCCGCCTCGGGGTCGGCGGGATCGAGGCCGCGCGCCCGGCACCACGCCTCCATGGCGACGCGCCGGGGCCCGGTCCACTGGGCGAGCCCCCAGCCGCCGCGGGAGCCCGGCACCGCGGGGGCGACCTCCTGGAGGCGGCGGAACCCGCCGGTCTCGTGGCCGAGATTGCCGAGCAGGCCGGCGGCCTGGAGGTCGCTCAAACCGAGATCGCGCATCAGCCGCGGGCCGAGGCGGCGGCAGGCGGCGGCGAAGGGCTCCTGCGCGGCCGGAGCGGGAGGCGGCATGGGCGTGCTCCGGAAGCTGGCGTGCCCGGACGCGCCGGGCTAAGGCGGCCCGCGCCGGGCGCGGCGCCGAGGAGGAAGCGTGGGACGCGGACAGGACCGGCCGCTCGTGTTCATCGGCGACTCGATCACCGCCGCCTGGGGCGCGGTGCGGGCCGAGACCTTCGCGCGCCACGGCTTCGTGGCCCGGGGCGTGCCGGGCGAGACGAGCGGGCAGATCCGGGCGCGCTTCCTGCGGGATACGGCCGGCGCCCGGGGCGTGCATCTGATGTGCGGGATCAACGACATCGCGGAGATCGGCGGCCCGGTAACTGACCGGGCGATCGCCGGGAACATCGTGGCCATGGGGCGCATGGCCTTCGCGGCCGGGCTGCCGCTCACGATCGGCACCGTGATGCCGAGCGACTTCTGGGGCTGGCGCCCCGAGCTGCGGCCGGTGGCGCGGATCCGCGCCCTGAACGGGTGGCTGCGCGCCTACTGCGCGGCCGGCCCGGCCCGCCTCGTCGATTACGGGCCGCCGCTCGCCACGGAGGCGGGCGCGCTCCGGCGGGACTTCACCGACGACGGCATCCACCTCAACGGCGCGGGCTACGCGGCCGTGGAGCCGGCGATGCTCCGGGCCCTCGACGCCATTCCGGAATGACGGCGGCCGCGGGATCGGGCGCTCACGCGCCCAGCGCCAGCCAGTAGGTCGGCACCGACCCGACGCCCGCCACCGAACCGGCCGTCGCGCGGCGGGTGCGGAGCGTGAACCCGGTGGCCGCCACGTCGCCGACCTGCGCGGCGTGGAGCGCGTCGCCGGCGCCGGCGACCGGCTGCGCCCAGACGCCGAGGCAGCTCCCCGGGAAGGCGATGCCGAACGCCACCGCGACATCCGCCTCGGCCGCGGTGACGAGCCCCCATTGCGCGATCAGGCCGCCCGGGAGCCGGACCGACCCGTTGGCGCCGATCACCTGCGCGCCGGTCGCGAGCGGCGTCCCGTCGGCGCGCTGGTAATGGCGCACGCGCCAGCGGCCCGCACCGTCCGAGGTGGCGATGCAGGTGTCGTCGGGGGCCGTGACGAGATCGGCCCGGGTCGGCAGCGCCAGGGCCTCGGGATCGTGCACCAGGGTCGCGGCGCCGGAGAAGCGCACGAACCGCTCCCGGTCGGCCGCGGGGCCGAAGCTCGCGATCCGCGCCGCGCCGGTGACGAGGACCCGCCGCGTGCCGGCCGCGCCGAGGTCGGTGGTGGGGGCGGCCGCGAGCGCGGCCTCGGCCGAGGCGAAGTCGATCCCGCCGGTCCGCGCCGAGGCGGTGAGCGCCGTGGCGAAGGCGGCCCCGTCGGGCGAGACCTTCAGGGTGAAGTCGTCGCTCCCGAGGGTGCCCAGCAGCGCCCGCGCCGCGTAGCCGGTCTCGAAGACCAGGGCGGCGTCGCGGGCGGCGGATTTCCGGTTGACGAAGACCCGCATGTCGCCGGTGCCCGGCGTCGTGTCGTCCCAGGTCAGGAGCGCGGAATCGGACTTCAGCGCGAGGCGGTTGTTGGCGTCGGCCGCCGTGTTGATCCCGAGGCGGCCGACACTCTGGAGCGCGCTCAGCGCGCGGCGGAGGCTCGTCCAGGCCGCGCCGTCGTAGACGTAGAGGTCGGCCTCGTCGATCAGCCAGGCGAGCCAGCCGGCCCGCGGCGCCGCGCCGGTCCAGACGCCATCGGCGTAGCGCACCACCTGGCCCGCCAGCCCCGCCCAGGCGCCCCCGGGCTCGGCGGCGACCACGAGGTAGCGATCGCCCTCCGCGGGGCCCGGCGGCGGCGCGGCGAGGTCCTTGTCCAGGCAGGCGAGCTGGACGAGCGCGTCGAGCAGGCCGAGCGCCTCGTTGTGGGTGACGTGCTTCTGCGCTTGGCTCGCGGCGATCAGCGGCAGGCCGAGATGGAGCGTGACGTCGGACATGGGCGGCTCCCGGGCGGTCAGGCCGAGTGGACGGGGATTCGGGCGCGGCAGGCGGGTCCGGGGCCGGCGACCAGCCCGATCTGCGCCACCGCGACGTCGAGATCCGTCTGGGCGCCGCCGAAATCGGCCGCCTCGTCCGCGTAGAGGCAGTGCTGAGCCTCGGACCGGACCGTGCGCAGGGCCGCGCCGGCGGCCGAGAACACCGTCACCGCGTAGGCTTCCGGCTCGTCGAGCGGGATCTCGGCCGGCTCCCAGGCGTCGCCGTCGCGGCGGGCCCGCCGGATCCACGTGAGCCGCACGCCGTCCGCCGCGCGCCGCGCCCGCAGGTGGACCGGCCGCAGCGGCGTCAGGGCCGCGAGGCCGGCCGTGGCGGTGATCTCGGCGAAGGCCGGGTCGGCCGGATCGCCGTCCGCCGGCCCGATGCGGTAGCGGAACGCGCGGCCGACCTCGTCCAGCCGGTCGACCAGGGGCGTCACGGCCCCGTCGTCGAGGCGCACGATCAGGCTCCCCGCCGGGCTGAGGCGCCCGGCCGCCGCCTCGCTGCCCGCGAGCCCGCGCAGGAAGCCGGACAGCCGGTAGGTGTCGGGCCCGGTCAGGACCGAGGACGCGGCGCAGAGCAGCTCCACGGTCCCGTCCGCGCCGAGCAGGGCGAACAGGTTGCCCCCGGCCAGCATCGCGCCGGCCCCGATCGACGCGAGGGTCGCGCCGCGCCGCAGGGTGACGTCGAGGTGCGCGCCCCGCTGGATCCGCCAGAGCGGGCCGGGCGGCAGCGCCGACAGGGTGCGGCCGAGGCAGGCCGGGTAGTCGACGAGGCGGTGCAGGGCGAGCGGCCCGTCGCCCGCGGCGCGCCAGATCGCGACGGCGCCGGGCCAGGGCTCGGCCGCCACCGCGCAGGATTGGAGAACTGTGGGCTCGCCGCGGTCGACCGGCAGGTCGAGGGCCAGGGCGAGCGGCGGTCCGGGAAAGGCGGGCGGCGCCACCGCCGCCCGGGCCATCGCGCGGGGCAGCCCGCGCCCGGGCCCCGCCCGGGGCGGCACGCCGCTCGCCTCGATCCGGCGGCCCGTGGGCGCGTCGTCGATCCGGTCGATCCGGCGCAGGACCGTGCCGCCGGGCACGTCGGCCGGCACCGCCAGGAGGTCGCCGGGCTCCAGCTCGACCCGGCGCGGGCTCAGGGTGAACACCGCGGTGTCGCGGGCCGCGATCAGCCGGTCGAGCAGCGCCTCGGCGAGGCCGTCGGCGGTCTCCCGGCGGGTGACGATCGCCGCGTCGATCCAAGCCTCGCGCCGCCGCAGGCCGGCGGGCCGCACGGCCGAGGCCGCGGCGCGGCGGTAATCCGGGCTCTCGGAATCGGTGATCCCGAGCTCCACGGAGCGCGGCAGGGCGCTCTCCTCGGCCCGGACCTGGTGCAGGACCGGCCGGTCCTCGGACAGCCGGACGAGGTCGGCCTCGGCCAGGATCACGGGCCGGTCGCGGCGGGGACCGCGCAGCCGCAGGGTCCCGGCCACCGCCGAGACGTCGAGGCCGTAGACCTGCGCCAGGGTCTCCAGGGCGCCCCGCGCCGTGAGCGGCCGGTCGATCACGTAGCCGTCGAGATAGGCGGCGGCCTCCACGGAGACCGGCGCGTCGAAGCCGAAATCCGCGAGGATCCGCTGGACAAGCAGGTCGAGGTCGCAGCCCTCGATCCGCCCGGTGATCCAGTGGCCGACGCGCCAGTTGGCGGCGTCGGCCCAGACGCCCCGCACCGTCGGGAAGGCCGGGAAGGGCCGCGCGTCCCAGGCCCAGACGAAGATCCCGTCGGGATCGACCATGCGGCCGCCGTAGACCGGCGAGACCGGGTTGTCGGCCTCCCGGAAGCCCGGCGCGGCCGGGTCGAACCGCGCGATCACGGCCTCCAGCCCGCGGAGCTGGATCAGCTCGTCGCGCAGGGCCCGGGATTCCGGCGGGAAGGCGCTCTCGGACGATTTCGGGTCCGGGAAGACGTTGGGGCCGTTGGTGCCCTTGTCCACCGCCGGCACGCCGATCTCGGTGAGCCAGATCGGCTTGCCGGCCGGCACCCAGGCGGTGGTGCGGGTCTCGACGCCGCCGTCGCGCTCCACGTGCGGGCTCGACCACCACGCGACGAGGTCCTTGGCCCGGTAGATCCAGGGCTTGCCGGCGGCGCCGTCGGTGATCGGGCGGCGGGCCTGGGCGGCGCGATCGGCCGCGTCGGCGTAGTACCAGTCGAAGGCCTCGCCGGACGCGCCCCGGGCCTTCAGATAGGCCCGGTCGGCGATGTCGCCCGTCACCGCGAGGTCGGCGTGGTCCGGGTCGTCGCGCCAGTCGGAGACGGGCGGGTACCAGTCGATCCCGACGGCGCCGATATTCGGGTCGGCGAACAGGTCGTCGAGGGGGAAGCGGACGGTGGCGCCGCCGTCGCCCACATGGGCGCCGTACTCGGTCCAGTCCGCCGCGTAGACCAGGGTGACGGCCGGGCCGAGGCGGTCGCGGAGCGCGGCGGCGAGGTCGCTCAGCGCGCGCACCGCCGGGTAGCCGGTCGCGCCGCGCACCCGGGTCAGGCCGACGAGCTCGCTGCCGATCACGAAGGCCGCGAGCGGCGCGCCCGCGGCCGCCCAGCCGGCCGCGAGGTCGGCGTAGTGCAGGACCGCGTCGCGGTATCCGCCCGCGAAGAAGGCCGCGACCTGCGCGTCGGCCGCGGCGGTCCCGTCCGGGCTCCCCGGAAGACCGGGGGCCGGATCGCAGGTGATGCGGCCGCGCCAGGGATAGGCGGGCTGGGCGGCGCCGGGGGCGTGCGGATCGGGGAGCGCGTTGCCGGCCGGCACGTCCATCATGACGAACGGGTAGAGCGACACCGCCAGCCCCCGGCGCGCCAGCTCGGCGACCAGCCGGGTCAGGCCCGCGTCGGCCGGCGTGCCGCCGTAGGCCGGGCTGCCGTCCGGCAGGGTCGAGACCGTCTCGGCCCGGTCGCGGGCGAGCCCGGCGACGCGCCAGTCCTCCGGCCGGGCCCGCTTGTCGGCCGCCTCGACCTTGGGCACGACCCGGCAGGATCCCGCCCGCAGGTCGGTGCCGAACCACGTCGCCACCACGGCGACCCGGCGCAGGTTCGGGCACAGCGCCTGGAGGGCGTCGAGGGAGGCGACGACGTCGGTCCCGCGCTGGAGCTGGTGCCGGTTGGCGGCCTCGGTGCGGCCGAGTCCGAGATCGACCGTGACGCGGTCCGGATCGAGGCCGAACTCGCTGGCGCCGGGGATCAGGTCGACGGCGCGCACGCGGTCGAACAGGCCGTTGACCGGGCGGATCACCTCGAAGGCGAATTGCGGGACCCGATTGCCGAAGGCCGCGAGGGCGAGGTTCTCGAACACCACGTAGGCCAGGCCGCGATAGGCCGGCGCGTTCCCGGCCCCCTCCTTGGCGACGATCAGCGGGTCCGGCTCCTGGCCGGGGCCGCCGGTATGGACCCGCAGGGTCAGGCCGACCTGGTCGATCTCCCGTCCGTCCGCCCAGATCCGGCGGACGCAGGCGATCTCGCCCTCGCACAGGCCGACCGCGAGGTTGGCGAAGTAGCTGTAGCGGGTCGTGACGGTCCTCGGGCCGCCCGCGAGCCCGCCCAGGCCCTTGGCGGGCGCGGCCGCGCGGGCGACGGTGGTGTTGGCGACCTCCAGCGGTCGGGTCGCCCAGATCAGGGTGCCGCCGATCCGTGCCCGCCCGTAGACCCGGGGGATCGGATCGCCCTCGGTGGAGGTGAGCCCGGCGACGTCGGCGAGCCGCGGCCCCTCGACGAGGCGCGGGTGCCGCCCGGCCCCCGACAGGGCGCCGCCCAGAGCGGCGCCCGCGACCGAGCCGAGCGCCCGCCCGACCAGGCCGCCGATGGGTCCGCCGAGGGCGGTGCCCACGGCCGCGCCGGCCGAGGACAGGATCAGCGTCGCCATGGCGGGGCTCCGGGATCGACCTGTTCACCATCGACGCGCTGGTCGGACCCCGCGGCGCAGCGCTCCGGAAACCGGAACGCCCCCGTCGCGTGCCGCCGCCACCATCCGGTGAGCGCCACCTCGGTGACGGCGGCCCCGTCGTGGGCGTGGATCATCGCGCCGGCGCCGGTGGCGATGGCGCAGTGGCGGGCCGGCAGGTGGCGGCGGAAGGCGAAGAGCAGGACGTCGCCCGGCCGCGGCGCCAGGTCCGCCAGGGGTCCGGGCACCGGCACGAGGTGGCGGGCGGCCGCCTCGGTGAGCGGGTCGGTCCCGGGCGCGGCCGATTCCGCCCAGGTGCCGGAATAGGGCGGCGGCGACTCCGGCTCGGCGCCGTAGAGCCCGCGCCAGACTCCGCGCAGCAGGCCCAGGCAGTCGCAGCCCACGCCGCGCAGCGACGCCTGGTGGCGGTAGGGCGTGCCCAGCCACAGCCGCGCCTCGCCGAGCGCCGCAACACCGCCATCTTGGCCGATCTCCCGCCGCGTCGCGCTCATCGGAACAGGCTCCCGCCGTCGAGGACGGGGTCCGAGCCCGGGACCGCCCGCATCACCGCGTCGTTGCCGGGCATGTGCGGGAAGCCCTGGAAGTTGACCGCGTTGGCGAAGCGGTCGCGGCAGGTGGCGAGGCGCTTGTCGCACCCGGCCGTGAGGCTGAACCCGTCGCCGGGGGCAACCGGCCGGGGCGGCGCGGTCCAGAGCTCGATCAGCGGCCCGAGCTGGAGGCGCACGTCCGCCGCGAGCCCGGCATTGGCGCCGGTCGTCCAGGTCAGCCGCCCGCCGGTGAACAGGCCGTCCGCGAAGGGCCCGGCGAGCGTCGCCGCGAGCGTCGCCGGCTCCGGGACGCCCGTCACGCGGCCGGCCGTCGTCCACGCGGCGCGGTCCACCCTGCATCGGGCATCGCCGAGATCGGCGCCGCAGGTCGCCCGGTAGGTGCGGCCCCGCTCGGCGCCGAGCCGGTGCGCGAGGCCGCGCAACTCCGCCACGAAGGCGTCGCCGTCCCGGCGCACCTCGCCGATGGTGGCGACGTCGAGGAGGAGCCGGGTCTCGGGGCTGCTCCAGTCGACCAGCCAGGTCTCCACGGAGGCGCCGTCGTAGAGGCCGCCGGCGATGTCCGCCTCGGTGAGCCCGAGGCCGCTGAGCGCTCCCGCCACGTCACCGCCCGAGACCGCGAAGCCGAGCTCGGCGCTGGCCTCGGCCGCCTCCAGCCCGGTGCGGGCGGCGTGGACGAGGTCCGCGACGGTCAGGTCGCGGTCGTGGTCGGTGAAGCCGAGGGCGAGCCCGTCCCGCCGCCGCAGGGACCAGCAGCGGCACAGGGTGGTCACACCGCCGGCGAGATGGGCCGCGAAGGCCTCCGGGATGTCGCGCATGGCGTCACGCCTCCTCAGGGCACGATCTCGACGAGCGGCACCCGCGGGATCTCCCCGGCCGCGAAGGCGGCGAGGTCGATGGTCAGCGCGTCGGTGTCGAAGCGGACCGGCACGTCGAAGGTGAAGCCCGCCGTCACCGCGGCGCCGGGCGGCGGGACGCGGCCCGCCGCGAAGGTGACGAGGCCGGTCGTCGGGTCACAGGCGAACCCAGCGGGCTCCACCTCCCGGCCCGCCACCGCTACCCGGACGCTGCCCGCCACCGGCTTGGCGATCCGGCGGCGATAGGGCGCGAAGCCGGACCCGTAGGTCTTGAACAGCGGGAAGGACGCGGTGGTGCCGTCGCCGGTGCCCAGCGGCTGGTCGAGGGGGCCGATCGGCCGGCCGGGCGGCCCGGAGCGGCTGTCGACCCGGTCGCGGAACCGGAAGCCGTAGAGCCGCCCGCGCCGCTCCTCGAAGAAGGCCAGCACGGCGTGCAGGGCGTCGAGGCCGCGCATCCCGAATCCGGCCTCGTAGCGGCGACGCGAATCGGCCCAGCGGCCGTTCCGGTGCTCCCGGCCCGAGGCCAGGGTCACGATCTCGGTCAGCCGCTGCGGGCCGCCGCCGGCGCGCAGGGACACGTCGAGGGGGAACAGCACCTCGTGGAAATCGTCGGCCATGGCGGGCCTCTCCGGTTCGGGTCGCGCTGGTGCCGCGTCGGTCCTCCGGGTCCTCACCGTCATCGCGAGCGCGGCGAAGCGACCCGGGGCAGCGCGACATCCGTGTCCGTGGCGCTCCTGGATTGCTTCGCTCCGCTCGCAAGGACGGAGGCCGGGCCGCAGATCCCGCGCGGCGTCGGGGAATGGTATCGCTGCCGAGTCGGAGCAGCTGAAAAAAGTCTTCCGAGATGCGCCGGAAAATCAAAAGCGCCATTCATCGACACAAGATGGCAGTTGATCGAAGATCGCTACACCGAAGCGGATGTTCTCCGAAATCCTCTCGGCCCGAACATCTCGGTTCATCGCGCGATCTGCGCGCCGCGACGCCGCCCTGCCAGGGAAACCTTTCGATGAGCGCCATCCCTCAGCCCCTCCACGCGTCTGGCCCCGCCCTCGACATCCGCCGCGTCGCCGGCCGCATCGGCGCGGAGATCCGCGGCGTCGCCCTCTCGGGAGCGCTCGACGACGGGACGGTCGCGGCGATCCGGCAGGCGCTGAACACCCACAAGGTCGTGTTCTTCCGCGACCAGGATCTCGATGAGGCCGGGCAGGAGGCCTTCGGCCGGCGCCTCGGCGACCTCGTCCCGCACCCGACCGTGCCCTCGCTCGCCGGCACGGCGGGAATCCTCGACATCGACGGCAGCCGGGGCGAGCGGGCGAGTTCCTGGCACACCGACGTGACCTTCGTGCCGGCCTACCCGGCGCTCTCGATCCTGCGGGCCGTGACGCTGCCGCCCTACGGCGGCGACACGCTCTGGGCCAACACGGCGGCGGCCTACGCGGACCTGCCCGAGCCCCTGCGCGACCTCGCCGACAAGCTCTGGGCGCTGCACTCCAACGTCTACGACTACGTCGGCGGCCGCGTGAACGTGTCGGAGGCCGGGCGGCGGCGCTACGACGAGGTGTTCACCAAGACCGTGTTCGAGACCGAGCACCCGCTGGTCCACGTCCACCCGGAGACCGGCGAGCGCTCGCTGATCGTCGGCCACTTCATCCAGCGGATCCTGGGCCTCACCACCGCGGATTCGCAGCATCTGCTGGCGATCTTCCACGACCACGCGACCCGGCCCGAGAACACCGTGCGCTGGTCGTGGCGGACGGGTGACGTGGCGATCTGGGACAACCGCGCCACGGTCCACCGGGCGGTGGACGATTACGGCGAGGCGCCCCGCGTGGTCCGTCGCGTGACGATCCAGGGCGTCGCGCCGGTGAGCGTCGACGGCCGCACCAGCCGGGCGCGGGAGACCGAGGCGCGGAAGGCGGCGTGAGGGAAGGAGGGAGCCGGATCCCGGCTCCCCGTTCGGCTCAGCAGGCCGACCGCGCCCGGCACGCCGATGCTTCGACGGAGAGCACGTCGAGCGTGAACGAGCCGTCCGGCCCGATCTCGAAATGCGTCGCCGTCTCGCTGGCGGCGCCTCGTTGCAGCGAGCGGATCGCCGCGCGATGGGACTCGGGCGTCTGCATGCGGTCCACCCAGACCGGATAGTGCATGCGCAGCCGGCGGGCGTGCGTGGCCCGCACGCGGAAGCCGGCACGCGTCAGCGCCGCCTGCCACTCGGCGCCCGTGTAGTTGCGGGCGTGCGAGGGATCGCGCAGGACCTCGACGGCCTGGAGATGCGTGTCGAGCGCGGCATGCCCCGGGGACACGACGTCGATGAAGATCGCGGTGGCCCCGTCTCGCAGGACCCGCCGCGCCTGCTTCAGGCCGCCCTCGAAATCGCGCCAGTGATGGGCCGAGAACCGGCAGCCGAGGAAGTCGAAGGCCGCGTCGTCGAACGGCAGGCGCTCGGCCGCCGCGACCTGCGTGCCGATGTTCGACAGGCCGCGCTCCCGCGCCGTGCTCGCGACGGCCTCCGTCATCGCCTGCGCGAGATCGACGGCGGTCACGGACCGGGCATGGGGCGCGAGCCGGTAGGCGACGTGCCCGCCGCCGGTGCCGAGATCGATGGCGCGCTCGGGCTTCTCGCGCGCGGCGGCCGCCTCCAGGGCGTCGAGATCCTCACCGGCGGCATGGACCGCGCTCGTCACGTAGGCGCGGGCGCGGGTGCCGAACTGGTCGGCGACGACGGTCTCGTGGGGTCGGGGCATGGATCGTTCTCCTCCGCCCTCGACAGACCCGAGCACTCAACCTGTTACAAGGGACAATCTTATCCTGTTATAAGCTCCACCATGACCACCGACGCGCAGCGCCGATTGCTGGGACGGTTCGTCCGCTCGCACAGGGAGCGCGTCGCCCCCGACCTGCCGGGGCGGCGGCGACGGACGCCCGGCCTGCGGCGCGAGGAACTGGCGGCCCGGGCCGGCATCGGGGTGACGTGGTGCGCCTGGATCGAGCAGGGGCGCGACGTGAGCGTCTCGCCGGGGACGCTGTCCCGCCTGGCGATCGCCCTGGCGCTGACCCCGGCCGAGCGCGCCTACCTGTTCGAGCTGGCCGGGCGCCGCGATCCCGACGCGCCGCAATCCCGGCCGGCCTCACCGGCCCCCGAGGCGATCACCGCGCTGGTCGGCGCGCTGGCCTGCCCCGCCTACGGTCTGGACCGGCAGTGGAACGCCTGCTGCTGGAACGCGGCGGCGGAACGCCTGTTCGCCGACTGGCTGGGCGACGGACGGCAGAGGAACCTGCTTCGCTACACGTTCCTCGCCCCGTCGGCGCGCGACCTGCTGCCGGATTGGCGCGAGCGGGCGCGGCGCGTCCTGGCCGAGTTCCGCGCGGATTACGCCCGCCTGATCGACGATCCCGGCCTGAACGACCTGATCGCGACGCTGAAGACCGAGTCGGACCTGTTCGCGTCCGAGTGGGAGGCGCAATCCGTGATGGCGCGGGAGGGCGGCGCGCGGACCTTCCGGCACCCGGCGGACGGCCCTCTCACCTACACGCAGCACACCTTCAGCCCGGCCGAGCGGCCCGACTACAAGCTCGTCACCCTGGTGCCGTGCGCGCCGCCCGGGTGAGGCCGCGCGCCGCCGCCCCGCCCCGGGGAGCCTCACGTCGCCCGCTGGCCGCGCGCCACCGCCCGGGCGAGGCTCGCGGTCACCTGCGCCTCCGAGCGGCGGAAGGCCCCCGGATCGGGGGTCGCGATGTTGACCGTCACGGAGACCGGCCGCGCCGCGGCGCCGCCCGCGGCGACGCCGAGGCGGCCGTCCGGCCCGCGGCCGAGGGGCAGGATCGCCTCCGGGCCGGCCTCGCCCATGAGGCCGGCGCCGCCCGCCATGGGGAAGTAGGTCGGCGCGGCCACGACGCCGCCGGCGGCGAAGGGCTGGACGCGGCCGCCCCGGAACACGCCGCCCCGGGCGAAGCCCGTCTCCGCGCCGGAGCCCAGCATCGCGCCGACGAGGCCCGTCAGGCCCGACTGGATCGGCCCGGCCGCCGCCCGCGCCGCCGCGCCGGCGAGGCGCGCCCCGATCGTCCCGAGCACGCCGTCGAGGCTGCGGCCGGACGCGGCCCCGCGGGTCAGCGCCGTGTCGAGGCTGCGCCCGAAACTCTGCGCCAGCCGGTCCAGGGTCTCGAGCTGCCGGATCCGGTCGTCGGCGAGCGGGTCGGCGAGCGGGGCGGCCTGCGGGTCGGTCTCGGCCATGGCGGTGCCTCACGGTGGGTCGGGATGGGCGGCGAGGAGCCGCGCGAAGGCGGCGCGGGACAAGGGTTCCGGGCCGGCGCGCCGGCCGAGCGCGGCGGCGAACTCCCACGGCGTCGCCGACCAGAAATCCCGGGGCCGCCAGCCCAGCGCGCCGAGGCCGAGGGCCAGGGCGTCGTCCCAGGGGAAGCGGCCCGGGGCCGGACGCGGCGGCGGATCCGCGTCCGGCCCTAGGGAGGGTTTGCCGGGCCCGGCGCCTCCCGGCCCAGACCCTCCCCGCCCTGAGCTTCCCCGAAGGCGGCCGCCAGGACGTCGCCCAGGGCGACCGAGACGGCGTCGAGCCCGCCCGCCAGCGGCAGCCGCGCCACCGCCGCGTCGTCGAGATCGTGGCCGCCGCCCCGCAGGGCGACGCCCAGGAGGGCGATCAGGTCGCGGGCCGAGACGCGCCCGCCCGCGAAGCGCGCGGCGAGGCCCGCGAGGTCGCCGGCCTGGAGCGCGGCCTCCAGCTCGGCGAGCGCCCCGAGGGTGAGGCAGAGGGTGTAGCGCCGCCCGCCGAGGGTGAGCGGCACCTCGCCGCGGATCCGGTTGGCCACGGCGCTCAGACCGCCGCGAAGGCGAGCGCACCGCCGGATTCGAGGCTCATGTCGAAGGTGACCTCGCCGGCATGGTCGCCCCGGTACTCCAGGCTCGCGATCTGGAACGGGCCCTCCAGGATTCCGAAGGCCGGGATCACGATCTGGAACGCCTCGACCGCGCCCTCGAAGAACAGCAGCCGCAGGCGCGCGTCCGAGGCCTGGTCGCGGAACACCCCGGAGCCGGCGATCGCGGCCCGCCGCACCCCGGCCCCGGCGAGCAGCTCGCGCCAGCGCCCGGCGGAATCGGCGTTGGTGACGTCGACGGTCTCGGCGTTGAGCGTGATCTGGCGGCTGCGCAGGCCCGCCACCGCCACGAAGCCGCCCGCGCCGTCGCCGGCCCGGATCAGCAGGTCCTTGCCCTTCTGCGCGCCCATCGGCCCCCTCCTCACAGGTTCTCGGTGACGGCCTCGACCGTCAGGCGCGCCCGCGCCTCGCCGGTCCGGGCGTCGCGGCGGGCGCTGACGGCCCGCACCCGGAGGGTGACGAGCCGGCAGCCGGCCAGCGGCAGCACGAGGGGCGTCGCCCCGTCCGCGAGCAGCGCCGCCATCCGCGCCGCGGCGTCGAGGGCGGTGCGCACGGAGCCGGCCTGAGCGATCACCACGATCGCGTGGCTGTGCCGGTGGCGCTCGGCGCCGTCGACGGACTCGTCGGTGATCTCGGCATCGCCGAACAGCGCGTAGACCGGGAGCGTGCCGCGCGGCGGCTCGTCGTAGAGCCGGACGCGGCCGCCCAGCAGGGCGGCCAGGGCGGCGTCGGCGGCGAAGCGGGCGATCAGGCCGGCGCGGAGCGCCAGGAGCGGGCCGGGGCCGCTCACGACCGGCCCTCCCCGGGCAGTTCCTCGACGTGGCAGATCAGGTCGCGGCCCCGCGCGTCCGGCTCGGCGACGGCGCGGATCGCGAAGCGGCGCGGCCCGACGGCGAGCCGCATGGTCGGGTCGACCGCGGCCCGGCTCCGCAGGGTCACGCGGTAGGCGGGCAGCGTGTCGGTGCGCCCGCCGGCCGGTCTCTCGACCGTGCCCGCCGGGGCCATGCCGCCCCACAGGACCGGGCCGGCCACGTAGCGGCGCAGGACGCCGCCGAACCCGTCCGGCTCCTCCAGGGGCCGCTCGAGCACGAAGCGGCGCCGCCGCGCGCCGAGGGCTGGGCGTCGGGGCGAGATCGCCATCGGGGCAGCTCCGGGTGCGAGGATCACAGCCGCAGGCGCCGGAACGGCGCGGCGAGCGCGGCGGCGTCGATGCGGGCGGCGTCGGGCTCGTCGCCGCGATGCTCGTAGCGGGCGGCGGCGAGGCGCAGGATCGCGAGGCGCAGGGGTTCGGGGAGCGGCGGCCCGTCGCCGCCGTACCCGGCCGCGACCTCGATCAGGACGGTGCGGCCGGCGGGATCCGGCGCGGCCGGATCGACCCGCAGGGACGGCGCCGCGTCCGGGTCGGGGCCGAGGCGCACCAGCCCGGCGTCGAGGTCGGTGACGGCCCCGGACGGATCCGCGAGGCCGGCGCGGAGGACCGCGACCAGCGGGCTCAGGGGCAGCGGCACCTGCCCGTCCGGCGGCCAGGCGGACAGGGCGATCCGGTACCGGCCCGGGACCAGGATCCGGCGGGTCTCGATCTCCAGGCTCGCGCGGGCCGCCGCGATCAGGGCCTGGAGCAGGCCGTCCTCGTCGGCGCCCGCGTCGGAGTCGACGCGCAGGTAGGCGCGCAGGTCCGGCACGCCCACCGGCTCGACGGCGGCGGCGGCGATGCGTAACGGGATCATCGCGCGTCTCTCTGCAGGTGGTCCGATGCCGATCTCGAAGCGCCGCCCGGCGGCCCGCACCGCGCGGGTGGCGACCCTGACGGCGATCCTGACGGCGATCCTGGCGCTCGCGGCCGTCCCGGCGCGGGCGATCGTCGGCGGCACCGAGGCGCCGGCCGGCGGGGCCGTGATGGTCCTGTCGTCGAAGGGCGGCGTCTGCACCGGCGTGGTGCTGGCCCCCGACACGGTGCTGACCGCGGGCCACTGCCTCGCCGACGCCAAGGAGCACCGCGTCCATTTTCGCGACCCCGCCGGGGCGCCGGTGCTGATCGACGTCGCCGCGCAGGCGCTCCATCCGGGCTACGATGCCGGCGCGGCCGCTTCCCGGCGGCGCTCCGTCGATCTCGCGCTGCTGCGCACCTCGACGCCGCTGCCGGGGCGCTTCGCGCCCGTGACCCTGAGCGCCGCCCCGGCGCGGGCGGGCGAGACCCTGACCCTGGCGGGCTACGGCGCGGCCAAGCCCGGCGACCCGCGCTCCACCGGCACGTATCGCAGCCTCGGCCTGCCGGTGATCGAGCCCTACGGGCCGAGCCGCATCCTGGTCTGGCTGAAGGGCGCGGGCGGCGGCGCCTGCCAAGGCGATTCCGGCGGCCCGATCGCGGGACCGGACGGGGCGGTGCTCGCCCTGTCGGCCTGGATCGGCGGCGCCTGCGGCGGCCTGACTCAGGGCGTCCTGGTCGGGCCGCAGCGGGGCTGGATCGACCGCGTGCTCGGCGGCTGGGACCGGACGGCGCGCTGGGCGGAGTAGCGGCGCGGCGCCTCGTGCGCAGGGAACCTCAGCTTGGCCGGGCTATTGCCTTGCTCTAGGCTCACTAGATCTAGGGTCCCCTGCCCTAGGCTCACTCGGCGCCGCGCCCGGCGTCACACACCCGCGCCTCCGCGCGCCCGGAGTTCCCGATGTCTCCTCGCCCGATCCGAAAGGCCGGTCCCCGCGAGCGCAGCCTGCGCGGCGGCCTGTGGGGCGGGATCCTGGGCCTATCGCTGCTCGGCGCCCTCGGCGGCCTGCTCCCCACGCCCGCGGCGGCGGTGATCAACGGCACGACGACGCGGGACCCGAACGGGGCGCGCAGCTTCGTGGTGCGGATCGAGAGCACCGAGGGCGAGATCTGCTCGGGGACGCTGATCGCTCCGGACCTCGTGCTCAGCGCGGCCCACTGCGTGATGCGGCCGGCCGGCTACACGGTGATCGGCGTCGACCGGAACTTCCGCCAGCACAGGACCGCGGTGATCACCGCCTCCATGCACCCGGACTTCGTGCCGGGGACGACCCCCGAGGACCAGCCCGGCGTCGACCTGGCGCTGCTCAAGCTCGAGCAGCCGCTCGGCAACGACTTCGCGCCCCTCGATCCCCGCGGCGCGGCCTCGATCACCGACGGGCAGCCCGTGGACATCGCGGGCTTCGGCGTGGTGGCCGAGAACCGGCGGAACTCGGCGCGGATCCTGCGGCTCGCCCACCTCGTGTCGATCGGCTCGCTCCAGGTCGCCAACCGGGTGACCGTCGTGACCGACCGGCGGCGCATGGCCGAGACCTCCGGTGCCGGCGCCTGCCTGGGCGATTCCGGCGGCCCGATCCTGACCGGCGGCCCCGGCGGCTACCGGATCGTCGGCGTGGTGAGCTGGTCGAGCGGCGCCCTGCAGCAGGGCGCGCGCCGGACCGCCTGCGGCGGCTTCACCGCGGTGACGCCGGTGGCGGAGCATGCCGGCTGGATCGCCGCGCGCTCGGCGGAGCTGTCGCGCATCCAGGTCGGCGAGGCCGTGCCCCGCGGCAACCGGTCGGACTGGATGGCCCGTCCCGGCCGCCGCCGCTAGGCGGCCCGCCGCGGCAAAGCCGCCGCCTTTCCCCGGATCCTTCGCGCCTGCGGGAACCCGGGGGCCGATCGGCACTTTTCGCATCCGAACCTTCCCGGCTCACGGAGCGAGAGCATGGCCGACACCGGCACCAGCAACACCCCGCGGACGCACAAGACCCGCAACAACACCGACTCGAACGCCAAGAAGGTCTCGATCGAGGCGCTCAACGCGCGGCTCGCGGACGGCATCGACCTCGCGCTGGCGATCAA
Source organism: Methylobacterium sp. NMS14P (assembly GCF_028583545.1). Classification (NCBI taxonomy): domain Bacteria; kingdom Pseudomonadati; phylum Pseudomonadota; class Alphaproteobacteria; order Hyphomicrobiales; family Methylobacteriaceae; genus Methylobacterium; species Methylobacterium sp. NMS14P. Next base: position 5,611,132 of record NZ_CP087106.1, on the reverse strand, counting down.
GCAGGCCCACTGGAACCTCAAGGGCCCGCAATTCATCGGCGTCCACGAGATGCTCGACGGGTTCCGCACCCAGCTCGACGAGCTGAACGACAGCGTCGCCGAGCGCGCGGTCCAGCTCGGCGCCACGGCGTTCGGCTCGACCCAGGCGGTCGCCGAGCGCACCAAGCTGCCGGCCTACCCGACCGGCATCTACGCCATCGCCGACCACATCGCCGCGCTGATCGACAGCTACGCCGCCTACGCCAACGCGGTGCGGCAGAACATCGACGAGACCGACGAGGCCGGCGATCCCGACACGGCCGACCTGTTCACCGAGATCTCGCGGGCCGTCGACAAGCACCTCTGGTTCCTCGAGGCGCACGTGCAGGAGCCGACCGGCACCCTGCGCGACGGCAACGCGGGCCGCTGAGCCCGGCGCCCCGCCTTCGGGCGGGGGCGACCGGAGAAACGAAAATGCCCGGCCGCGAGGCCGGGCAGTGGGGTCCCTTTGCACGGGGACATCAGGACCGGGAAGCTTTGGAGAGCGAACCGGTCCCGATCGGGGATCTAGAAGTCGCGCTGGACGCGGAAGCGGAAGGTGGAGACGCTGTCCGCCGTGGTGGTCCGCGGCACGAAGGTGCCGTTGTTGATGCCGGCGACGTTGGCGTAGGCGGTCGGGCTCTTGTCGCGGTCGATCACGCGGCCGCTCTTGACGCCGATCTGGGTGTAGAAGCCCTCGACACCGATATCGAGGTCCTTGACCGGCGACCAGATGATGCTGCCGCCCGCCACGAACTCGTAGGTGTCGCGCAGCGCCTCGCTCAGCTGGAAGAACCGGGTGCCCGGGACGCCGACGGCGTTCACGCCGAAGGAGTTGGCACCGGCCGGGTTGGACAGCGCGAAGGCCGCGCCCTGGGCGAGACGGGCCCCGCTGCCGTAGTTCATCTCACCGTACGACCCGAAGAAGGCCGAGCGCCACTCCGGCGTCCAGTAGTGGAGGTACGAGGCCGTCGCGGTGAAGCTCGTCGACTGCTCCAGCTGGCCGGTGAACGGGTTCACCGTCGCGTCGTTGAAGTACTGAGCGAACTTCTGGCCCTGGATGGTCGTCGGGTTCTGCGAGTAGCAGCCGCTGAACGCGCAGTAGCCGGTGTACATCTGCGAGCCGGAGCCGTAGGCGCCCTGCAGGTAGAGGGCGTCGCCCGGCGCGATGAACGGCGTGTTGATCTTCAGGCCGCCCTGCACCGCCCAGCCGTACGAGTTGCTGGTGTGCGGGATGCTGATGTTCGAGCCGGTGCCGGTGCCGGCGCCGTTGGCGACGTTGCCGACGTCGAGCTCGTGGACGGCCGCCGACAGCTGCGCCGAACCCCAGGCCTGGTCGAGGCGCAGGGCGCCGACGACGTCGGGCATGCGGGTCCGCTGGATCACGTCGACGAAGCTGTACCGGGTCGGCACGCCGCCGGTGTAGCCGATGAACACCTCGGCCGGAGCGTTCGTCTGAGCGAAATTGACGATGTTGGAGTTGTTCGTCACGCCGGCCGGGTTGTTGGTCTGCGAGAAGATCGGGCTGCGGCGGAAGACCGGGTCTTCGGCCGAGATCGTGGCGGACAGGCCGTTGCCGAGCGTGGCCGTGTAGGCGAGCAGGTTGGTCGAGGCGATGTCGGAGCCGAGCGTGGCGCCGGCGAACTCGAAGTCGTGGGCGTAGAAGTCGAAGAACGACGAGGCGCGACCGGCGGTCATGCCGGCGAACTGGATGAACGCCTTGTCGACGTTCACGAACTGCGAGGCGCGGCCGAACTGGTCGATGCCGAGAGCCGGGAAGGCCTGGCCGATGCGCTGCTGGGTGCCCGACTGGCCGACGCCGGAGTAGCCGGTGCGGGAGCCGGCATCGAGGCGGACGAAGGCGCGCAGCGTGCCGTAGGCGGTCTGGGTGCGGGCATCGAGGTTGATGCGCATCCGGCCCTGATAGCCCGACGTATCACCGACGTTCGAGCCGTTCTGCCGCGAGTAGCTTGTCATGTAGCCGCCCTCGAACCGGGCGCGGCCGGAGAGACGCAGGCAGGTGTCGGTGCCGGGGATGTAGAAGAAGCCCGCGCCGTACGCGCCGCAGACGCGGACATACTCGATCGGGACAGCTTTCTTGACCGGCAGATCAGCCGCCTGCGCTGCGCTCGCTGCGGACAGAGCCGCAGCGGAACAGAGGAGCGTGTGCTTCAAGATCCTCATCGATTTCCCCAAAACGTCGAGACCCATATTGGAGACAGCATTCAGCCATGCAGGCCGTGCTGCTATTATTCGTTTCGGCCGAATTGCTTCGTTTTGCCGATGAGCTCTGGTTCTTTCGAGCCCTGTCCAAATAAGTTCCCGCAAATGACCGGCGCCATCAATCCCAAATCGGAACGCCGGCCCGCGCCGGGGTATTGGGTTGCAGGTCGGCCACAGAAATTAGATTTTCTTGTCTTTCGGAAACAGACAAACCTTGAGCATTTCGGACAGAAAGCGTACTAACGCGCGATGTTTCCGGCAGAAACGTTGTTGTCCGCCCTCAAGTCGTATTGATCTACCGGAAATGAACGGGTATTCGGCCTCGGAGCGCTCACGGGCCGGCTCGGACGCGGATCCGATCGCCCTGCAGGACCGCGCCGCCTCGCGCGGTCCGCGGGGCCCGCAGTGACGGGGATCTGCCGACGGGACCGGACCCGGAATGCGCCGCATCGGGATGCGGCGCCGGGGTCCCGGCACCCTCTCACCCCATCGGGTCGACCGGCACGGCCGACCGGCCCTACGCGAGCAGCCAATGCGCAGCGCTTGGTTTCACACAGTTCCACGCCCGAGTCGTCCGCGTACCGTTTCAGCGTTTCCATGATTTCCGCGCGTCCGCCCGAGCGGATCCGCGTCATGCAGCTCTTGAAATTGTGAGACGTCAGTGGAAATCGATCTTGAGACCTACTATCAGGCAGCCGGAACCGGCAGCCTGGCCTGTGTCCGCTCGCTCGACCCGATCTACGGCGAGCGCTTCTTCTTCCTGCGCGTCCGCGAGGCGCGGAACGGCCGCATCGCCACCGCGCGCGGCGTCTTCTGGGCGGTCAACGGCGAGAGGTGCGACCCGGGCTGGGGCGGGGACGCGCACCAGCTGGTCGTCCCGACCCTCGCGCTCCTCCAGATGATCGAGCCGAACCTGGAGCGGATGGCGCAGTTCGGCGTCGACCGGCGGTTCGAGATCGCCGTGGCGCGGGCCGTGCTGGAGGGCCGGCTCACCGAGATGCCCGAGATGCCCCAGCCGCCGGTCCCGACCCTCAAGGAGGCGCAGGCCGAGCTGCAGGCTGCGATGGCCTACTGGGAGGCCGTGGACGTCCGCGAGGCGAAGCCGGGAACCTCGGTGCGGATCCGCCGGGAAGCCAGCGAGCGGCTCGTCACCGCCCGCACCAATTTCGAGCGGGCCAAGCAGCAGGCCGGGCGGCTCGCGGGCTGCGACCGCGCGACCTGCGCCGGCTAGGACCGCCGCCGTGGCGGCCCAGACCCCGGTCCCGGCCCCGCGCGTCAGGAGAACTTCAGGAGCTTGAGCGCGTCGAAATCCTGCACCCCGCCGCCGACGCGCTTGGTGGTGTAGAACAGCACGTAGGGCTTGGCCGAGTACGGGTCGCGCAGCACCCGCATCCCGGTGCGGTCGACCACGAGGTAGCCCCGGCGGAAATCCCCGAAGGCCACCGACAGGCTGTCCTTGGCGAGATCCGGCATCGCCTCGGCCTCGGTGACCGGGAAGCCGACCAGCGTCGCGGCCCGGCCGGCGGCGAGCGGCGGCTGCCAGAGATAGTTGCCCTCCGAATCCTTGAACTTGCGGATCGCGCTCTGGGTGCGGCGGTTCATGACGAAGCCGGCGTTCTGCCGGTAGGCCGCCCGCAGCCCGTAGATCAGGTCGAACAGCACGTCCCCCGGGCTGGCCGACGGGAACGCCCCGGCCGCCCCAGTGGCGACCGTGCCGATCTTGCCCGGCACCCAGGCGGCGTTGGCGACCGTGTCGTAGCTCAGGAAGCCCCGCGGGCGGCTCGCGCCGTTGCCCGACACGAAGGCGACGCCCTCCTGCTCGGCGAAGGCGGTCTCCACCTCGGCCGAGAGCCACGCGTCGAGATCGACCACGGCGTCGTCGAGGAGCGTCTGGGTGGCGGCCGGCATCGCGTAGAGCTCCATGGCGGGGAACGCGATCTCCGACAGGGCCGGCGCGGCGGTCTCGGGCCGCGGCGCGGTCTCGGCGGCCCAGCCGGTGACCGGCGCGCCGACCGACACGGCGCGCTTGTACTGGGCGCCCGAGATCGGCTGCACGCTGGCGATCGACCGGATCGGCGAGACCTGGCCGAGGCGCGCCAGCACGGTCCGCTCGATCGTGTCGGGGACGAGGTAGCCGCCGTCCGGCCCGGAGCCGGCCGAGAGCGCCTTGGCCTCGAGGCGCTTGAGCCCGGCGCTCTCGCCCGCCCGGACGTAGAGGTCGAAGGCGGCCTTGTGCTCGTGCGCGGCCCCCGTCTCCCGGACGTCCGGCTGCCCGAGGGGCGGCCGGGCCCGCTCCAGGGCGATCCGGTCGAGGCGGGTGCGGGCGGCGTCGAGGGCCGCGTCGATCCGGGCGAGCTTCTCCTCGGTGAGCACGTCGACGCCGAGGCGGCCCTTGATCCGGTCGATCCGCGCGTCGTTCGTCTCCTTGAAGGCCGCGAAGGCGGCGGCGAGCTCGTCGAGGGCGGAGCGGACCGGGCCGCCCTCGGGCCGGGCGGCCTTGTTCTCCAGCGGCGGCAGGCCGCACGGCGGCGCGAGGGCGGGATCGGCGATCGGGGTGTGGGCGTCCATGGCGGGCCTCGTCGGGGCTGGAAGTCAGGACCGCGCGGCCGGAAGCGGCCGAGCGGGGGGTCTCGCGGCGGGTCTCGCGGGACGCGGCGGCGCGATCAGGCCGGCGAGGCCGCGGATCGCGTCGGCCTCCGAATCGGGGCCCGGGATCGGACCTGGGCTCGCCCGGGCCCCCGGCTGCAGCGGGAAGGTCACGAGCGAGATCTCCCAGAGGTCGACCTGCTGCAGCCGGCGCTCGCCGCCGGCGCCCTTCCGGGCGCGCAGCGTGCGGAAGCCGATCGAGAGCCCGTCGAGGCCGCCGCCGCGCATCAGGGCGTCGACCTCGCGGGCGCGCTGCACCGCGAGGTTCAGCTGGCCCTCCGCGAACAGGCCGCGGCCGTCCTCGCGCAGGGCGAGCCAGCGGCCGATCGGCTCGGCGGGATCGTGCTGGAACAGGAGCCGCACGCCCGCGGCCCCGCGGCGGGCGAGGCTCGCCGCGAAGGCGCCCGGCACCACCACGTCGCGGCCGAGATCGGGCACGCCGAACAGGCTGGCATAGCCGGAGAAGTGGCCGTCCATGGCGGATCCTCGGGTGGGTCGGTGAGGGAGCGGGCCTCGCCGCTGGAGCGGAGACCCGCGCCTCACGGCGTGCCCGGCGCCCGCGGCATCGCGGGCGGGTAGCCCACGGCCTCCCGCTTCTCCGCGACCGACAGGAAGTCCGCCGCCTGGACCCGGCGCCACAGGGATTCCCGCTCGCCGGCGAGCGCCTCGATCCGGTCGAGGTCCGGCTCCAGGTCGATCGCCCCGAAGGCGGGTTCCAGCCAGCCGGCCAGCGCCCGGGCGGTGCGGGCCGCGAGGGGGATCAGGGTCTGGCGGTAGAGGGCGCGGTTGGCCTCGGCGTAGTTGGCGTGGGTGTTGTCGCCGGCGAGGCCGAGCAGCAGGGGCGGCACGCCGAAGGCCAGGGCGATCTCCCGGGCGGCCGCGTCCTTGGCCGCCACGAAGTCCATGTCCCGCGGCGAGAGCGCCAGGGGCTTCCAGTCGAGGCCGCCCTCCAGCAGCAGCGGCCGGCCGGCATTGGCGGCGCCCTGGTAGTTCGCCTCCAGCTCCGCCTTCAGCCGGTCGAACTGCGGCTCGGACAGCGTCGCCCCGGCGAAGACCAGGGCGCCGGACGGCCGGGCGGCGTTGTCGAGCAGCGCCTTGTTCCAGGCGCTCGCGGCGTTGTGGATGTCGAGGGCGGCGGCCGCCGCCGCGATCGGGGCGAGGCCGCCGGTCTCGTCCTCCGGGTGGAACAGCGCCAGCGCGAGGATCGGCGCCACCGCGGCGCCCGGCTCGGGCAGGTCGAACCGGCGGCTGCGCCCGCCCGCCGTGTACAGGTAGGCCGCCGGCCAGCCGTCCGGGCCCGGCAGCGCCCGCATCCGCCCGGGCCGCAGGGCCTGGAGCGCGGCGACCCGCCCGTCGAGGCTCACCGCCTCCAGGTAGGCCGTGCCGGTGAGGAGGAGGTCGGCGTAGAGCGTCTCCAGGAGGTGCGGCCCGCTCTCCCGGGGGTTCGGCCGCGCCAGCAGGGCCAGCAGGTCGCCCGCGCGCTCGGCACCGGGACCGGTGGCGATCAGCGGCAGGCTCGCGGCGCTCTCGGCGACGAGCCGCACCACCCGGTGGACCACCGGGTTGGCCTGGTAGCCGGCCCGGGCGAGCGCCGCCGGATCGCGGGGCGTCCAGCTGGCCCGGCCCTCCGCGTAGAGGGCGAAGGCCGGGGCCGCGGCCTTGGTGGCGAGGGTCGCACCGCCGGCGGGGCGGCGCGCGACCCGCGCCAGGCGTTCGAGGAGGGTCGACATGCCGGTCCGTTCCTGAGCTATGGTCACGCGATGCAGCCCCGGATCCCCACACGGCCCCAGGCGCGGTTCCGAGGGCGGGTCCGGGCAGGTGCCCGCGTCGCAGCACGGATCGCAGCGCTCGTCCCAGCGCTCGTCCCAGCGCTCGTCGCCGCGCCCCTGGCCGCGCCGGCCCGGGCCGGGGATGCGCCCGCGGCCGCGCCCCTCTGGCCGGAGCCCGACGGGACCCTGATCCTGGCGCGCCCCTTCGGCCGGTCCGAGATCAGCCTGCGCCTGTCCCGGCGGGTCGCCGGCGCGGTGGACACGCTGACCTGGGACGGCGTCACTTTCCTGGCCGACACCGAGCCCGGCGACGCCCTGCAGGCGCGGGCGGAGATCGGGTCAGGGGCCGGGTGCCGCCGGGCGAGCGAGGCCGGCACCCCGCAGGACGGGACCGGCGCGCCCGCGGCCCACCGGCTCCGCGCCCTGCGCGCCGGCCGGAGCTGGGCCGAGACCGAGACCCGCATGGCCTGGGACGGCCCCGCCGACCCGGCCGACGAGCCCCCCTCGGACTGCCCGACCGCGGTTGCGAGCTCCCCGATCCAGGCCCCGATCCTCCGCAAGCGGGTCGCCCTCGGCCTGCCGGGCCTCGGCAACGCCGTGGAGGTGCAGGCGAGTTTCGTCCTGGCCGAGCCCGCGGCGGCGCTCCGGCTCGAACCCCTCGCCGCCGCCGTGCCGGCGGACTTCTCCGCGGTCTGGCGCTTCGACCCGGCCACCGGCGGGATCGCGCCCCTCGACCCCGGAGCGGGGGAGCGGCCGGACCCCGTGATCCTGGCGACGCCGGAGGGCTCGCACGCCCTCGCGGTCTGGGCGCCGGGCCCGCCGGAGCAGGAGCCCGACGCGCCGCGGCCCAGTTTCGCGGTCGCCCCCGAGGCCGGTGCGAACCGCCTCAGCTGCCGCTTCCGGCTGGCGAACGCCGCCGCCGGCGCCCACGATCTCGCCTGCTACGCCCTGGTCGGCGCCCTCGCCGACGTCCGGGCGGCCCTGCGGAGCCTGACCGCGCCCCCGTGACGGCCGCCGCCCCCGCCTGTGCTAGACTGTCCGGACCGACGAACCGATGGAGGTTCCGATGGACAGGAAGCAGGCCCTCGAACTCGCGATCTTCGTCATCGCGCTCGTCCCCTTCCTCCGCTGCCTCATGCCCGCCGCGAGGCGCTCCCAGGGCCCCCGCCGCTCCGGCTCCGTCAGCTATGCTTCGGGCTCCGGCGGCGACGGCGGCGCCGGCTTCGGCGATGGCGGCTGTCACGGCGGTGACGGCGGCGGCTGCGGCGACGGGGGCGGCGGTGATGGCGGCGGTGGCGGTGGCGGTGATTGAGCGCGATCGGGCGCCCGGGATCCGGGCACCCCGTTGTGCCGGAGTCGGGCATCGACGACGGTTCAGGATTCAGGGTCCGCCCGCGGCGCCCCGGAAGGACGGCGCGGATCAACCCGACAAACGCGCCGCTCAAACCGGCCGCCGCCGCCGCGCAATACGGAGAACTACGGTGGGGATTCCCACCTCAGGACCGGACGCCGTGACCTGATCGCTACAGATTTGGCGCACGACATTGTGTATACAGCATGCAGTTCGTTCCAGAGACCACGAACCGACTCCGGCGCGCTTCTCCCGAAGCGCGCCGAATTGTTTCGGGTGGTCGCCCACGCGGAAGCCGTCACAGCCGCCGGATCCGAGGCGCGGCCCGGGTCTCCAGCATCAGGTGCGTGAGCGCCCAGACCAGGGCGTCGAGGCGGTCGGGCGAGGCCCCGCCGGACAGGCCCTCCGGCCCGAAATCGCACAGCTCGTCCTCCAGCGCCGGGAAGGCGCCGACGTGGTGGACCAGCCCGCGGGCGTAGAGCAGCGAGACCGGCTCGGCGCGCAGGTACTTGCCCCGCGTGGCGTGGACCCGGGTGACCGGCACGGCCGGGTCGCACTGGCCCAGCACGGCGGCGGCCATCTCGCCGCCCTGGTTGACCTCGACCACGAGGGCGTCCGCCCGGAGCCGGTGGTAGAGCGCCAGCGCCGCGGCCGCCCAGGCCTGCGGGGTGGCGCGGGCGAGGCTCGCGTCGGCCAGCACGTAGGCGTGCCCGCCGGCGCGCCCGGCCGCCACGATCCCGCAGGCATCCGAGCGCGCGCCCGAGGCGGCGGGCGGGTCCACCGCCACGACGATCCGGCCGAGATCGGGCGCGGCGGCGATCCGGCCCGCCTCCAGGGCGGCGCGCGTCCACAGGGCGTCGTCCCGGTCGGCGATGAGCTCGCCGTCGAGTTCCTGCCGGCCGAGCCGCGTGCCGGCGTAGCGCCCGACCACCTGCTCGAGAAAGTCGGGCGCGAGATGCGCGGCGTTGTCGTGGGTCCGGGCGCGGCTCACCACCGTGCGCGGGTCGGCGAGCAGGCGGCGGATCAGCGGCACCGGCCGGGGCGTCGTCGTCACGAGGTTGCGCGGCCGGGCGCCGAGGCGGAGGCCGAATTGCAGCATGTCGAAGGCCGCCTCGGGCCGGCGCCACTTGGCGGCCTCGTCGCACCACGCGGCGCCGAATTGCGGGCCGCGCAGCGCGTCGGGCTCCTCCGCCGAGAAGGCGAGCGCGACGGCGCCGTTGCTCCACTCCACCCGGCGGCGGCTCGGCGACCACGTGGGCCGCGCCCGCCCCCGCGCCGGGAGACCGAGCAGGCCGGAGGGGCCCTCGACCATCACGTCGCGCACGTCGAGATGGGTCTCGCCCACCAGGGCGATCCGCCCGACCGGCGCGCCCGCGAAGGCCGGGTCGCCCCGCGCCAGGGCGTCGACCCACTCGGCCCCGGTGCGGGTCTTGCCGCTGCCGCGGCCGCCGATCACCGCCCAGGTGGTCCAGGGCGCCGCGTCGGGCGGCGGCAGCTGGTCCGGCCGGGCCTGGTGCAGCCAGTCGCCCGCCAGCGCCCGGAGGAGGTCCGGCGGCAGCGTCCCGAGGAAGTCAGGCAGCCGGCCGGCCGCCGACAAAGCCAGCAACGCGTCGCGCGATCTCCGCGCGCAGGGCGGGCAGGTCGGGTTCGGTGCCGGGTTCAGCGTTGGGTCCGGTGCCATCGCCCCCCTCCCCCGCGGCGGCGCGCGCGCCTTCCGCATCCACCGTGTCGAGGAGCCGCTTGAGCCCACCGAGGTCGCGCAGGACCCGGGCGGACTCGCGCGCGCCCGGCCCCGCCCCGCTCAGAGCCGCGTCGAAGGCGGCGATCTGCCGGGCGATGTGGGCGCGCAGACGCGCCCGCAGGGTCGCCGGGTCCGCCGCCGGGTCGCCGCGCCCGGTGACCGCCGGCGGCAGCGGCAGGTCCGCCCCGAAGGCCGTGGCCATCATCGCCGGGTCGAGCCGGCCGAGACCCAGGATCTCGGTGACGTCGCCGGGATCGGCGCCCGGCGTGCACAGCAGGCGGATCAGGGCGGCCCGGCGCGCCGCCGGCCAGCGCCCCGTCAGGAGCCGCGGCCGTTGCTGCCGCGGCCTCGGCCAGCCGGCCCGGGCGTTCCAGGTATGCACCGTCTTCGGGTGGACGCCGAGGCGGGCCGCGATCGCGTCGCACGTCAGGTCGGTCTCGCGCAGGAGCGTCAGGGCCTCGGCGCGGCTGTCCGCCCTGCTGGGAGGGGGTGGCCACATCGGGGTCTCTCCGCACACGTCTCGACCGTGCCCGGTTGATACCCCGGCAGCGCGCCGGTGTCAAGCTCAAATTCCTATTTGTCGCCCATTTTAGGACTTAAGGCAGAGGCAGGCCTCAGCCTTCCCAGTGCGCCACGCCGCCGTGGCGCGAGCAGGTGCCGCGATGCGTGTGGCTGAAGCTCCACGTCCCGTCCCGGCACTTGGCCGTGGCCCCCGCGGGCTTCCGGCCGTCGAGGCTCCTGGCCGGCTGGTGGACGTCGGACCCGTCCCGGCTGCGGTAATGGCCGTGGCGGTCGAGGTTCCGGTCGTCGGGTTCCGAGAACGGCCGGGCGACGGCGCCGCCGGACAGGCCGAGGAGGACGAGGCCGGCGAGCACCGACCAGCGGGCGGCGCTTCGGGACGGAGTCCCGTCGCGGCGGACGGCGGTTGTCGCGGTCGGGACAGGCAGCACGGCATCCTCAAGGTTGTGTCGAATGCCAACAGACACAACCGATGCGAGGCGTTACGAACTATCTGTGGTTATCCCATCGCCGGCTACAGGTTGTGCGAGCGGGTCGCGGGCGGCGGGTGGGCCGGGCCTAGCGGCGGGTCGCGCGACCGGCTCCTCGCCGCGCCCGCCCGCTGGCCGCCCACCGGCCGCGCGCCGCACCGCGCGCCGCACCGCGCGCTCTGTGCGGAACCGCACGACGGCGGGATGCTGAACGGGCTCGAAAGGTATTGCCGCTAATGTCCCGGTGAATGGCAGATTTGAAGGCGGTTCAGGACCGGAACGGCCGTCCGGTCGACACGTTGACCGGCGCCATCCGCACGCAGGCGTCGCCTATCACGCAGTTCGTCAGAGTGAATCGGGTACAGAATGGTCGGTGAGCCACCAGGGTCCGGCGCGGAAGACCCGCTGGGCAACGGCCCCTCGGGGAGCCCTGGTCGGGGTCCGGCACAGGGCACCGCGGAAGCCGCCGCCCTGAGCGAGAGCTTCAAGCGATTCGCCGACGTCGTGCCGCTGATGATGTGGCGCTCCGACGAGGCCGGCCACGCGATCCACCACAACGAGTGCTGGCTGGAATTCACCGGGCGCCCGCTGGAGGCGGAGCTCGGCCTCGGCTGGCGCAGCGGGCTGCATCCCGAGGATTTCGAGCGCCATGCCCGGATCGTCGCCGAGGCCTTCGAGGCGCAGGCGCCCTTCACCGTCGAGTTCCGCCTGCGGCGGCACGACGGCGAGTACCGCTGGCTCCTCGACACGGCCCGGCCCCTCGTGGAGGACGGAAGGTTCCAGGGCTATCTCGGCTCCTGCTTCGACATCACCGACCGCAAGCACGCGGAGGAGCACATCGAGCACGCGCTGGCCGAGAAGGAGGCGCTGCTGGCCGAGGTCTACCACCGGGTCCGCAACAACCTCCAGGTGATGGTCAGCCTGATCGGCCTCTACGGGCGGGCCGCCCCGGACGCCTGCCGCGGCAGCTTCGAGGCGCTCGGCCAGCGGGTCCGGGCGATCGCGCTGGTGCAGCAGCACCTGCACGAGGCGCCGCACATCGCGTCGATCGACCTCAAGGACTACCTGCACCGCCTCGCCTCCGGGCTCGGGCAGCTCCGGCGCGCCGGGCGGATCAGCGTCCAGGTCGGCGGCTCCGGGAACGGCCTCGTGGAGCCGCGCACCGCCAACGCGCTGGGCATGATCGTCGCGGAGATCGTGGCCGAGTGCCTCGACGCCACCGCCGAGCACGTCGCCTGCTCCATCGCCATCGACATCGAGGCCGGCGCGCCCCAGCGCCTGTCGATCGTCTCGGGGGTGAGCGACATGGCCGAGTCCGGGCGGCCGAACGTCCCGAAGCTCGGCCCCCGCCTCATCGCCGCCTACGCGGCCCAGGCGGAGATCACCGTCGCGGGCGATGCCAGCCCGGGCGACCCCCTGTGGCTGACCCTGCCGCCGACGCGGCCCGGCGCGCAATGAGCGCCCGCGGCGCCGGGCCCCGTCGCCACGGCGCCGCGGCCGGCCTATAGCGGCGCAGACCTTTCCGGACCCGGCCGAGCATGCTCCCTCCGATCGACACCATCATCGAGAATTTCGAGATCGTCGAAGACGACGACATGCGGCTGGAGTACCTGATCGAACTCGGCCGCGCCCTGCCGCCCATGCCCGAGGCCGAGCGGACCGAGGCGAACCGCGTCCACGGCTGCGAGAGCCAGGTCTGGATCGACACGCGGGCGGAGCGGGCGGACGGGACGCCGCGCCTCGTCCTGCACGGCTTCAGCGACTCGTTCATCGTCCGCGGCTTCGTGGCGCTGATGATCGCGCTCTACACCGGCAAGACGCCCCGGGAGGCCGCCGAGACCGACGGCCTCGACCTGTTCCGGCAGCTCCGCTTCGGCGCCCACGTGACCTCGAAGCGCTCCAACGGCGTGCGGGCGATGGCGGAGCGCATCCACCGCGACGCGGTCCGGCTCGCCGCCGAGGCCTGAGCGGCCTCACCCGCGCCAGAGGCGCAGGCGGGCCCGGTCCGGACCGGTCGCCTCCCGCTCCAGCCCGTAATGCTCGGCGAGCCGCCCCAGGGCGATGCGGGCCACGACCTTGGCGGACCGGGCCGGCCAGCGCCGCTCCGCCTCGATCCGCTCCAGGCCCTTCAGGAAGCCGCAGAGGTCGATCAGCAGGCCCGAGAGGTCGCTCCCGACCGCGTCGAGGGCGCCGCGCACCCGTTGCCGGGCCGCGATCACGTGGTCGGCCGCGGCGGCCGGGTCGCGCGGGCCGCCGCCGTCGATCCGGGGCGCCCCGAGATCCGCGCCCATCCGCGGCAGCAGGGCGGCGGTGGTCATGTCCCGCCGCAGCCGCTCCCCGGCCTCGAAAGCGGCCGCGTCGATGAGCGGCGCGCCGTCCCGGTCGCGCCGGCGCACCATCCAGGCCAGGGGGTTCTCGGCGGCGTTGCGCAGGGTCGGCCCGGCGCCGCCCTCCACGACGGCGAGGTCGCGGTGCTGGTCCGCGAAGGCCAGGTCGCCCGGCCGGGCCGCGCGGCGCAGGCGCGCCCGCCCGGCCTCGCTGATCGTCAGGCGCGTGCCGGCCGCGTTCCACGCCGCCAGATCGGCCGACGCCAGGGCCCGCCCGGAGGCGGCCGCGAAACGCCCGCTCCCCACCGAGATCCCGTCGCCCCCGCGACGGGTCACCAGCGCCTCCTCGACCAGGGGGTCGGGCCGCGCGTAGGCGCCCGGCTCGCCGAGCCGCGCCAGCAGGCGCGACACCTCCGCCGGGAGGTCGACCGCGGCGGCGCCGCGCGGCCGCGCCCCCGCGCTGGCTGAACGGCCGCCCTTGCAAAGTTTGTTCATGTTTTGTTCCGTGGGTGCTACGACGGACGTGCGAAGCCTCCAGTTTCTCAGGAAAACTTAGCAGGTCAAGGCTTTTTTACCTACAACCCACAGCTATCTCGCGGCGCGCGTCGGCGGCCGGTGCAAGACGTCGGCGATCTCGGTCTCCGACTTGCCGCGGACCTCGTAGCCCATCGCCTCGAACCGGTCGATCAGCGCGTCGCTCTCGGCGGCGGAGCGCGCCGCCCAGGTGGCGAGGATGTCGTTCACGCGCTCCAGGTCCGCGGCGGGGTGATCGTCCTGCAGATCCGGCTGCGGATCGGGGATCGCGTCCATGTCGGCACCTCGGGATCGAACCGGCGACCGCGGTCGAGGCCGCGGCCGGCGGTTCAACGCCCGAGGTCGGAACCGGCTCCCGGCCGAGCCGGTATCGCCGCCCGCGCCCGCCCTCGTGGATCACCCCGGATCCGCAGCCGCCCTCAGAAGTCCCGCTGCACGCGCGCGCGCACCTGGATGACGTCGACGTGGCGGGCGGTCGAGACCGGGTTGGCGGGGTTGTTGACGTAGGCCGCGTTCTGGTTGGGATACCGGCCCAGGTCGAGGATGCGGCCGTTCTGCGGCCCGTAGCGCGTGTAGATCGCCTCGACGCCGATATCGAACTCCTTCACCGGCGACCAGATCAGGTTGCCGCCGACGACGAAGCGGTAGCTGTCCCGCAGGATCTGGCTCAGGTCGAAGAACCGCGTCCCGGGGGTGCCCGGCCCGGTCCCGGTCACGCCGAAATAGGCGCCCTGCGCCGCGCGGGCGCCGCGGGCGAAGCTCAGGGCGCCGTAGGAGCCGAAGAAGGCGGAGCGGACCGCGGGCGTCCAGTAGTGCAGCATCGCCGCCGTGAACGAGTAGCTCGTCGACAGCTCCAGGCGCTGGGTGAAGGGGTTGATCACGCCGTCGTTGAAGAACTGCGAGAAGGCCGCCCCCTGCACCGCGGTGGCCGACTGCGCCCAGGGGCCGTTATAGGCCGGCAGGCCGGTATACAGGGCGGTGCCCTCCCCGTAGGCGCCCTGCAGGTAGAGGGTATCGCCGGTCGCTATCGCCGGCAGGTTGATCTTCACGCCCCCCTGCACGGCCCAGCCGAGGGCGGAGGCCGCGCCGCCCGGGGTGCGGTTGTTGCCCACCGAGACGGGCGCGCCGAGGTTCGTGCCGGCGAACGAGACGCTGCTGAGCAGGCCGTGGTTGACCTCGTGCACGGCCCCGGAGAGCTGCGCGGAGCCCCAGGACTGGTCGGAGCGCAGCACGCCGACGATGTCGGGCATGCGGCTGCGCTGGACCGTGTCGACGAAGCCCACGCCGGTCGGGCGGCCGGCGGCGTCGTACCCGACGAAGATCGGGGTGACGGGGTTCCCGGGCGACAGGATCGCGCCGGGGTTCGGGAATGCCGAGGCCGCGGCGTTCTGGGGCGAGTAGACCGGCGTGCGGCGGAACATCGGGTCCTCCACCGCGAGCGAGGCGGACAGGCCCTTGCCCAGCGTCGCCGTGTAGGCGGCGAGGTTGGTCGAGGGATTGTCCGAGCCGAGAGAGGCGACGATGAACTCGAAGTCGTGGGCGTAGAAATCGAAGAACGAGGAGGCGCGGCCGGCGGTGATGCCGGCGAACTGGATGAAGGCCTTGTCGACGTTGAACTGCTGCTGGGCCCGCCCGAACTGGTCGACGCCCAGGGCCGGGAAGGAGGCGCCGATCCGGTTCAGCGCGCCGGCATGCATGGTAGCGAAGCCGGTCCGGCTCCCGGCGTCGAGGCGGAGGAAGGCGCGCAGGATTCCGTAGGACGTCTGGCTCCGGGCATCGAGGTTGATCCGGAGGCGACCCTGGTAGCCGCTGTAATCCCCCGGTGTGGCGGTCGCGCTCCCCGAGCGGCTGTAGGAGGGCTGGTAGGCGTACTCGTAGCGCGCGCGGCCGGAGAGGCGCAGGCAGGTGTCCGTGCCGGGAATGAAGAAGAAGGCCTGGCCGTAGGCCGAGCAGACCCGCACGTGCTCGATGAGCTGAGATTTCCGCCGATCGGGAAGTTCCGCCGCTCCCACCGGCAGACTCAGCAACCCCGCTACACCCGCCAGAACGCCCGTTGTCCCCCGCTTCGTACGATGTTTCCGGTACTCCGCACACAAAACATGCATCGAATCGGCCATTCCACCATCCGCAAGTCCCCCTTCATGTCGGACGGATCGCGGAGCCGGATAATCCCGGGCCGGTTTTCTCGGGCCTATGCTCGGCTCGACTTGTCACGCTCTATGGGGCGACCGCGGCGTTCCCGAGCCGGGGCGAGGCCGAAATCGGCCGCTGCGCCAAGTCCCTGGCGGGTTCGCGGCCCCCGGCGAGACCGCCCGAACGGGCCGCCCCGGCAAGGCTCCGGACGCCGCTCCGGCGCGGAGCCGGGCCGGCCGCTCGCGTCGTCAGCCCGACCGTTTCCCGCACTACCGATGCCGTAGAGCAACGGGTCGGCGCAGGGTTCACGGCCGCGCCGGCCCGGCCGGCGACACGGGTCTCCAACCCCGGCCCCGCCTCAGGACGCCTTGCATCCGCGCGCCCGGCGGGACACATCCCCTCACCCGGACGCGACACCCGCGCGCGACGGGACCCGACGGGAGAGACGATGACGGAGATCGGCCACGGCTTGCTCGCTCACAGGACCGGCGCGCCGGTGGCCGAGGCCCGGCCGCGACGCTTCAGCGTCCACGGGCAGGAGATCACCGATGACTACGCGTGGCTGAAGGCCGAGAACTGGCAGACGGTCCTGAAGGACCCGGCCGCGCTGCCGGACGACATCGCCGCCTACCTGAAGGCCGAGAACGCCTTCGCCGAGGCGGCGCTCGCCGGGAGTGCGGAACTCCGTCGGCAGCTCGTCGCCGAGATGCGCGGGCGGATCCAGGAGGACGAGAGCGGCGTCCCCGAGCCGGACGGGCCCTTCGCCTACTACACGCGCCACCGCGAGGGCGGGCAGCACCCGCTGATCTGCCGGCGGCCGGCCACCGCCCCCGACGTGCCCGAGTCGGGCCCGGATCTGGACGAGACGATCCTCATCGACGGCGACCGCGAGGGCGAAGGCCTGCCGTTCTTCGAGATCGCCGCCGCGGTGCATTCCGACGACCACGCGCGCCTCGCCTGGAGCGCCGACACCAAGGGCTCGGAACTCTACACGATCCGGGTGCGCGACGTCGCCACCGGCCTCGACCTGGACGACCGCGTCGAGGCGACCTCCGGCGAGGCGGTCTGGGCCGCGGACGGCGCGAGCTTCTGGTACGTGGCGGTGGACGCCAACCACCGCCCCGCCAAGGTGATGCGCCACCGCGTCGGCACGGGGCAGAGCGAGGACGAGACCGTCTACACGGAGGCCGACGCCGGCTACTTCGTCCACATCGGCAAGACGCAGTCCGGCGCCTTCCTCGACGTGACGGTGAGCGACCACGAGACCTCCGAGGTCCGGCTGCTCGACCGGCACGCGGAGGACGCCCCCCTGCGCCTCGTCGAGCCGCGCACGCCGCTGCTGATCTACGGGGTCGAGCACCGCGGCGACCGCCTGTTCATCCGCACCAACGCGGACGGCGCCGAGGACTTCAAGATCGGCACCGCGCCGCTCGACGATCCGGGCCGGGCCAACTGGACCGACCTCGTGCCGCACCGGTCCGGGGTGATGATCCGCCACCTGCACCTCCTCGCCGGCCACCTGATCCGGCTGGAGATCGAGAACGCCAGGCCGCGGATCGTCGTGCGCGACCTCGCCGACGGCACCGAGCACACGGTCGCCTTCGCCGAGGAGGCCTACTCCCTCGGCCTGCGGGCCGGCCTCGCCTTCGACACGGCCGCGATCCGCTTCGTCTACTCGTCGATGACGACCCCGTCGGAGACCTGGGACTACGACTGCGCGGCCCGCACCCGGCTCCTGCGCAAGCGGCAGGCGGTGCCGAGCGGCCACGACCCGGCCGCCTACGTGACCCGGCGGCTCTTCGCCACCGCGCCCGACGGCGAGCAGGTGCCGGTCTCGCTCCTGCACCGCCGGGACCTCGCCCTCGACGGCAGCGCGCCGCTGCTGCTGTACGGCTACGGCTCCTACGGCACCCTGATGCCGGCGGCGTTCCGCACGAACCTGCTGAGCCTCGTCGACCGCGGCTTCGTCTACGCCATCGCCCATATCCGCGGCGGCACCGAGAAGGGCTGGCGCTGGTACCTCGACGGCAAGCGCGAGAAGAAGCCCAACACCTTCACGGACTTCATCGCCTGCGCGCGGGCGCTAATCGAGGCCCGCTACACGTCCGAGAAGCGCATCGTCGCCCACGGCGGGTCGGCGGGCGGGATGCTGATGGGGGGGGTGGCCAACCTCGCGCCGGAGCTGTTCGCCGGGATCGTCGCCGACGTGCCCTTCGTCGACGTGCTCAACACCATGCTGGACGCGGAGCTGCCCCTGACCCCGCCGGAATGGCCCGAATGGGGCAACCCGGGCGAGAGCGAGGCCGCCTTCCGGACGATCCTGTCGTACTCGCCCTACGACAACGTCGCCGCCAGGGACTACCCGGCGATCCTGGCGCTCGGCGGGCTGACCGACCCGCGGGTGACCTACTGGGAGCCGGCCAAGTGGGTCGCGCGGCTGCGCGCCACCATGACGGGCGGCGGGCCGGTGCTCCTGCGGATCAACATGGAGGCCGGCCACGGCGGCGCCGCCGGCCGGTTCGACCGGCTGGAGGAGGTGGCGCTGATCTACGCCTTCGCGCTCATGGCGGTGGGGAAGGCGTAGAGCCGGACATGCGGGCGCGGCGCCCCACGGGGTGCCGCGCCTGAGGCCGTCACGGTGGCCAGCCCCACCCCCGCCCTCAGGACGCGGCCGGCCTCACGGCCGGGCCTCGGCCGGCGCCTGTGGCTGGGCAGCCCCCTCCTCCGGGTTGCGCGGCCGCCTCGCCGCCTCCTCGGCGGCCTTGTCGGCGGCAGTCCTGTCCGCGGCGGCCTTCTCGGCCGCGGCCTTGAGGGCAGCCGCGCGCGCCTTGTCCATCTCGATACGATTGCGGCGGCGCTGCCGCTCCACCTGGTCGGCCTCGGTCAGCTCGATCGTCTCCAGCTCGCGCTGCAGCACGAAGGCCGCGAGGCCGTTCGACAGGGTGCCGACGTCCAGCACCCGCTCCGGCGCGCCCAGCGGCCCGGTCAGGCCGAACTGGACCGCGGGCGGCCCGGCATTCCAGCCGCGGGGCACCGGGCCGCCCACGAGGGTGCCGCGGGCGTCGAGGCGGCCGGCGCGCAGGTCGTAGCCGACGGTGCCGGCCCAGCGGGCCGGCCCGAGATCGAGGTCGAACGGTCCGGCCCGCAGCACGCCCCCCACGATCGTGACGGCGGCCCGGGCGGATCCGCGCGTCTGCGCGCCGCCCCGGGCGAGCTCCTCGGTGACGAGCGCCTGGAGCCGCCCCTCGCGGAGCGGGTCGTCCATCTCGGCCGCCCGGGCCAGCGCCCGGCCGAGGGCCGCGGGATCGGCCGCGGGCAGGCTCAGGTCGGTCAGGGTGAGTGCGCCGCTGCCCGAGAGGCTGTCGGCGAGGCCCGGCAGGGTCTCGGCCGTGGCGGCGAAGCGCAGGTCGGCGCTCAGGCGGCCGCCGAACGGTCCGCCGGCCAGCGTCGGCAGCGCCGCGCCGTCGAGGCTGCCCGAGCCCGAGACCGAGACCGAGGCGCCGGACCCGAGCCGGGCGATCGTCACCGAGCCCGCGAGCCGGCCGCCGGCGAGCTTGCCGGTCAGGTCGCGCAGGGTCAGGCCGGCGTCGGCGAGGCCGAGGGCGGCGGTCGCGTCGGTGGCGACGAGGCCGCGGCCGAGATCCAGGCTGGCCACGCGGGCGTCGAGGGACAGGGCCGGGTGGGTGGCCGGCGGGCCGAACGTGCCGTTCGCCCCCGGCGGGATCACCAGGGCGGCGGCGAGCTGCGGGATCGACAGCCGGTCGAGGGCGAGGCGGCCGTGCAGGGCGCCGCCCGCCGCCCGCAGCAGCGTGCCGTTCACCCCCGCGCCCGCCACCGTGCCGGCGAGCGCGGCGGCGGCCTCGCCCTGCTGCCGCGACAGCGTGACGGCGAGGTCGGCCGGCCACGCCCCCGGCGCCAGGGTCGCGGCGCCGGCCAGCGTCAGGAACGGCGCCAGGTCGGCCGTGTCGGCGCGGAGCGTGCCGGCGGTGGGGACGAAGTCGGGACCGACCAGGATCGGGCGGCCGGTGGCGAGCCGCAGGCCCGCGACCGTGCCGTTCGCCGTCAGGGCGAGGGCCTGGCCGTCCGGCCGCTCGGCGGTCAGGTGCAGCTCGGCGGGCTGCTGGAGGCCCGCGATGTCGGTGCGGCCGAACCACGCCCCCGCCCGCGGCGCCGCGAGGGTGGCGGTGCCGCCCTCGATCCGCGCGCCGCGGCTCGCGAGCGTCAGGTCGAGGCTACCGCCGCCGGCGCTGCCGCGGGCCTGGGTCCGCAGGGCCGCGGCAGCGCCGCCCTCCCGGTCGAGGGTGACTGCGAGGTCGAGGGGCGCGTCCCTCAGGAAGGCGGGCAGCAGGCGGATCTCGCCCACCCAGACCCGCTCGAGCAGGCCGAGCAGCGGCGCCGCCGCCGGCGCCTTCAGGCGCCCGGAGACGCGGCCGGTCCCGTCCGCGCCGATCTGCCCGGACAGCCGGGCGCTGGCGCCGGCGAGGTCGGTGACGTCGAGGCTGTCGACCGTGAGGCCGGCGCCGTCCGACTGGATCCGCGCCGCGATCGTGCCGGTGCCGGAGCCCGTGGCGCCGAACCGGACGTCCTTCGCCTCGAGCGTCAGGGCGAGGTCGGTGTCGCGCAGGGTGCCGAGGGCCGTCCCGAGGGGCGGCAGGCCGGCGATGTCGAGGCCGGTGGCGCGGATCTGCGCCTCGAACCGGCCGCGCTCGGCGCCCTCGGCGGCGGTGTAGCGGGCGTTGCCGGTGATCCGCGCCGGCCCGAGGCCGAGGCGCATGTTGCGCAGGGACAGGCCGTTGCCGGCGGCCGACAGGTCGGCGGCGGCCTCGATCTTCCGCCCGTCGAGGAGCGCGACGAGCGGCCCCTCGGCGCCGAGGCGGCGCAGGTAGCGGCCGAGCGCCTCCGAGTCGGGGGCGGCGAGCGCCACCGGGCCGGAGAAGCGCAGCGGCGCCGTCTCGACCTGCCCGCTCGCCGTGACGGCGGACTCGGCCGGGCCGGTCACCGCGAAGCGGCGCAGCAGCAGGCCGCCGGCCCGCTCCAGGGTGCCGGTGAGGGCGAGGTTCGACCATTCCTCGCCGCCCAGCACGGCGCTGCCCACCGTGAGGTCGAGGTCGAGCATCGCCGGCAGGCTGCCGGCCGAGCGCGGCAGGCCGCGGGCGATCAGGTTCTGCCCCTCCGCCGAGGCCAGGAAGGCGTCGAGGTCGAGGCGGCGGGCGTCCAGGGTCAGGCCGGCGCGCCACTGGCGCAGGTCGAGCCGGCCGGTGCCGCCGAGCCGCAGGGCCCGGCCGCCGGGATCGATCGCGAGGTCGACGGCCTCGAACCGCACCTGCGTGCCCCGGGCCTTGAAGGTGCCGGCCAGCGAGAACGGCAGGTAGGCGCCGGCCGCCTGGGTCGGCGGCCCGACGACGAGGCGGGCGGAGCCCTCGGCCTCGACCTGGGCGCCGCCGGCTTCGGCGGGCACGAGGCCGAACCGCGCGTCCGCCTCGAAGCGCGGCGTCGCGTCGCCGCCGCCCGAGATCTTGGCGGCGAGGCGCCCGTCCGGCCCCGGCGTGCCGCTGGCCGCCCGGAACGGGATGCCGCCGCTCGTCCCCTCGATCCGCCAGGGTCCGACCAGGGCCGGTGCCTGCAGGCGCAGGTCTTGGACGTAGAGCTGGTCTGTCCGCCCGGTGGCGGGGACCTGCGTGGTGACGAGGAACTGCTGGATCTGCAGGTTCTCGATGGCGAGGTCGCGGTCGCGCAGGGCCCCGCCGAAATCGGGCGGCAGCTTCAGCGTGTCCGGGCCGGCGACCGGGAGCTTGATCTCGGCCCGGCCGATCCGGGTCTCGGTGAAGCGGAACTCGCCCTTCAGGAGCGGCGCGAGGGCGATCTCGGCCTTGACGAACCGGGCATCCAGGCTCGGGCGGTCCGGGTCGCCGCCGAGATGCAGGCGGTCCACGCGCAGCCGCGGAGAGGGCAGCAGGCGGACCTCGATCCGGCCGTCGGTCCGGACCGGAACGCCGAGGGACCGGGCGAGCGCCCGGTCGACGAGACCGCGATGGGCCTGCCAGTCGACGAAGGGCGGAACCGCGAGCGCCGCCACGAGAACCAGGATGACGGCGCACGCCAGCGCGGTCAGAAGATCACGCAATGGTCCCGTTCCGCACCATCTCTGCGCGAGGCCGCGGCCTCACCGTGCCGCCGTGCCCCGCGTGCCCCCGCGAGTCAGTCGCCACGGCCATAGCACGATAAGCCCCTGGGGGCGCCAGGGCGGCGATGCCACGGCCCCGAGCGGTTTTCGGGGCACGCGCGAGGCTGCTCGCGGCACGCCGGGCCTGGGGCCTCCGGACCGGGCAGGGTCCCCTCTAACATGCGGGAGAGGGGGCTCGTCGCGCTCCGCGGCCGCCGAGGCGAAGGCGCCGCCGCGGAGCCGGCCGCGCGGGGATCCGAAGGGCGCGGATCACCCCGGCGCGGACGGCCGCGCTTCATGGCTCCGACCCCCCTTCGCGGCGCGAACGGCCTCGACGCCGTTCGCGATTTGGTCCAGGGAAGCGGGATGCAGAACCCCCCGCATCCGCAGTCCGCCGGGGACGGCGCGCCCGCCACGTCCATCGCCGCCCGCGCCATGGGCGCCCTCCGCCGCGAGGCGGCCGGCTACCTCGAGGGGCTGAACCCCGAGCAGCGCCGCGCCGTCGAGACCACGGAGGGCCCGATCCTGGTGCTGGCCGGAGCCGGCACCGGCAAGACCCGGGTGCTGACCACCCGCATCGCCCACCTGATCGCCACCGGCCGGGCGCGCCCCTTCGACATCCTGTCGGTGACCTTCACCAACAAGGCCGCCCGGGAGATGAAGCACCGGATCGGCGCGCTGATCGGGCCGGCCGGCGAGGGCATGCCCTGGCTCGGCACCTTCCACGCCATCGGCACCAAGATCCTGCGCCGCCACGCCGAGCTGGTCGGGCTCAAATCCGACTTCACCATCCTCGGCACCGACGACCAGCTCCGGCTGATGAAGCAGGTCATCGCCGACCAGAACGTCGACGAGAAGCGCTGGCCGGCCCGGGCCCTGTCCCACGCCATCGACGGCTGGAAGAACCGCGGCCTCGGCCCCGAGCAGGTGCCCCCGGGCGAGGCCTCGGCCTTCGCGTTCGGCAAGGGCGGCGCCCTCTACACCGCCTACCAGGCCCGGCTCGCGACGCTGAACGCCGTCGATTTCGGCGATCTCCTGCTGCTCTGCCTCAAGCTCTGGCGGGAGAACCCCGACGTCCTGGCCAATTACCAGGACCGGTTCCGCTACATCCTGGTCGACGAGTACCAGGACACCAACGTCGCCCAGTACCTGTGGCTGCGGCTGCTGGCGCAGTCCCGGAAGAACATCGCCTGCGTGGGCGACGACGACCAGTCGATCTACGGCTGGCGCGGCGCCGAGGTCGACAACATCCTGCGCTTCGAGCACGATTTCCCCGGCGCGGTGGTGGTGCGGCTGGAGCGCAACTACCGCTCCACCGGCCACATCCTCGCCGCCGCCTCCGGGCTGATCGCCAAGAACGAGAGCCGCCTCGGCAAGACCCTGCGCACCGACGACGAGCCGGGCGAGCGCGTCACCGTGACGGGGGCGTGGGATTCCGAGGAGGAGGCGCGGATGCTCGCCGAATCGATCGAGTCCCTCCAGTCGAAGCAGCATCCCCTGTCGGAGATCGCCGTGCTGGTGCGGATCTCCGCGCAGATGCGCGAGATCGAGGACCGGTTCGTCCAGCTCGGGCTGCCCTACCGGGTCATCGGCGGCCCGCGCTTCTACGAGCGCGCCGAGATCCGCGACGCGCTGGCCTACCTGCGCGCCACCGTGAACGTCAGCGACGACCTCGCCTTCGAGCGGATCGTGAACACGCCGAAGCGCGGCCTGGGCGACGCCACCCTGCAGCAGCTCCACACCTACGGCCGGGCCAACCGGCTGCCGCTCCGGATCGCCGCGGAGCGCCTGTGCGAGACCGACGAGCTGAAGCCCCGGGTCCGCTCGACCCTGCGGGCGCTGACCGAGAGCTTCGCCCGCTGGGCGCGGCTCGTGGAGTCGCAGCCGCACAGCGAGGTCGCGCAGACCATCCTGGAGGAATCCGGCTACACCGAGATGTGGCAGAAGGACCGCTCCGCCGACGCCGCCGGCCGGCTGGAGAACCTGAAGGAGTTCGTCCGCTCGATGGAGGAATTCCCCGACCTCGCGGCCTTCCTGGAGCACGTCTCCCTGGTGATGGAGGCCTCCGAGGCGGAGGGCGCCGAGCGCGTCTCGCTGATGACGCTCCACGCCGCCAAGGGGCTCGAGTTCGACACCGTGTTCCTCCCCGGCTGGGAGGACGGCCTGTTCCCGAACCAGCGGGCGCTCGACGAGAGCGGCCGGGCGGGCCTGGAGGAGGAGCGGCGCCTCGCGCATGTCGGGCTGACCCGGGCGCGCAAGCGCGCGAAGCTGTCCTTCGCGGTCAACCGGCGCATCCACGGGCTCTGGTCCTCGACCATCCCGTCCCGGTTCATCGACGAGCTGCCCGAGACGGCGGTCGACGTGGTCGAGGCCCCCGCCCACTTCTCCGCCGGCGCCTCGCGGTTCGACCGCAACCCGGCGCCGTTCGGATCGAGCTACGGCACGCCGGGCTGGCAGCGCGCGCAGGCCAACACCGCGCCGGGCGGCCGGTCCGGGTTCGGCTCCGGGTCCTCCGGCGGCTTCCGCTCGGCTGGCCCGGGCGGCCGGTCCGGCGGCCATTCCGGCGGCCCCCGCCAGATCGAGGGCGAGCTGATCGCCAAGTCGACGGGCGCGCCCTCGGCTTTCCAGGGCGGCCAGCGGGTCTTCCACACCAAGTTCGGCCCTGGAACGGTCGCGGCGGTCGACGGCAACAAGCTGACCGTTGACTTCGACAAGGCCGGCCGGAAGATGGTCCTCGACAGCTTCGTCCAGGCCGGATCGAGCTAGTCCCGCCGACCAAGCCCGGACGTGTCAGGGCGGCAGGGTCGGCCGGCTTCGCCCGTGCGGGCGGGGAGGATCGGAGATCGTGCCGGTTGCCGCACCATCCCGTCTGATACGGTTTCCGGTCGAAGTCTTCTGTCCATGCAGCCTGCACCGTCCTCGCGGGCGCAGCGAAGCAATCCAGGGTAGCCCGACATCGGTGAGCCTGGCGCCAACTGGATTGCTTCGCTCCACTCGCAAAGACGGCGGCGATCCATCGACCGGACGTCGTATCGCGCGGCCCACCGCTGATGCATCCGCGCCAGCCGCGCGGCTTTTTCGAAGCCTCTCCAGCGACCGTCACCCCTTAGTCACACCCGACGCGCAATCGTCGAGCGCGAATCGCGGTGGTGCGCCAGTTGCATCGCGTATTCGGCCGCGCACGGAACGTCGTGACGCTCTCCACAGGCGGACGAGCGCGGGGCGGAACCTTCGGCCTGGGGCCGGTATTAAGTTCCGCAAGCGAGTAGACCCGGGAGCAAGCAGGTAAACGGCAGTTCAGATACAGATCCAGGTTGGCAAGTCCCGTTGGAGTGT
Organism: Methylobacterium sp. NMS14P; assembly: GCF_028583545.1. Lineage (NCBI taxonomy): Bacteria > Pseudomonadati > Pseudomonadota > Alphaproteobacteria > Hyphomicrobiales > Methylobacteriaceae > Methylobacterium > Methylobacterium sp. NMS14P. Next base: position 5,585,902 of record NZ_CP087106.1, on the reverse strand, counting down.
ACATCCATGAAGAGACGCCGCGCACGACTTGAACTGGTTGAAGACCGCACGTCCCGCATTCATCGCACACGCTTCGACGAAGAACGCAATCTCGCCCCCATCCAGCCGCTCACCGAACGCCAAGCCGAGTATCTCGACGCCCTCGCCCGCTCGCCGCAGGTCATCGTCCTGGGGCCCGCCGGCACCGGCAAGACCTTCATCGCCGGCACCCGCGCGGCGGACCAGCTCCGCCAGCGCCGCATCGCCAAGGTGGTCATCACCCGCCCGAACGTGCCCTCGGGCCGGTCCCTCGGCTACTTCCCCGGCACCCTGGAAGAGAAGATCGCCCCCTGGGTCGCCCCGCTCACCGAGGCCATGAAGGAGCGCATGGGCGCCGCCGCCTTCGAGATCGCCCTGAAGACCGGCGACATCGAGATCGTCCCCTTCGAGGTGATGCGCGGCCGGACCTTCAAGAACTGCCTCGTGATCCTCGACGAGGCGCAGAACACCACGATCAACGAGATCAAGATGTTCCTGACCCGCATCGGCGACGATTGCCAGGTCATCATCAACGGCGACGTCTCGCAGACGGATCTCCGCGAGACCTCGGGCCTGCGCACCGTCATGCACATGGTCAAGAGCCGGATGATGCCGATCCCGGTGGTGGAGTTCACCCGCAACGACATCGTCCGCTCGGGCATCTGCGCCGAGTGGGTGAAGGCGTTCGAGGAAACGAATCTCTGAGTTGAAAGTTGATGGCGGCGGGTCCTCGCAGACCCGCCGTGCCGTCCCCCGGCACGAGACGACTCTCCGCACCTCCCGTCCGGGAGGATGAACCGGGCGCCAAACCCGGCCTTCAGAGAACTGGAGTCTCCTCGTGAGGAAACTGACCTTCGCCTTCGCCGTGCTGGCCTCGCTCGGCGGCGCCGCCCTCGTCCAGCCGGCCTCGGCCGCCCCCGCGATGCCCGGCGCCGTCGCGGCCCCGGACGCGGTGACCCACGTCCGCATGACCCCGATGGAGCGCCGCATGATGCACCGGCGCATGGAGCATCGCATGATGCACCGCCGGATGGAGCGCCGCATGATGCATCGCCGCATGCACGGCCGCTCGATGCGCCACATGTGATGGCGTCGGCGGAGCGGGCCTCGACCAGCCCTGCTCCGCCTCCCCGGCCGACCCCTGGCCGGGGCGGGCGTTGCTCCGCATCGCGAAGATTCCTATCTCGTCGTCTCGAATCGCGCCGTCAGGCGGCCGCCGCGGCAGCCGGCCGATCCGGGAGACCCCGATGCCCCCCTCCAATCGACTGTTCGACGACCTCGCCCGCCTGATGACCGACGCCGCCGGCGCCGCGCAGGGCGTCCGCCGCGAGGCCGAGACCGTGGTCCGGGCGCAGCTCGAGCGCGTCGTCCGCGACCTCGACATCGCCTCCCGCGAGGAGCTCGACGTGCTCCGCGACCTCGTGACCCAGCTCCAGGCACAGAACGAGGCCCTGACGGCCCGCGTGGCGGCCCTGGAGGCGCGATCCGGGAGCGCCGGAGCGGGCGCCGCGGGCCTGAGCGAGGTGGTCTGAGTCTCCGCGGCAACGCCGCGGGCTTTTACACAGGAAGCGGCATCGACGATCCGGTTTCCTGTTCACTGAATGTGACCTGCACTTTGTGTCGCGAGTCACGGCCGGTCTATAGTCGGGCATAGGGTGATTCGGGGGCTGCGGGGCGATGTCCGCAGAGCTTCGACAGTCGATCGCATCACCGCCGGCCTAGATCTGCCGGTCGTTCAAGTTCTCGGAGTGTTCTCGCGCTCCGGTTTCGCGTCACCGCCACGTCGGGCCGGATCTTGTCCGGGTCGTCCTTTTGGATCGTCATGCCGCTTCTCAACGTCGACTTCCACGACCCGGACCGGAACGAGCATCCGCTCGACGTCGTCGAGCGGCTGGCCTCCCTGCGCGACTGGATCTTCGACCGGGCCGAGACCGACGAGATGTCGGTCACGAGCCCCGGCCGCTGGACCGACTACAACGTCGCCTTCACGTGGATCGAGGACGTCGAGGCGCTGCACGTCGCCTGCGCGTTCGACCTGAAGGTGCCGGAGCGGCAGCGCACCGAGGTGATGCGCCTGATCGCGCTGATCAACGAGCAGCTCTGGGTCGGCCACTTCGACCTCTGGACGACCGACAGCGTGGTGATGTTCCGGCACGCCCTCCTGCTGACCGGCGGCGCCGTCCCGACCCATCCGCAATGCGCCACCATGATGAAGACGGCGGTCGACGCCTGCGAGCGCTACTTCCAGGCGTTCCAGTTCGTCCTCTGGGCCGGCAAGAGCGCGCGCGAGGCCCTCGACGCCGTCCTGTTCGAGACCGAAGGCGAGGCGTGACCGGCCCGGGCGCCTCGGCGGCGCGGATGCCGGCCTCCCTGGTCCTGGCCGGGGCCGGCAAGATGGGCGGCGCGATGCTGGCGGGCTGGCTGGACGCGGGCCTCGACCCACGCCGCACCACCATCATCGACCCGGTGCCCGCGCGCCCGATCGTGGATCTCTGCACCGACCGCGGCATCGCCCTGAACCCGCCCGATCCCGAGCCCGGCGCCGTCCTGGTCCTGGGGATCAAGCCGCAGGGCCTGGACACGGCGGCCCCCGGGCTCGACCGGCTCATCGGCCGCGACACGCTCCTCGTCTCGATCTTGGCCGGCAAGACCGTCGCGGATCTCCGCGGCCGCCTGCCGCGGGCGCGCGCGATCGTCCGGGCGATGCCGAACCTGCCGGCGAGCATCGGCCGGGGTGCTACCGGCGCCTGCGCGAGTTCCGAGGTCACGCCCGCGCAGCGGGCGGCCGCCGAGGCGCTGTTCGCGGCGAACGGCGCGGTGGCGTGGCTCGCCGACGAGGCGCAGGTCGACGCGGTGACGGCGGTCTCGGGCTCCGGGCCGGCCTACGTTTTCCTGCTGGCCGAGACCCTCGCGGAGGCCGGCATCGCGGCCGGCCTGGAACCCGACGTCGCCCGCAGCCTCGCCCGGGCGACCGTGGCGGGGGCCGGCGCGCTCCTCGATGCCAGCCCGGCCGAGGCGGCGGAGTTGCGCCGCAACGTCACGTCGCCCGGCGGCACGACCGCGGCGGCCCTCGACGTGCTGATGCGGCCGGACGGCCTCGGCGCGCTGATGCGGGAGGCGGTGGCCGCGGCCCGTCGGCGGGCGGGGGAACTGTCCGGCTGATATCGGGAGCTGACATCGGGCGGCGTCCGTGCGGCATGGCCGCGCGACAGACCTGCCCTTCGCGGCCCGCCCGCCTACATGAGGCGACACGACCGATCAGACCGGGCGACCGACTTATGACCGACAGCAAAGCCCCCTCGAAGCGGCCTCGCAAGACCGCGCCCCCCGCCAAGGCGGACACCCTCCAGGAGAGCGCTGCCCACGCGAGCGTCGCGCACGACAACGTCGCGCCGGGGGCCGCCGCCCGGGACGGCGCGGCCGAGGCTGCCGATGCGGGGACGAAGGACGGCGCGCCGAAGCTGTCGCCCCGGGAGGCCGCCGTCGAGGCCCTGATGCGCCTCGCCGCCGAGCAGCCCTGGAACGACATCGAGGTCAGCGACATCGCCCGCGAGGCGGGCCTGACGCTCGCCGAGCTGCGCGATCTCTTCCCGTCGAAGGGGGCCGTCCTCGGCGGCCTGACCCGCATCATCGACCGCAAGGTCCTGGAGGGCGACCTCACCGGCCTGGAGGAGGAGCCGACCCGGGAGCGGCTGTTCGACGTGCTGATGCGCCGCCTCGACGCCATGGAGCCCTACAAGCCGGCGCTGCGCCGGATCGCCTACGCGCTCCGCGGCGAGCCGCTCTCGATGCTGGCGCTGAACGGCGTCATGCTGAACTCGCACCGCTACATGCTGGCGGCGGCCGGGATCGACACCGAAGGGTCGCTCGGGCAGCTCAAGCTCCAGGGCGTGGTCATCGCCTTCGCCCGCGTGACCCAGGTCTGGCTGGACGACGACGACCCGGCCCTGGCCCGGACGATGGCGCGGCTCGACAAGGAGATCCGCAACGGCGAGCGCATCATGGAGCGCGCCGAGGATGTCCGCCGGCTGACGGCGCCGCTGCGCGCCATCGGCCGCTCGTTCCTGGACCGGCGGCCGCGCGAGCGGCGGGGCCGCGACGGCGACGAGAGCGATCCCGCCGCCGCCATCTAGGCCGGCCGCTCACGCGGCCTGGATGTCGCTGAGGAAGCTGTCGACCTCGCGCTTGACCGTCAGAGACTGCGTCGCCAGCTCGGACGCCGCGCTCTGAACCTGTGCGGCGGCGCTGCCGGCCTCGCGGGCGGCGGCCAGCACGCGCGCCACGTTGGCCGAGACGCCCTCCGTGCCCCGCGCCGCCTCGCCGGCATTGCGCGAGATCTCGCCGGTAGCCGCCGTCTGCTGCACCACCGTCGCCGCGATGGCGCCGCTGATCTCGTTCACGGCGGCGATCGTGCGGGCGATCTGCGCCATCGCCTCCGCGGCCTGCCCGGAGGACGCCTGGATCGCGGCGATCTGGCCGCCGATCGCCTCGGTGGCGCGCGCCGTCTGGGCGGCGAGCTCCTTCACCTCGGAGGCCACGACGGCGAAGCCGCGCCCCGCCTCGCCGGCCCGCGCCGCCTCGATGGTGGCGTTGAGGGCCAGCAGGTTGGTCTGGTTCGCGATGCCGGAGATCATGATCACCGCGGCGCCGATCTGCTCGGCGGCGGCGCGCAGGCTCGCCATGGCGGCGTTGGTCGCCTCGGCCTCGTGGGCGGCGTGACCGGCCACCGCGTTGGAGCGCACGACCTGCCGCTCGATCTCTTGGAGCGAGGAGACCATCTCCTCGGCGGCGGCCGCGACGGTCTGGACGTTGGCCGAGGTCTGGGCGGCGGCCGAGCTCGACGTCATCGCCTGGGTGTTGGTGTTGTCGGCCACCCGGGTCATCGCCTGCGCGGTCGCGTCGAGTTCGCTGGTCGCCGCCGTGACGATGTCGAGCGAGGCGGCGATCTTCGCCTGGAAGGCGTGGACGCGCTGCTCGACCCGCTCGGCCCGGCGCAGGCGGGCCTCCCGCTCGGCGGCCTGCGCCGCCTCGAGCTCCGCTCGGGCGACCGCGTTCTGGCGGAAGATGTCGACGGCTTCGGCCATCGCGCCCATCTCGTCGGTCGCGTCGCGGTACGGCACCACGACCCGAAGGTCGCCGCCGGCCAGCCGCGTCATCGCCTCCGTCATGCCGGCGACCGGCCGGATGATGCTGCGGGCCAGCACGAAGGCCAGGGCGGCACCGAGGAGCAGGGCCGCGGCGACGAGGCCGATCAGGATGTATCGGGCGCGCGACGCGGCCAGCGCGGTGTCCCCGGAGATTTTCTCGCCGGCGGCCACGATCCGGTCGCGCAGCGCGATGCCGAGGCGTTCGATCGCGTCGGTGTGGGGCTTGATCCCGGTCTCGAACGTCGCCTTCGCCGAAGCCACCGCCTCATCGTACGCGCGCAAGGCGGCCGCGGTCGCGACCAGCGCGTCGTGGACGGCCCTGATCTGCGGCGCGAAGACCGCGCCGCCCGGCATCTCCCTGAACGCGTCCATGGCCGACAGCGCCTGATCGATCCGCTCCTCGGAGGTTTTGCGATCCTGCGGGTCCAGGCCGATCACGAAGCGGGCCGACGCGATGCGGGATCGCAGGACGGCATTCTCGATGCGCTCGATCCGCGCGAGCATGGTCTCGCTGGCGCGGGCGCGCACGTCCGCGAGCAGGCTTCCGAGCAGGGCAGTGAGTGTGTTGCCCACCTCGAACAGCTTCGCCTTGGCCTCACGCAGCCTCGCGCCCGTCGCCGCGAGGCGCTCCAGTTCCGGCTTCATCGCCCGGGCGCTCTCCCGCACGTCGTCGTACAGCTTCCGTCCCCCGTCCGTCATGGCCAGCGAGAAGTACTTGTCGCAGGTCTGCTCGATCGCCTGCCGGGTCTGCTCCATCGCGGCGATCAGATCGGGATCCGGCTGGAGCCGGTACCGTTCGGCCGTCCCGATGAGGCGTGCGGCATGCCCGTCGATCATCAGGACCGATTGCGATCCCCGCCCCACGCGCTCCTGAAGCGCGTAGTCTTCGCTGATCACGCCCTGCTGGTAGATCGCGAATGCACCGATGATGCCCGTGATCATGACGAGCATCGCAAATCCCGCGTAGAGGCGAGCGCGTATCCCAGTTCTCACAGACGTATCTTCCACAGAACAGGCCGATCTCTCGGCCACCTGATAGACGATACCATCATGACAACATCGTGTCGCGCGAGCAAGTTCAACTTGCACTACGGATATTCGACCACAATATTTGAGGATGAACCTGACGTTTTTGGGGGCGCGCGGCGACCACAGACGCCGAGCCGCCCTCGCAGACCGCAATCGGCACGTTCTCGTCGCGATGGATCAGTTCTGAGGGCGCGTCCCGGGCCGACCGACACCTTCGCCTTGCGCGTGTGCACCACCGCGCGGCGCTGTACTCCGAGGCGGCGCCCGCATGTCTGGATTACGCGGACGCTGCACTTGGATTGCCGCGCGGCCCGGCCCGCGTTGCTGACATCGGACAGGAAGCCTCGATCTCGACAATCCCGAACCCGCAGGAAGGCGCCGCGCCGCCGCGAGTCGCGTCGGCCGCCACGCGATCGACGAATCGCGCGGCCCCCAGCCGCGGGCCGTCCGGGTCGATCAGGCCGCCGCGCCGGACCTCAGGCCGCGCGGTTCGCCAGCGCCTCGCGCATGGTCGTGGCGACCATCCCGTTCTGGAGCTGATCGCGCGGGACGAGCAGCACGTCGGGCACGCGGGCCGACGCTTCCGGCCCGATCGCGTCGACCGGGTCGCTGGCGAGGATGATGCGCAGGGCCGGGCGCAGGGCCCGGGCCTCGACGGCGAGCTGAGCGCAGCACAGGCCGCCCTGGAGCGCGGAATCGACCACCATCACGTCCACCGGCAGGCCCAGGGCCAGCACCGTCATGGCGTCGACGCCGCGGTCGCAGGCCGTCACCTGATAGCCGAGCATCCGGACCTGGGCCGAGACCTCGTCGCGCCAGCGCTTGTGGCGGCCGACCACCAGGACCTGGATCCGGTAGCAGCTGCCCTGGGGAAGGCTGTTCGAGGCAGTCTCGACGTCGGCTGGGGGCATTCCGCACTCGACTTCGCGCTGGCTTTGCGATGCAGCATGCTAAGCTGGGATGCAATCCACACGCAAGCCCGGCGCCGTGATCGCGCCGCATTCGGCGCCGCCGTTGCACAATGGCGAAGCACTCCGGCTGCCTGATCATAGGCTGAGCACGGAGTTGACGCCGGCGGGGTCGCGCGGGCAACACCGGGCCGCCGCGGGACCTGAGCCGCGCGCTGCCGGAGCCCGAGCCGATGTCGTCCGCGAAAGCCCCTCCCGTCTCCCCGCTGGCGCCCACCGCGATGCCCGACCTGCCGCCCCTGCCAGGCGTGCGGATCGCCACCGCGCAGGCGGGGATCCGCTACAGCGGCCGCACCGACGTGCTCTACGTCGCCCTCGAGGCCGGGACCCGGGCGGCCGGCGTGTTCACCCGCTCGAAATGCCCCTCGGCCCCGGTGGACTGGTGCCGCGACGCCCTGGCGGACGGCTCGGCGCGGGCGCTCGTGGTGAATTCCGGCAACGCCAACGCCTTCACGGGCCGGCTCGGGCGCGACGCGGTGGCGCGCACCGTCGAGATCGCCGCGTCGGCGGCGGGCTGCGGCGCGCGCGAGGTCTACGTCGCCTCGACCGGCGTGATCGGCGAGCCGCTCCCGGCGGAGCGCTTCGCCGGCGTGCTCGCGGATTGCGCGGCCCGGGCCGAGGACGGGCCGACCGCCTGGACCGCGGCGGCCCAGGCGATCATGACCACCGACACCTTCCCGAAGCTCGCCACCCGCACGGCCGAGATCGACGGCGTGCGCGTGACGATCAACGGCATCGCCAAGGGCGCCGGCATGATCGCCCCCGACATGGCGACGATGCTGTCCTTCGTCTTCACCGACGCCGCCCTGCCGCAGGACGTGCTGCAGGCGCTCCTGTCGGCCGGGACGAAGACGAGCTTCAACTGCGTGACCGTGGACGGCGACACCTCCACCTCCGACACCCTGATGCTGTTCGCCACCGCCAGGGCCGGCAACCCGGCGGTCACCGATCCCGCCGACCCGCGCCTCGCCGGCTTCCGGGAGGCGCTCGACGGCCTGCTGGTCGAGCTGGCCCAGCTCGTCGCCAAGGACGGCGAGGGCGCGCGCAAGTTCGTCACCGTGCGGGTCACCGGCGCCGAGAGCGACGCCTCCGCGCACCGCATCGCGATGTCGATCGCCAACTCGCCGCTCGTGAAGACCGCGGTGGCCGGCGAGGATGCCAACTGGGGCCGCGTGGTGATGGCCGTGGGCAAGGCCGGCGAGCCCGCCGACCGCGACCGGCTCGCGATCTGGTTCGGCGACGTGCGGGTGGCGGTCCAGGGCGCCCGCGACCCCGATTACAGCGAGGCGGCGGCGAGCGCCGTGATGCGCGAGCCGGAGATCACGGTCCGGGTCGATCTCGGTCTGGGCGACGGCACGGCCCGCGTCTGGACCTGCGACCTGACCAAGGCCTACGTCGAGATCAACGGGGATTACCGCTCGTGAGGGCGATCCTGCCCGGCGCCCTCCTCGTCTTGAGCCTGACGACCGCGGCGCGGGCCGACGACGCGGCGTGCAAGCGCCACATCGGCGTCGTCGGGCGCGCGTCGGAGACGCGGGCGCCGGACTTCGCCGAGGTGACCGTCGGCATCGAGGCGCGCGGCGCGAGCGCTGCGGCCGCCCTCGACGCGGCCTCGAAGGCGGTGGCCGGGGTCTCGGCGCAGGCCCGCGCCCTCGGGGTCCCGCCCGCCGATCTCGGCACGGCCGCCGTCACCCTGCAGGCCGCGACCCGCACCGTCGCCCGGCCGGGGGGCGCCGTCACCGAGGAGCCCGACGGCTACCGCGCCAGCAACCTCGTCACCGTCCGGCTCGCCGACATGGACCGCCTCGGCGACCTGCTCCGGCAGGCCCTCGAATCCGGCGCCAACCGCATCGACGGCGTGAGCTTCGGGCTGCGCGACCCGGACAAGACCGAGGCGGCGCTCCAGGTGGCGGCGACCCGGGACGCGCGGAGCCGGGCCGAGGCCCTCGCCGAGGCGGTCGGCGCCAAGCTCGGCCCGCTCTGCACGCTGAGCACAACCGCGGCCGGCACGCCGTACCGCCCGGCGCTGGAGATGGCCCGCGCGGCGCCGATGGCCGCCAAGGGGCGACGGGTACCCCTCGAGGCGGGCACGATCCCGATGTCCTCCGAGGTCTCGGCCACCTTCGCGGTGGCGCAGTGAGCGCGCCCGAGAACGCCCCCGCGGCGGCACCCCTGCGCCTGCTCCTCGTGGTCGCCGTCGCCCTCGTCGACGTCGACGGCCGCGTCCTCGTGAGCGAGCGCCCGGCGGGCAAGCAGCTCGCCGGCCTGTGGGAGTTCCCCGGCGGCAAGGTCGAGCCCGGCGAGCGCCCCGAGCAGACGCTGATCCGCGAGCTGGCGGAGGAGCTCGGCATCCGGGTCGAGGAGCCCTGCCTCGCGCCGCTGACCTTCGCGAGCCACGCCTACCCGGACTTCCACCTGCTGATGCCGCTCTACATCTGCCGGCGCTGGACGGGGACGCCGCGGTCGATGGAGGGGCAGGCGCTCAAGTGGGTGCGCCCCAAGGCCCTGCGCGACCTCGCGATGCCGCCCGCCGACGCGCCGCTGATCCCGTTCCTGATCGACCTGCTGGACTCCTGACGCCGTCGCGGGCCGCCCTCACAGGGTCAGGATCGCCTCGACGACCTCCTGCACGTCGAGCGCCTCCGCGAAGGTGGCGAGGTGGTGGGGCTCGCCGCGCGCCATGCGCAGGACGCCCTCGAGCTGGCGCCGGAGCGTGATCGGCCGCAGCCGCTCGTTCGGAATCGCGTCGGGCTCCGGCTCGAAGCGCCCGTCGGCACCCCGCCGCTCGGCGATGGCCCAGTCGCGCAGCCGGACGGCGCCGGCGTCGCCCTCGAGCGTCCACGTGTTGTGGTCATCGGCCGCGACGCCCCCGACCCGGCCGGTCAGGGTGACGGGGATCCCGCCCGCCGTGAGCGTCACGTCGACCGCGCGCTCGGACCGGCCGGGCTCCGGGAAGTCGATCCGTCCAGCGAGCCCCGCGAGCGGGCCGAGCTGGCGGCGGGCCAGGAACAGGAAGTGCGAGACCACCTCGCGGGTGAAGCCGCCCTCGCCGCGCGCGTCGAGCCAGCGGGCGGCGTCGGCCTGCCAGGGCCGAGGCCAGCGGGCGAATTCCACCGCGACGGTGAGCGACCGGGGCGTGCCGACCGCGCCGGCCGCGATCCAGCGCTCGAGGGTGGCGACACCCGGCGACGAGGCGAACGGGAAATTGACCGCGCCCGCGCCGCCCGCCTCCGCCACGAAGGCGCGGGCGTCGGCGCGGTCGGTGGCCAGCGGCTTCTCGCAGAAGACGCTCCGGCCGGCGGCCAGGGCGGCGCGGGCGTAGCCGAGATGCGACGCGGGCGGCGACGCGACGTAGACGCAGTCGCTCGCCGCCACGACGGCGGCGGAATCGGCCACCCGCGGCACCGCCGGGAAGGCCGCGCCGATCCGGGCCAGGGCCTCCGGGGCCGGGTCCCAGATCGCCGCGACCCGCACGGGCGAGTCCGCCGCCCCGTGGATCGCGCCGAGCAGGCGCTCGGCCATGATGCCCGCGCCGATGATCCCGAGGGCGAGCGGTGCGTCGGAGGTCGGCATGCGGGGATCCGTGCGGCTTCTGGTGTCTGTCGGGCCGCGGGGCGCGGCCCGTCGCAGGCTTTAGGAGCCCGGACCGGCGCGGGAAAGGCCGCTGGTCTCCTCAACCTTGGATGAAGGCGAGCAGGTCGGCGTTGAGCCGGTCCTTGTGGGTGGCGGCCAGACCGTGCGGGGCGCCCGGATACTCCTTCAGCACGGCGCCCGGCACGAGCCTGACGGCGGCGCGCGCGGCGGCGTCGATCGGCACGATCTGGTCGTCGTCGCCGTGCACGAGCAGGGTCGGCACGTCGATGCGCTTCAGGTCCTCGGTGAAGTCGGTCTCCGAGAAGGCCGCCACGCAGGCGTGCACGTTCCGCAGGCCGGCCATCATGCCCTGCATCCAGAACGTGTCGCGCAGGCCCTCGCTGACCGCGGCGCCCGGGCGGTTGGCGCCGTAGAACGGGCCGCTCAGGTCCTTGAAGAACTGGGACCGGTCGCGCAGGACCGAGTCCCGGATGCCGTCGAACACGTCCCGGGGCAGGCCGCCCGGGTTCGCGTCGGTCCGGACCATCTGGGGCGTCACGGCGCCGACCAGCACCGCCCTGGCGACGCGGGCAGTGCCGTGACGGCCGAGGGTGCGGGCGACCTTGCCGCCGCCGGTGGAGTGGCCGACCAGCACCGCGTCGCGCAGGTCGAGGTGGGCGATGAGCCCGGCCAGATCGTCCGCGTAGGTGTCCATGTCGTTGCCCGACCAGGGCTGGCCGGAGCGACCGTGCCCGCGACGATCATGGGCGATGACCCGGAACCCGCGCTCCGCGAGGAACAGCATCTGGTCCTCCCAGGCGTCGCCGTTGAGCGGCCAGCCGTGGCTGAAGACCACCGGCTGCCCGGTGCCCCAGTCCTTGTAGTAGATCTGGGTGCCGTCCTGCGCGGTGAAGTAGGGCATCGTGGTCTCCCGAGGGTCGAAAGGCAGAGGTCGCTTGGCGAGGGTCGCGCGGATCGACGGACCGGTCAGGCCCGGCCCCGCCGCGCGTCGAGGCTGAACGGGCCGGCCCCGAAGGCCGCGACCTGAAGCAAGCCGCCGGCCATGGCGAGGTTCTTCAGGAAGTGGAACATCTGGTTCTGGTCGCCGAGGGCCGCGTGGAAGGTCACCGCGGTGGCCACCGCGAAGAGCGCGAGGGCCAGGGCGACCAGCCGGGTGCGGTAGCCGGCGACGAGCAGCAGCCCGCCGACGACCTCCACGGAGGTCGCCGCCGCGTAGGCGAGCGGCGGCAGCGGCAGGTGGGCCGCCTCGATGGTGGCGAGCGTCGCGGCCGGGGCCGCGAGCTTGCCGGCGCCGCTCACGAGGAAGATCGCGCTCATCAGGACCCGGCCGGTCACCGGCAGCAGGGCGGTCGCGCTGGAAGAGGAGATCGGGGACATCGTCGAACGCTCCGTCCTGTCGTGCGCGGCCGGGTCAGGCCGCTTCGGGAAGTGCGAGGCCGCGAAGCCAGTTCAGGGCCAGGCCGATATCGGCCTGCGACAGGCCGTGGCCCGTCGGCAGGATCCGGTGCTCGACGCGGGCTCCGGCCGCGGTGAGCTGCTGCGCGAGGCGCCGCGCGTTCTCGGCGGGCACGATCGGGTCCATCGCCCCGGAGAGGATCAGGACCGGCCGGCCGGCGAGATCCGCGGCCGGGGGCTCGGCGAACGGCACCATCGGGCGGATCAGGACCGCGCCCGCCAGGGTCTCCGGCCGCAGCAGCAGCAGCGACGCGGCGATGTTGGCGCCGTTCGAGAAGCCCAGCGCCACGGGCGCCCCGATCCCGTACCGCGCGCGGGACGCCGCCACGAAGGCCGCGAGGTCGCCGGTGCGGCGGCGCAGGTCCGCCTCGTCGAAGACGCCCTCCGCCAGGCGCCGGAAGAAGCGCGGCATGCCGTTCTCGCTGACGGCGCCGCGGGGCGCGAGCAGGGCGGCCTCCGGCGCGACCGTGCGGCCGAGGGGCAGGAGGTCGGTCTCGTCGCCGCCGGTCCCGTGCAGGAGCAGCAGCGGACGCGCGGTGTCGGGACCGGGCTCGAAGCGGTGGATGAAGCCGGCGGTGTCCTGGGTCATGATGGCCTCACGGGTGACGGGGGGAGGTCCCGCCCCGCGCGGGTGCGGGGCGGGCGTGGGGGTCGCGGCTCAGGCGACCTTGGGCAGCACGGCCTCGATCTCGGCCCGGTGCGGCTCAAGGCCGGCGGGGAGCTTGAGGGCCTGGCCGAGGGCCTCGACCGGCTCGTCCACCGCGAAGCCGGGCGAGTCGGTGGCGATCTCGAACAGCACGCCGCCGGGCTCGCGGAAGTAGATCGAGCGGAAGTACTGGCGGTCGCGCTGCTCGGTCACGTGGAGCCCCCGCGCCGCGAGCGCCTGGCCCATCGCGGCCTGCGCGGCGTCGTCCGCCGCCCGGAACGCGATGTGGTGGACCGAGCCCGCCCCCGGGCGGCCGGGCAGGAACCCGCCGACGGCCCGCAGGGTGACGAGACCGCCGAGCTCGGCGCTGCCCGCGAAGCGGATCAGGTTGCCCTCGCGGCCGACCTCCTCCAGCCCGAGCACCTCCGTGAGGATCGCGGCGGTCGCCTCGGCCCTGTCGAGAAGGAGCGTGACGCTGTGCAGGCCGCGGATCGCGTGCTCGGCCGGCACCTCGCTCGACGCCCAGCCCTCCGCGTCGCCGACATCGACGCCCACCAGCGCGAGCATCATGCCGTCCGGGTCGCGGAAGCGCAGTGTCGGCGCGCCGAAGACCTGGACCAGCGGCTCGTGGGCCACGCCCTTCTCGATGAGCCGGTGCGTCCACCAGCCGATGGAGGCGCGGGGAACCCGGAAGGCCGTCTCCTGGGTCTCGCCGATCCCGACGCGGCCCGGCGCGGCGTGCTCGACGGGGAAGAAGGTCAGGATCGTGCCGGGCCGACCAGCCGCGTCGCCGTAGTACAGGTGGTAGGTGCCCGGATCGTCGAAATTGACGGTCTTCTTCACCAGCCGCAGCCCGAGGACGCGGGTGTGGAAGTCGAGGTTGCGCAGGGCCGGCCCGGAGAAGGCCGTGACGTGGTGGAGGCCGGTCTGAACCATGGCGATGTCTCCCGACGGAAGGCCGCGACGGGCGGCCTGTTGCGATGACGGGAATGTGCCCCTTGCCATGAGCGGCGAAAATAGAAACGATGGAAACCTATCGTTTCTGGAAGCAACCGATGAGACTGCCCGATTTCGAGGCCTGGGCCGTGTTCGCCAAGGTGGTGGAGACCGGCTCCTTCGGGCGCGCCGCCGCGGAGCTCGGCCTGTCGAAAGCCACGGTCTCGAAGGCGGTGAGCCGGCTCGAACTCCGGATCGGCGCCCGCCTGTTCAACCGCACGTCGCGGAAGCTCGCCCTCACCGAGGCCGGGCAGGCCGCCAAGGACGGCGCCGCGCGCATCCTGGCCGAGGGCGAGGCCGCGGAAGCCCTCGCCACGGCCGGTGCCGCGGAGCCGCGCGGCCTCGTGCGGCTCGCGGCGCCGATGACCTTCGGGGTGATGCACGTGGCGCCGATCCTGCCGCCCTTCCTCCGGGAGTATCCGGCCGTGTCGGTGGATCTCCACCTGTCGGACGCGGTCGTCGACCTCGTCGGCGGCGGGTTCGACATCGGGCTGCGCATCGCGGCCCTGCCCGATTCCTCCCTGCGCGCGCGCCGGCTCTGCGACGTCCGCCGCTCGCTGGTCGCCACCCCCGCCTATCTCGACCGGCACGGCCGGCCCGAGCACCCGGACGACCTCGTCCACCACACCTGCCTCGGCTACGCCTACCTGCCGACACCCGACCGCTGGCGATTCGTGGACGGGAGCGGCGCGGAGGCCGTCGTGGTGCCGGCGGGTCAGCTTCGGGCGAACAACGCCGAGGCCCTGGCGCCGGCGCTGCGGGCCGGCCTCGGCCTCGCCCTGCAACCCGACTTCATGATCTGGGACGACCTCGAATCCGGGCGCCTCGAGCGGGTGCTGCCGGACTGGTCGCCGCCGCCGATCGCCCTGCACCTCGTCACGCCGCCGGGCGATCCGCGTCCGGCGCGGGTCACGGCCCTGATCGCCCATCTCGCCCAGACCCTCGGTCAGGCGCCCTGGGCCGCCCCGCAGCATCGGCGCGACCTAGCGGACAGATAGGCCCCGCAACGGTGCCCGGCGCGACGCCGGTTTCGGATCCAGGGCCGTCATTCACTTGGATCAGTGCCGTATTCGCGCCGGTGCGATATCGGCGAAGACAGGCGCGTCGCCGCCGCGGCCTGTTCCTTGCGGGCGCAGGTCCCGAACGGCGCACGCGGCCGACCTCCAAGGTGCAGACGCGCGGACGAACTAACCTCAGGTTTATTTAGGACAATCTGGCATTGGACAGGCGCGCGTTTTCCAGGCATGAGGGAGTCCTGTATAATTGTATACGGTTTCCCTGAGGCGTTGATGTCCCCTGCGGTCCCCGGACGCCCCGCACCCGACCGATTGCGGCACAAGACCGTGGCGGCGGCCGTCGCCGACTCGCTGCGCGAGCAGATCCTGAACGGGGATCTGCCGCCGGGGGTGCAGTTGCGCCAGGACGCCCTGGCGGAGGAATTCGGGATCAGCCGGATCCCGGTTCGCGAAGCCCTGCTGCAGCTGGAAGCCAGCAAGCTCGTGCGGATCATGCCGCATCGCGGGGCGGTCGTGACGGGCCTGTCGCTGCAGGAGGTCGAGGACATCTTCCAGCTGCGCGTCCAGCTCGAGCCGCAACTGCTCCTGCTCTCGGCCCCGCACCTGACCCCCGACGACATCCGCGATCTCGACGCCCTCTCCAAGGAGTACGGCGCGGCGCTGGAGACCGGTCAGGTCCTCCGGTGGGGCGACCTGAACAGCCGCTTCCACCTCGACCTGATCCGGCACGCCGGCCGGCCGCGGTCCCTGGCGATCGTGTCCGCGCTCCTGCAGGATTGCGAGCGGCCGACGCGGCTGCAGATCTCGACCTCCGAGGACGCGACCCGCGCGGTCAGCGAGCACGCGCAGATCCTGGCCCTGTGCGAGGCCCGCACGTTCGACGCGGCGGCCGCGTGCCTGCGGCGCCACATCGAGCATGTCGGCGCCTCTCTGATCGCCCTCTACCGGGGCGCGCTCGCCGAGGCCTGAGCGGGGACCGCGCCCGGCGCGCCCGGGCGGTTCAGTCCGGCCGACTCAGTCTGACTTGGCCGACCGGCCGCCGATCCGGCCCGGCAGGCGGGTCAGGCGATCCTTCATCTCCAGCACCTTCTGGACCTTCGAGCCGAGGGTCAGGAGCTGGACGAGGCGCTCGGTGTCGAGGCGGCGCACGTCCGCGTACCAGCCGGCGAACAGCTCGAAGAGGTCGTGCATCTCCCGGAGGCGCGCCTGGGCGTGCCGCTCCTCCTCGGTCCCGGGCTCCTGCATCAGGAGCTCGCGCAGGAGGGTCAGGGTCGGGTCGACCTCGCGCTTCTTGCGCTCCTCGACCAGCGTGCGGACGATCTGCCAGATGTCCTCGGGCGTCGTGAAGTAGTCGCGCCGGTCGCCGGGCCTGTGCTGGAGCCGGACGAGGTTCCAGGCCTGGAGCTCCTTCAGGCCCATGCTGACGTTGGAGCGCGACACGCCGAGCCGCTCGACGATCTCGTCGGCGTTGAGCGGCCGCTCGGCCACGAACAGCAGGGCGTAGATCTGCCCCACGGTCCGGTTGATGCCCCAGCGCGAGCCCATCTCGCCGAAATGCAGCACGAAGGTCTGGACGAGCGGGGGCAGCTGCACGGCAGGGATCCGACGCGGGGAGAGGTCAGGCGGGCGCCCCCCGGTCTATCAGCTCTTGAGCCAATACCGGAGGACCGTCGCGACGAAGCCGAGGCCGACGATGCTCGAGGCCCAGAGCCCCGCGAACCACGCGAGGCGCTTCCAGAGGGGCTGTGCTGCTGCGGGTGCCATCAGTGATATCCGTGCGCGTCGACCTTGCCGCGGAAGACCCAGTACGAGTACGCGGTGTAGGAGAGTATGATCGGGATCAATACCGATGCGCCGGCGAGCAGGAAGATCTGGCTCGCCTCGGGGGCGGCAGCCTGCCAGATCGTGATCCGGCCCGGCACGACGTCGGGGAAGATGCTGATGCCCAGGCCCACGAAGGTCAGGGCGAACAGCCCCAGCGCGATCAGGAAGGGCGCCCGCTCGGCGCCGCCCCGCAGGGTGCGCCACAGGGCGAAGGCCGCGAGCGCCACGAGCAGCGGCACCTGCGCGGTGACGAGCACGTTCGGCATCGCCAGCCAGCGCTCGTAGTAGCGGCCCTGGAGGAACGGCGTCACCGCGCTGACGAGGGCGATGGCCGCCACCGTCGCCGCGGTGAGGCGCAGGGCCAGGCGCCGGGCCCGCAGCTGGAGCAGGCCCTCGGTCCGCATCACCAGCCACGTCGCCCCGAGCAGCGCGTAGGCGACGACCAGGCTCGCGCCGACGAGGACGCTGAAGGGCGTGAGCCAGTCCCACCAGCCGCCGGCATAGGCCCGCCCCTCGACCGCGATGCCCTGCAGGAGCGCGCCCAGCGTGATGCCCTGGGCGAGGGACGCCACCAGCGACCCGCCCGCGAAGGCGACGTCCCAGGCGGCGCGGTGGCGGGGATCGCGCCAGCGGAACTCGAAGGCGACGCCGCGGAAGATCAGCCCGAGCAGCATCGCGATGATCGGCGCGTAGAGCGCCGGCAGGATCACCGCGTAGGCCAGCGGGAAGACGGCGAACAAGCCGCCGCCGCCCAGCACCAGCCAGGTCTCGTTGCCGTCCCAGACCGGGGCGACCGAGTTCATGGCGGTGTCGCGCTCCGCGCCCGGCCGCAGGACCGGGAACAGGAGGCCGATGCCGAGATCGAAGCCGTCCATGACGATGTAGGCGAAGACCGCGAACGCGATCACGAGCGCCCAGATCACCGTGAGGTCGAAGCTGTAGGCCATGGGTCCCTCACTCGGCCGGCTGGAGGTGACGGTCGGGATCGATCGCCGGGGCGGGCGTGATGCCCGCCGTCCGGATCGGTGCGCCGGGCTCGATCCCGCTCTCGCCGGCATGCGGGGGCTGGCCCATCAGGCGCAGGATGTAGCCGGTGCCCATGGCGAAGACCGCGAAGTAGATCACCACGAAGGCGGTGAGCGAGGCCGCCACCGCCGGCGCGTGCAGCGGCGAGGCCGACTGCGCCGTGCGCAGCAGGCCGTAGACCGTGTAGGGCTGGCGCCCGACCTCGGTGGTGATCCAGCCGGCCAGCACCGCCACGAAGCCCGCCGGGCCCATGGCCACCGCGAAGCGGTGCAGCGGGCGCCACGCGTAGAGGGTGCCGCGCCAGCGGGCGAGGAGGCTGAGGGCGCCCAGGAGCAGCATCAGCATGCCGAGGCCGACCATGATGCGGAACGACCAGAACACGATCGGCACCGGCGGCCATTCCGACCGCGGCAGGCTGTCGAGCCCCTTCAGGGGCGCGTCGAGGGCGTGCTTCAGCACCAGCGACGACAGCTTCGGGATCTCGACCGCGTAGCGCACGGTGCCGGCCTCCTGATCGGGCAGGCCGAACAGCACCAGCGGCGCGCCGTCCGGGTGGCTCCGGAAGTGGCCCTCCATGGCCATGACCTTGGCGGGCTGGTGCTCCAGGGTGTTGAGGCCGTGCGCGTCGCCCGCGAGGATCTGGACCGGCGCGACCAGGGCGGCCATCCACATCGCCATCGAGAACATCGTCCGGGCGGCCGGGTTGGCCCGGTCGCGCAGCAGGTGCCACGCGCCGACCGCGCCCACCACCAGGGCCGTCGTGAGGTAGGCGGCCAGCACCATGTGCACGAGGCGGTACGGGAAGGACGGGTTGAACACGATCGCCCACCAGTCCAGCGGCACGAACTGGCCCTCGGCGTTCGTGCCGTAGCCCGCCGGCGTCTGCATCCACGAGTTCACCGCCAGGATCCAGAACGCCGAGAAGCAGGTCCCGACCGCCACCATCAGCGTCGCCGCGAAGTGCAGCCGCGGCCCGACCTTGCGCATCCCGAACAGCATCACGCCGAGGAAGCCCGCCTCGAGGAAGAAGGCCGAGAGCACCTCGTAGGCCATCATCGGGCCCAGCACCGGGCCGGTCTTGTCCGAGAAGACCGACCAGTTCGTGCCGAACTGGTAGGACATCACCAGCCCGGACACGACGCCCATCGCGAAGGCGATGGCGAAGATCTTCAGCCAGTACTTGAACAGGTCCAGGAAGACCTGGCGCCCGGTGGCGAGCCAGAGCCCCTCCAGCACGGCGAGGAAGCTCGCGAGGCCGATCGAGAAGGCCGGGAACACGATGTGGAAGGCCACCGTGAACCCGAACTGGACGCGGGCGAGGATCAGGGGATCGAGGTTGGCGAGCACGTCGGGCCTCCGGCTCTGGGCGCGACTCGGCGTATAGCAATTTCAGAAATATCTGAAAAGTCGAAAAAAACTGCAGCCCGCGCACCGCCCGGCCGCGCGCGCCGGCGCGGGCGCCGGCATCCGAGAGTGATCCGGGCACCGGGGGTCTGGACGTCCGCGCCCGAACGCGTCAGGGTCGGGGCATTCCCTACAGGTCGGGCAGGCCCCTGGACGCGCGCCGCGCGACGGCACGCCGCGTCCCGACGCAAGGAGAGCACGCGCCGCCATGGCCGACACCCTCGTCTCCGCCGCGCCCGCCGATCTCGCCGCCGCGCTCTCGGCGCGCATCCGCGGCATCGGCACGAGCCAGATCGGCCTCGTGGCGGATCGCGGGCGGGACGACCCGGAGGTGGTGAAGCTGTGGATCGGCGAGGGCGACCTGCCGACGCCGCCCTTCATCGTCGAGGCCGCGCACCGGGCGATGCTGGCCGGGCACACCCGCTACACCACGTCGCTGGGGCTGCCGGCGCTGCGCGCGGCGCTCGGGGCCTACCACGCCCGCCACTGGGGCGTGGAGATCCCGCCGGACCGGTTCGGCGTCACGGCGGGCGGCATGAACGCGATCATGCAGGCGGCCCAGGTTCTGCTGGAGCCGGGCGACGAGATGATCATCCCCTCCCCGGCCTGGCCCAATCTCGGCGAGGCGGTCCGCATCGCCGGCGGCGTGCCGGTGACGGTGCCGTACCGCCGCCTGCCAGACGGGCGCTTCGCGCTGCCGCTCGCCGACATCGCGGCCGCGATCACGCCGCGCACCCGGGTGATCATGGTGAACTCGCCCTCGAACCCGACCGGCTGGACCATGCCGCGCGCCGAGATGACGGCCCTGCGCGACCTCGCCCGGGAGCGCGGCCTCTGGATCCTCTCGGACGAGGTCTACGCCCACTTCACCTACGGCAACCGGATCGCGCCGTCCTTCCTGCAGATCTGCACCGAGGACGACCGGCTGATCGTGACCAACACCTTCTCGAAGAACTGGGCGATGACCGGCTGGCGGGCCGGCTGGGTGATCTATCCCCGCGGCCTCGCGCCGACCTTCGCCAAGCTCGGGCAGTACAGCACCACCTCGATCCCGACCTTCGTCCAGCACGCCTGCATCGCGGCCCTCGAGGAGGGCGACGGCTTCATCCGCACGATGGTGGACCGCTGCGCCGAGGCCCGGGCGATCCTGGTGGAGGGGCTGTCGCGCCTGCCGGGTGTCACGGTCGCGCCGCCGGACGGGGCCTTCTACCTCATGGCCCGGATGGGCGGCGACGAGCCGAGCCTCGACCTGGCGCTGCGCCTGCTGCGGGAGGCCAAGGTCGGCGTGGCGCCGGGCACCGCCTTCGGGCCCGAGGGCGAGGGTCTGGTGCGGATGTGCTTCGCCATCAGCCCGGACCTGGCGCGGGAGGCGGTGCGCCGGCTCGCGGGCGTGCTCGGGACCCGGGCGCCGGCCGCGGCGGCGCACTGAGTCGGGCGGGGGCGGCTCAGCGGCCCCAGCGCAGGACCAGCGCGTCGTTCCGCCGGGCGAGCTCGATCAGGCCGGCCCGCGTCGCCGGGTGCAGGGGCTGGATCGGCAGCCGCGCGGTCTCGCTCGCGATGACCCCGCCCTCGGCCATCAGCGCCTTGCAGGCGAGCAGGCCGCACTGCCGGTTCTCGTAGTTGATCAGCGGCAGCCAGCGCGCGTAGGCGTCCATCGCCTCGTCCCGGCGGCCGGCCGCGTAGGCGTCGGTGATCTGGCGGATGCCGTCCGGGTAGCCGCCGCCGGTCATCGCACCCGTCGCGCCGGCGTCGAGGTCGGCCATCAGGGTGATCGCCTCCTCGCCGTCCCACGGGCCCACGACGGCGTCGCCGCCGAGCGCGATCAGCTCGCGGAGCTTGGACGCGGCGCCCGCGGTCTCGATCTTGAAGTAGGCGACGTTGGCGATCTCCCGGGCCATGCGCGCAAGGAGCGGCGCCGACAGCGGCGTGCCCGCCACCGGCGCGTCCTGGATCATGATCGGGATCGAGATCGCGTCCGAGACCGCGCGGAAGAAGTCGAAGAGGCCGAGCTCCGGCACGCGGATCGTGGCGCCGTGATAGGGCGGCATGATCATCACCATCGCGGCGCCGGCCTCCTGGGCGCGGCGCGAGCGCTCGGCGCAGACCTGCGTGGCGAAGTGCGTCGTCGTCACGATCACCGGCACGCGGCCGGCCACGTGCTCCAGCACGGCGTGCATCACCCGCTCGCGCTCGTCGTCGGTGAGGACGAACTGCTCGGAGAAGTTGGCCAGGATGCACAGGCCCTGGCTGCCGGCGTCGATCATGAAGTCGACGGCCCGACGCTGCCCGTCGAGGTCGAGGGCGCCCGCGGCGTCGAAGACCGTGGGGGCGACCGGGAAGACGCCGCGATAGGCGGGGACGGAGGAGGTCATGCGCGGTCCTTCTGCCGGGATCGGGCATCCCGGCGGACGGCCGTGTCCGTGGGCGGGATCCGGCCGCCTCTTAGCACGCGGCCTCGGTCCTGGCGCGTTCCGGACCGCGCGCACCGCGCTGTCGACAAGCCCACCGGCTTTCCTGTACGGCCAAGATCTTCTTTGCTTTGTCGATCGACCGTCGAGATCATGCCCGGCGACCGCGCGAGAACAGCGCTTTCTTTTCGAGGTCTACTGTAATGAGATTCTTCTCCGCCGGCCGCGTCGCGGCCCTCGTCGTCGCTACGCTCCTCGCCGTGCCCTTCGCCGCGCCCGCGCGGGCCGACGATCTCGACGCGATTCGCGCCGCCAAGACCCTGCGCATCGGCACCGAGGGCACCTACGCGCCCTTCACGTTCCACGACGCGTCCGGGCAGCTCGTCGGCTTCGACGTCGAGATCGGCCGCAAGGTCGCCGAGCAGCTGGGCGTCACGCCGCAATTCCTCGAGGGCAAGTGGGACGGGCTGATCGCCGGCCTCGACGGCAAGCGCTACGACGTGGTGATCAACCAGGTCGGCATCACAAAGGAACGGCGGGCGAAGTTCGACTTCTCCGAGCCCTACATCCGCGCCCGGGCCGTGCTGATCACCCGGGCGGACCGATCCGACATCAAGTCCTTCGCCGACCTCAAGGGCAGGAAGGCCGCCCAGAGCCTCTCCAGCAACTTCGCGCGCCTCGCCGAGCAGTCCGGCGCCGAACTCGTCGGGACGGACGGCTTCGACCAGTCGATCCAGCTCGTCCTCACCGGCCGCGCCGACGCCACCGTCAACGACAGCCTGTCGTTCCTGGACTTCCACAAGCAGAAGCCGAACGCCCCCGTGAAGATCGCCGCCGAGCAGGCCGACGCGGACGCCTCCGGGATCATCATGCGCAAGAACAACCCGGGGCTGAAGGCCGCGATCGACAAGGCGCTGGAGGCGATCAGGGCCGACGGCAGCTACGCGGCGATCGCCCAGAAGTACTTCGGGGCCGACGTCTCCAAGTAACCCGTCCGCAGAGGGTCCGCCCGGACGAGTCCCGCCCGGGCGCCGATCCCGTACAGCCCCTCGCTTCGATCGCCCGGTAGGAGACGCCGCCCCGTGCCGCACTGGCTCGACCTCATGCTCCAGTCGCTGGGGCCGCTGCTCGCGGCCGGCCTGCGCTTCACCGTGCCGCTGACGCTCATCACCTTCGCGCTGGGCCTCGCGCTGGGACTCGGGACCGCCCTCGTGCGCCTGTTCGCGCCCCGGCCCCTGGCGGCCCTGGCCTGGTTCTACGTGTGGATCTTCCGGGGCACGCCGCTCCTCGTGCAGCTGTTCGTGATCTTCTACGGCCTGCCGAGCGCCGGCATCCTGATCGACGCCTTCCCGGCCGCCGTGATCGGGTTCACCCTGAACGTCGGCGCCTACACGTCGGAGATCGTCCGCGCCGCCATCGCCTCCATCCCGAAGGGTCAGTGGGAGGCGGCCTACGCCACCGGCATGACGCCGGTCCAGGCCCTGCGCCGCACGATCCTGCCCCAGGCGGCGCGGGTGGCGGTGCCGTCGCTCGCCAACTCCTTCATCGCCCTGGTGAAGGACACCTCGCTCGCGGCCGCCATCACGGTGCCGGAGCTGTTCCAGGCGGCCCAGCGCATCGTCGCGGTCACCTACGAGCCGCTGATCCTCTACATCGAGGTGGCGCTGATCTACCTCGTCCTGTCGACGCTGCTGTCCTGGCTCCAGACGCTGCTGGAGCGGCGCCTCGGGCGCTACGGCGGCTACCTGGAGGCCCGCGCGTGATCGCCCTGTCGGCCATCGAGAAGCGCTTCGGCGACAACCCGGTCCTGCGGGGCGTTGACCTCGCGGTGCCGGAAGGGCGCGTCACGGCGCTGATCGGCCCGTCGGGCTCGGGCAAGTCGACGCTCCTGCGCTGCGCGAACCTGCTGGAGGTCCCGCAGTCCGGGACGCTGACCCTCGGCGACATCCGCCTCACCTTCCGGCCCGGCAACCCGCCGGCGCGGCGGGACGTGCTCGCCGTGCGCCGGCAGACCGGCATGGTGTTCCAGAACTTCCAGCTCTTCCCCCACCGCACCGTGATGGAGAACGTCACCGAGGGGCTCGTCACCGTCGGCAAGTGGCCGCAGGACCGGGCCCGGGCGCGCGCCCTCGAGCTGCTGGAGCGCGTCGGCCTCGCCCACAAGGCCGCGGACTGGCCCGCCAGCCTTTCGGGCGGCCAGCAGCAGCGGGTGGCGATCGCCCGGGCGCTGGCCCCCTCCCCGCGCCTGCTGCTCTGCGACGAGCCGACCTCGGCCCTCGATCCGGAACTCGCCGCCGAGGTGGTGGACGTGCTCGCCGGCCTCGCGGGCGAGGGCACGACCATGCTGATGGCGACCCACGACCTGCGCCTCGCGCGGCGCGTCGCCGACACGGTGGTGTTCCTGGAAGGGGGACATATCGTCGAGCAGGGCACGGCCGCCGACGTCTTCGCCCGGCCGGCCGACCCGCGCACCCGCCGGTTCGTCCGGACGCTGCTCGGCGAGGCGGCCGAAGGGGCGTGAGAAGGGACCTGAGAAGGGACCTACGGAACGGGCCGGGACGCGCGGATCAGCGCGTCAGGCAGCGCAGCGTGAGAAGATCCTCGACGGTGAGCGCGGTCCCGAAGACCAGGGGCCGCCAGGCCGGCAGGGTGGCGAGGATCAGGCCGGCCGCCAGGGCGAGCCAGGGCAGGACCGGGCGCAGGCCGCGACCGGCGGCCCTCACGCGGGAGAGCGCGCCAGCGACGCCTCCTCCCCCTTGCCGACCACGACGAGGCCCAGGCCCGCGGCCAGCATGGCCCCACCCCAGAGCAGGAAGCCGATGTCCCAGTAGAGCCACTGCTCCGGCGGCGCCCGCTCGTTGACGTGGTGCACGCCGAGGATCTCGTGGTCGATCAGGCCCTCGACGAGGTTGAACAGGCCCCAGCCGATCAGGAGCGACCCGGCGAGCAGCTTGCTGGACCAGTAGAGGTGCGTGCGGTGCGCGGCGCGCCAGAGGATGAACAGCCCGAGGACCACGAAGACGTAGGTCGCGCTGTGGAAGAGGCCGTCCCAGCGGGTGTTCAACTCGAGGTTCGGGATCGTGTCGATCGGGTACCAGCTGCTCAGCATGTGGTGCCATTGCAGGATCTGGTGCAGCACGATCCCGTCGAAGAAGCCACCGAGGCCGAGCCCGAACAGGATTCCGGCGCTCAGGGGGAAGACCCGTTCCCGGGTGTGGGCCGCTCTGTCAGCCGCTCTCATGCGCAACTCCAGCGAGGCGGAGGCCGAGGCCGCGCGGGCGACGGCGTCCTGCGGGAAACCCGCCCGGGGCGCCGGCGGATCCGTCACGCCTCCCGCGGGGCCGCTTCCGGTCGCGAGACCATCCGCAGGTAGACGGCGAGCCCCGCCAGGAACACCGCGAGGCCGAGCCCGGTGGCGTAGGGCGCGAAATCCTTGCCGACGACGGCGATCGCCGCGCTGTGCCCCGCCAGGAGATCGGTGCCGGCGAGTAGCACGCCGACGCAGCTCTCGCCGACGAGGAACCCGGAGGCGAGGAGCACGCCCCGGCGGCGGGCCTGCCCCACCGCCTTGTCGGCCTTCGCGTCTCCCTTCGCCCCGACCCGGGCGCGCAGCCGGCGCTCGGCGACCCAGCCGAGGATGCCGCCGATGGCGATCGTCATCTCCACCGAGAGCGGCAGGTACATGCCGATCCCGACCGTCAGGGCCGGGAAGGTGAGGCCGCGCCGCTTCAGCCAGGTCTCCGCGGCGACCAGCACCACACCGAGTCCGGCGCCGATCAGCACCATGGTCCAGGGCAGCTCGCCGTGCGTGATGCCGTTGGCGATCTGGGTCATCAGGGCCGCCTGGGGTGCCGGCATGGCGCTCCCCGCGTCCTGCCCGTCATGCGCGGGCGCGCCGACGAAGCCGTAGGCCTCGTAGAGCAGCGACAGGAGCGGGGCGATCACCACGGCGCCGACCCCGACGCCCAGGATGAGCGCGACCTGCTGGTGCCAGGGCGTGGCGCCGAGCACCTGCCCGGTCTTCAGGTCCTGCAGGTTGTCGTTGGCGATCGACGAGGTGGTGATGATCACGGACGTCAGCAGCAGCGCCATGCCGGTGACGAACCGGTCGCCCTCGGGCCCGGCGGAGTGACCCAGGATCAGGGGCAGGAGCAGCGCGGTCGCCATCGTGGTCAGGATGCCGATCCCCGAGATCGGGCTCGACGAGGAGCCCAGCAGGCCCGCGAGGTAGCCGCAGGCCGCCGCCATCAGGAAGCCGAACAGGACGGTGAACAGGGTGGCGGCCACCGCCAGCATGATCATCAGGCCGCCGAGGTCGGCGGCGCCGGCGAAGAACCCGAACAGGATCGCGAGCGGCACGCACAGGCCCAGCGTCGCGGCGGCGACCCAGGTGATCGGCAGGTCGCGCTCCTCGCGCGGGTGATCCTTGCCGAGACCGCCGCTGCCCGACAGGGCGGCGCGGATGCTGCCCGCGATCGGGCGCGCCAGCGAGCCCACGGTCCAGAGCCCGCCCACCGCGATGATCCCGGCGCCCATGAGGCGCACCTGCCCGGACCAGATTGCCTCGGCGGCCGCGCCCGCGGACTTGCCGGAGTCGGGCGACAGGGCGGTGAGGATCGGGACCGCGATCCCCCAGGCGATCAGGACGCCGGTCAGCAGCGCGAGGCAGGCGCCGATGCCCACGAGGTAGCCGACGCCGACCAGCGCCAGCGAGAAGCCGGTCCCGGTGCGGAACACCGCGCCGCCGAGGCTGACCGCACCGTTGAGGCCCTCGCCCAGGACCCTCAGCCCCGTGGTGGCGAGCCCGATCGTCCCGGCGGCCGCGGCGGCCCCGAGCAGGTCCCGCAGGCCGTGGCCGCCCTCTTCCTCGTGGCCGGTCTTGAGCACCTCCGCGGCGGCGATGCCCTCGGGATAGGGGAGATCGCTCCCCGACACGAGGGCGCGGCGGAGCGGGATCGAGAAGGCGACGCCGAGCAGGCCGCCCAGCATGCACACGGCCGTGGTCTGCCAGAACGGGAAACCGTGCCAGTGGCCGACGAGGACGAGGCCGGGGAGCGCCAGGATGACGTTGCAGAGGGTGCCGGCCGCCGAGGCCTGCGTCTGCACGATGTTGTTCTCGAGGATGCCGGCGCCGCCCATCAGCCGGAAGGCGCCCATCGAGATCATCGCGGCCGGGATCGAGGACGAGAACGTCATCCCGGTCTTCAGGCCCATGTAGAGGTTGGCGGCCATGAACACGACCGTGATGGCCGCGCCGAGCGCGATCCCCCGCAGGGTCAGCTCGGCCTGACGGTCCTGCGTCTTCGGCGTGATCGTCGGGCTGGGGGCGTCCATCGTCCACTCGGGCTGCCACAGGCACAGCACGCGAGGGGCCGCAAACGTTCCCGCACCGCGCCGTTCCCGGCCGGGGCGGCCTCGGCGGGCCCTGGGGCGATCTGTCCCGGCGCGGACCGAGGATGTGATGCAGTCACCCGGCGCGGCGGCGGGTTTGGCAGCAGACCGCCCCGTCCGGGCGCGGACCTCTCCTCCTCCGGAATGCGCCGCCTTGTCCAAGTGGTATCTCTACGGCATCGCCCTCGTGGCCGGCGTCGCGAACGCCATCGAGCCGGGCCAGAACGCCACGCTGGCGAAGGTCACGGGGCAGCCGATGCTGGCGGGCCTGTTCTGCTTCGGCCTCGCGATCGCCTGCTTCCTCGCCGCGATGGTCGTCGCCCGGCTGCGCGGCCGGACTCGGGCCGAAGCGGCCACGCCCGTCCCCTGGTGGGCGTGGCCGGGCGGCATCCTCGGGGCCGCGGTCGTCCTGGCGCAGCTCTACATCTCCGAGAAGGTCGGCGCGGCGCCGTTCCTGGGCTGCGTGATCACGGCGGGCGTGGTCGGCTCCATCATCCTCGACCATCACGGCCTCGTGGGCTTCGCGCGCCACCGCGCCGGGCGCTGGCGCATCCTCGGCGGCGCGCTGATGGTCGCGGGCGTCGCCCTCGTGGCGGCGTTCTGACGGGCCCGTCGATCCGAACGCCTCGCACCCTCAGGATCCCAGCATGCTCTTCCTCTACGGCTTCGCGCTGCTCGCGGGCATCGCCACCGCGATCGAACCGGGCCAGAACGCGGGCCTCGCCAAGTCCCTCGCGCGGCCGCTGCTCGCCGGCGTGGTGAGCCTCGTCGTCAGCGTCGCGGCGATCTCCATCGCCATGCTGGTGACGGGGCAGTACGGGTTGCCGGCGACGGACCGCCTCGCGCAGGTGCCCTGGTGGGCGTGGCTCGGCGGCCTGATGAGCGCGGGCCTGACGATGGCGCAGCTCTCCGTCTCCGCGCGGATCGGGGCCGCCACCTTCCTCGGGCTGATCGTGACCGCGGGCGTCGTCACGTCGATCCTGCTCGACCATTACGGCCTGGTGGGCTTCAAGGTCCACGAGGCCGGCCTCTGGCGCGTCCTGGGCGGCGCCCTGATGATCGGCGGCGTGGCGCTGGTCGCCCGGTTCTGACGCCCGCCCCGGCGGATCAGATCGTCCAGCCGCCGTCGATCAGGACGGCCTGGCCGGTCGTGTAGGTCGCGCCCGCGAGGTAGACGGCGAGGTCGGCGATCTCCTCGGGCGTGCCGAGCCGGCCGATCGGCTGGCGCGCGACGAAGGCCGCGCGGGTCTGCTCGTAGTCGCCCTGCTGGCGGATGCGCTCCTGCAGCGACGGGCTCTCCACCGTGCCGGGGCAGATGGCGTTGCAGCGGATGTTGTGGCCGACATAGTCGGCGGCCACCGCCTTGGTCAGGCCGATCACCGCCGCCTTGGTCACCCCGTAGGCGAAGCGGTTGGGCACGCCCTTCACCGAGGAGGCGACCGACGCCATGTTGACGATGGCGCCGTCGCGGCGCTCCAGCATCCCGGGCAGGACCGCCCGGATCGTGCGGATCATCGCCTTGACGTTGAGGTCGATAGCGAAGTCGAGCTCGTCGTCGCGCATCTCCAGGATGGTGCCGGCGTGCACGGTGCCGGCGCAGTTGAACAGGATGTCGACCGCGCCGATGCCCGCGACGAGGGCCCCGACCGCGTCCGCGTCCAGCACGTCGAGGGTCGCGGTGCTGAGGTTGTCGGCGCGCAGCGCCGCCAGGGCGTCGGCGTTGATGTCGGTGGCGTGGACCCGCGCCCCGGCGCGGGCGAAGGCGAGCGCGCTGGCGCGCCCGATCCCCTGCCCCGCCGCCGTGACCAGGACGGTCTTTCCGGAAAGATCTGCCATTGCTCGCTCCAGCAGGCTGCGCGTCGCCGCGACGGTGTCCGGGCCGGGCGATGCGGGTCGCGCCCGGCGGGGCCGCCGATCAGGTCCGGAGGGTCCGGCCGAGCGGCCCATCCTTGTAGGTTCTGACCGCGCCGGGCTCCAGGCCCGATCGCGTCGGATCCGGGGCCGCCGTTCGGGCGTTCTCCCGGCGTCACCGTTCTGTGGAGGATCGCCGTGGGGCTCGCTGCCTTCGTCTTCTTCGTCGTCCCGTGGATGGCCGTCGCGATCTGGATGTCGATGCGGCCGTCCGGCGCGCGCCTCGGCACTCCGTCCGCCCCCTGGCGCCCGCTGACGGATTACCCGCCGCCGGCCCGCGATCAGCGGCAGGCCGGCGAGACGCGGAGCATGGACTCGGGCTCCGCCCACGACGGCAAGCACGCGCCGATCGAGGCCGTCTAGAGCGCTCGCCGCCGAGGCGGATGCCGGCTCGGCGCGAGAGAGCGCGGCGGCACCAGGGCTCCGAGCCGGATCAGGCCTCCGCCTGCAGCAGGTGGAGGTTGAAGTCTCCGCCCTCGCCCGTCCAGAGGGCGCGGGGCTGCCAGCCGCTCTCGGCCGCGAGCGCCCGGAAGGCGTCCGCCGGGTACTTGTGCGACGTGTCGGTCCGGACGCTCTCCCCGGCCGCGAACGCGATGGTCCGGCCGCCCAGCCGGTAGGTGGCCGGCCGCGTCGCGACGAGGTGGGCCTCCACCCGCAGCGGGTCCGGGCAGATCCGGACGGCGTGCCGGAAATTCTCGCGGTCGAAGTCGGCGCCGAGCTCCCGGTTCAGCCGCGTCAGGATGTTGCCGTGGAACGCGGCCATCAGGCCGTCGGCGCGCCCGTAGGCGCGCTGCAGGCGGTCCGGGTCGGCGGTGCCGTCCGCGCCGACGAGGAACAGGCTCGGCCCCAGCGTCGCGCGCGCGCGCTCGAGGAACAGCCGGGCCTCGCGCGGGTCGAAGTTGCCGATGCTCGTTCCCGGATAGAAGCCCAGGATCCCGCCCGGCCCCGCCTCGTGCGGCAATTGCACCGGTTGCGAGTAGTCGGCGCAGACCGGGATCATCGGGATGCCGGGGTAATCGACGGCCAGCCGCCGGATCGCGGCCTCGAGGTACGCCCCCGAGATGTCGATCGCCACGTAGGCCGCCGGGTCGGGCAGCGCGTCGAGGAGCGTGCGGATCTTGCGGCTTGCGCCGCTGCCGAACTCCACGACGGTCACCCCCGGCGGCACTCGGCGCGCCACGTCGGCGGCGACCTGCGGCAGGACGGTCATCTCCTGCGCCGTCGGGTAGTAGTCGGAGCTGTGGCAGATCCTGTCGAACAGGTCCGAGCCGGTCTCGTCCCAGAGATACTTTCCCGGCAGCGTCTTCGGCTCGGCGGTCAGGCCCGCGAGGGCGTCACGGAGGAAGGTGTCGGTCAAGCTGTCGGTCAGGCTGCTGGTCATGGCCGGGTCACCGGGCGCGTGGCGGTCAGGATGACGAGGGCGAGCCGCTCGACCGCGTCGTAGGCGTCGGTCGCGAGCTCCTCGCCGTACTCGTCCGGGTCGAACTCGCGGTAGGTCCAGTCCAGCCCGGCCCGGCCGCAGAGGTCGGCCACGGCGTCGCGGAACGGGTCCTCCCCGTCGACGATCGCCGCGCCGGTGAACAGGACGAGGCTGCCGCCGGGCGCGAGCCGCCCGGCCGCCTGCTCGGCCACCGCGAGCGACAGCCCGGCCCCGAGGGGGCCGCCGCCGTGCCGGTAGGCCCGCTCCGCCGTGTCGATCATGAAGGGCGGGTTCGACACGATGAGGTCGAACTGGCCCTCGACGTCGCGCAGCATGTCGCTGCGGCGGACGTCGACCCCGTCGGTCCCGGCGAGCCGGGCGTTGACGCGCGCCGCCCGCATGGCCGCCGGGTTGATGTCCACGAGCACCACCTCGGCGCCCGGCGCCCTCTTGGCGACGCAGATCCCGGCCGCGCCCGAGCCGCAGCCGAGATCGACTGCGCGCCGCACCGGCCGCGACCGCCCCTCGAGATGCGCGATCACCGCCGCGGCGAAGCGCATCGTGTCGGGACCGAAGAACACCGCGTCGGCCGCGCTCGGGGGATACGCGGAATGGGCGAACAGCTCGCCGTCGAGGCTGGAGAAGCGCAGCGTCGGCCGCAGCAGCGGGCCGTCCTCGATCACGGCGCCGGCCGCCCGCATCAGGCGCAAGATCGGCTCCGGGACCACGTCGGCGCGGAACGGCCGGCTCCAGCCGAACACGTCGCGCAGGCTCCGGGCCTCGGCGTTCCGCGGCCGGGCGTTGACGTGCGCATGGCTGGCCGGGGTCACCGTGGTGAAGGTGTAGCCGGTCTCGCGCAGCGCGCGCGCCAGCGACAGCACCGCCTCTTCGTCCTCGGGAAACGGAACGGGTATCGGAACGGAACGCGTCATCGGTCGGCCCTCAGCTGTCCATCTGGCGCATCACGAAGGCGCCCGATGCGAGGTCGGCGGCGACCTGCTGGGCGTCCCAGGTCGGGGTCGCCTCCCCGCGGCGGAACGGGCAGGCCCAGTCGTCGGGAACGGCGCGCCCGCTGAACTGACGGGCCGCCGAGCTCTCGCCGTGCTGGGCGAGCATCGGGTTGATCGTCCCGGTCCAGGCGGCGTCGCGGTCGACGATCGCGGCGCGCAGGCGCTCGTAGCGGCCCTCCGCGCGCAGCCGCTCGAACTGGTCGTGCAGGTTGAACACCAGGGCGGGCGTCTCGAAGCGCCGGGCCCGGCGGCTCGCCCCGGGATGCAGCCCGACCAGGAAGAAGCCCTGGCCGCCGAGGCTCAGCGAGAAATGCGGGTCGTCCGGGTCGGAGGCGACGCGGGGATCGTAGGCCTGACCGAGGCACCGATCGGTGTCGGAGAGCGACTGGACCCGCTGCCACAGCGCCGCCTCGAAGGCCTCCTCCGAGAGCGTGCCCGGTCCCTCGAACAGCACCGCGAAGCTCTGGAACAGGCTCGGCTGCGCGCGGTACCGACAGATGAAGGCGAGCAGGGCCGGGTAGATGCGGGCATCGTCCCGGTCGGAGGTGATGTCGCTGGCGACCACGATCTTCATCTGGCCGCGCGAGAGGGCGGATTTGGCGCCGACGCAGGGAAACGGCGCATGCTGGATGAAGTCCCGGAACCGTGCGGCGACGGGATGATGATCGTCGTTCGTGGGAAGCTGCATGTGAGCGTTGGTTCACACCACCGATATCGGGCGCGCGCACACACCCCCGCCCGACCGGCCGCGGTGTCGTCCCGACTTGAATGCCCGGGAAACCGGAGGCTGCGCGCATTGTTCCCCGTCGAACACAGCCGGATCGGCTCTTGATCTATGTTAATCCCGTGTCTCATAGATCAAAATCCGAATGAATACTTGCGTGACCGCGACCGAGATCTCGATCGTTCGACGATCGAAGGGTCGGGGGCACTCGCAGGGCGCGCGGGGTCGCGGTGCGGCAGCGCGGCCACGCTCGCCGCACCGTGATCGTCGCCTAGGACGGCGTTAACCATCCGATTACCGCGCGATCCTAGCGCGATCGACTGAAACGGCGCCTCCGCGCCGGCCGGTCGCGCACGATGAACGCCGCATCTTACCTGTATTCCTGGTCCGCCGCCGCCGCGACGCATCTCGATCTGTTCGGGTCCCTGGGCCTGATCCTGGGCTTTACTGCGGGGGTGATGCCGCGGCGGACCTGGATCCTCGCGGCCTCGGCGGCCTGCGCCGCCTGCTTCGGCGCGCATTACCTCACGCTCGGGGCGCTCACCGGGACGGCGATGTGCGCCATCTCGGTGCTGCAGAGCCTCGTCTCCCTCCGCTGCGTCGGCGCGCCCGGCCGGAGCGGCTGGGTCCCGCCCGTCTTCGCCGCGAGCACCCTGGCGGCGGCGTGCCTGACGGTGGCCACGTGGAACGGGTGGCCGTCGGCCTGCGCGGCGACGGGCTCGCTGCTCGCCACCGGCGCGCGCCTCCAGGCGGCGCCGCAGACGATGCGCCAGCTCTTCCTCGGCGCCTCCCTGTGCTGGGCCGGGCACAATCTCCTGGTCGGCTCGGTCTTCGGATTGACCTGCGATGTGCTGACGATCTTCGGTCTCGCGATCGCGCTGCTGCGCGCCGTCCCGGTCCCGCCGATGGAGCCGGTCGCGCCCGACTGCGCGCGGGCCTGAGGCGCGCCGGGCCTGCGGCGATCGATCCGGGAAATCCGCCGCGGCTCCGCTGTTGCACAGGTGCGGGGCCGTGCCGTCCCGTGGCTGAGGAAGAGAGCGGGATTTGCCCGAAGCGACCTATCCGCCCCTCGACGTGCTCAAGCCGGTGGCCGACGGCGTCTGGATCGTCGACAGCGGGCCGCTCCGCGCCCTCGGCATTCCCCTGCCGGTCCGGATGACGGTCGTCCGGCTCGGCGACGGAGCGCTCTGGCTGCACTCGCCCACGCGCTTCGACGCGGGCCTGCACCGCGCGATCGCGGCGCTCGGACCGATCCGCCACTTGGTCGCGCCCAACATCGCCCACTGGACCTTCCTGAAGGACTGGCAGGCCCATTGTCCGGAGGCTCTGACCTGGGCAGCCCCCAACCTGCGCGAGCGTCGTCAGGTCCGGCGCTCCGGCCTGCGCGTCGACCGGGTCCTGGAGGACGCGTCCCCACCCGACTGGGCGGCGGACCTGCGCCAACTCGTCGTGCCGGGCGGGTTCGGGTTCCGGGAGGTCGCGTTCTTCCACGGCGCGAGCCGCACCCTGATCCTGACCGACCTCGTCCTCAACCTGGAACCCGCGAAGATGCCGGCGTTCCTGCGGCCGTTCCTGCGCCTCGCCCGCATGACGCCGCCGCACGGCGAGCCGCCCCCCTATCTGCGCCTCGTGATCAAGCTCCGGCGGCGCGACGCCGCGCGGGCGGCCTGGGATCTCGTCGGCCTGGCACCCGAGCGCGTCGTGTTCGCGCACGGCCTCTGGTTCGCGGCGGACGGTGCGGCGCGCCTGAAGCGCTCCCTCCGCTGGCTCGGGACGCCGTCCTGAGGATGGCCGTCGTCTCGGTCAGGCCGCGGCGATCAGCTGCCGCATGATCCAGGCCCGGGCCGCCGGCAGGTCCGCGAACAGCGGCGGCGCGACGGGTTCGACCGGGCCGAACCCGACTTCCAGGAACCACTTCCCGGCATCGTCGTCGTGCTGCGCCGAGAGACGGACGAGGACCGCGACCAGATACCCGTCCGCGAAGACGAGCTGACTCTCGGCATCGTCGCTGCCGGTCGCGACCTGCACGGCCTGCAGGCTCAGGATCATGCGGCCATCGACTTCACGACGCGAGCGTGTTGCGGGACTGCGACCGGAGGCGATCGTCGCACGGCGGCGACGGGCGCGGATCCCCGTGCCGGCTTCCTGATCAATCAGCCCCTCGCCGCGAAGTTCCGGCCCCGCACCGGCCCGGAGCAGGGCCGGGACCACCCGGTTGGCCAACCATGGACCGCCGGCCGCGCAGAGCAGGTTCGCAGATGGCCCGAGGCCGGGACGACCCGGCCGGGTCAGGCGCCGGCGCGGCCCATCGCGACCGACCCGTCCGCCCGGTTCAGGGCGCTGACGCGGGGCCCGCGGAGACCCGGGTTCTGCTGCTCCAGGGCATCGAGGACGGCGTTGGCAGCCTCGATGATCGCGCCGGGCGATCCGCCCGGGATCTCGGGCCGGATCGCCTCCGCGAGACGCGCGAGGCAGGTCTGCTCGATCTGCGGATGATCGGCGCCGGCGGCCTGGCGCCAGTAGGCGGCGTAGACGTTCTCGGCGATCGTTCGGGCCGTCCGATCGTCGCCCGGCGTGTCCTGCTCCATCGCGTCCCTGCCCTCGATCGCGTGATGATCGGTACAAGGGTGGCGACGGCGGCGGTGCGTTCAAGGCTCTCCGGGCAAGTCCTTCGCCGGATCGCCCGCCGCGTCTCCTGCCGCCACGCCTTCGGGATCGGGCCCCTCGATCGTGCGGGCGAGCTCGGTCAGCACCTCCTCCACCATCGGCGGCCAGGGTGCCCTCTCCTCGTCCATCAGGCGCGCCGCGCCGACCAGCGCGGCGATCTGCGCCTCGTAGACCGGGCGGCCCACCAGCTGCGCGTAGCGCACCCGCGCCGCGAGCGCCGTGGCGAGGCGCTGAACCTCCGCGATCTTCGCGCTCGGCGCGCCGCTGCCGTCGCCCATCCGTCCACCCCCTCGGGATCCTCACCGATCCTCATAGGCCATGGCCGGGATACAGTCAGGACCGGCTACCAGGCTTCGAGGATCCGGCCGCCGACGAGCGCGACCACGACGCCGACCAGCAGCGCCATGCCGATGTCCCGGAGCGGCGCGGTGATCCATCCGGCCCCGGGAACGGGCGGCGACACGAAGCGCGTCAGGCTCTCGGGCAGGGCCGGCACCGGCGGCGCGGACCTCCGCCGCAGGCCGTTGCGGATGCGGTGCATGGGCGTGATCCCCCGGCGACCTCAGGCGGTCTCGATCTGGCGGGACGCGGCCGCCGCCTGGGCCTTCCGCGCGGACGTCTTCGGGCGGACGAAATCGCCGAGCGGCTTGCAGGTCGGCAGGCCGATCACCTCGACCGTCCGGGGCGCGGCCTGCGGCCCGGCACTGCGCGGGACCAGGACCTCCGTCCCGTCCGCGGCCTCGCTCTGCTCCTCGGCGGCCTCCGGCAGCTCGACGCGATGCCCGATCAGGTACGCCTCGATGTCGATGAGGCGGTGGCGCAGGCGCCAGATGTCGTTCTCGACGCCGTTGATCTGCACCAGGAGGTCGGAGACGGTGCCCTGACGCGCCGCGATGGCCGAGAGCACGGTGGCCCGCTCGTTCAGCAGCACGGCCTTGACGGTCGGGTTCATGACGTACGCCTCCGAATGTTACAGCACCACGATTCGCGAATTCGGAAGCGAAGACAGTTCTCAAAATGGCTTAGCCGTACGCCCGAAGGTGAACCGCCGCATTCGCTCGCCGAAAGACGCGCCTCCGCGGCGGCGATCGCGCCCGCGGAAGCGCGTGGGCGGGAACTTCTCGCGCGCGCGTGCGTCAGTTCCGCACAGTCCGACGTACGCAGTGCTGGGAGCTTCACATGCGCAGATCCGCGACTCTCGCCATGGCCGCCGCCCTGATTCTGGCCCCCGTCACCGCCTGGGCCGATCCCGTGAGCCAGACGGGCACCGGCGGCGGCCCCGCCACCACCGCCAAGGCGCCCCACACCGCCGCGACCGGCCAGACCGTGCCGAATCCCGGCGCCCTCGGCCCGAACGAGACCGGCAGCATCGAGCGCCGGGACGCCGTCGAGCAGCGTAACGACGCGATCACCCGCGGCATCTGCATCGGCTGCAACCGCTGAGCGCCCTTCGGCGGCCGGGCGTCGGCACGACCGCGCCATGACCACGGCTCATGGCCGGGGCGCCGTGGCCGCGGCCGGGGCTTGAAGCGGCGGCCGCCCTGGCCCAAATCAGCCCGCCTCACCAACCATGAACAGGAGCGAACACGTGGCAAACGAGTCTGTCGAACAGGCGGCAGAGAAGACCTATTACGGCCTGACCCTCTCGCAGCACGCGGAACGGATCCGGAAGCTCGCGACGGAGCGCGGCCTGACCGGGGAGACGTTCGACCGCGTGACCGCGCAGGCCGTGGCGATGATCCCGACCATCAAGGTGACCGACGCCGCGCAGCGGTGAGCCGGGCCGGGCCGATCACTGCTCGGCCCGCAGCCCCTTGAGCATGCGCCGGGCGATGGTGCGCACGGCCTCATCGTCCCGCGCCTCGCCCTCGACCGTATCCCACAGGTGGCCGAGGCTGCCCTCGAGCTCGTCGAGCAATTCCGGATGCTGCCGCGCCAGGAACCGCATCGTTCCGAACAGGAGGTGCTCGGTCGCCATCTCGCGCCGGCGCGCCTCGGTGACGGGATCCGGGTGCGACGCCGGGTGCGGCTTGGAGGTCTGATCGCTCATGGTCGGCCAACGGCCCGCGCGGTCCGCGGTTCGCCGGGCCGTGCGCGGTGCGACGCCGCGGGAGGCACCGGGCCTCGGCGACGCGCGTGACCGGGAACAGCGCCGGACCGGCCCGGTTTGCCGGTCAGGACGGAGCGTTCGAAGAGGGCAGACTATGGCCGAGACGGATCCGCGCAAACCCGGGGACGAGGCGCCGCCCGGCACGCCGGGCACCGGCGAGAACCTGTGCCGGACCTGCGGCGGCACCGGCAAGGTCGCCGACGCGCAGTGCTCCGAGTGCCGAGGCACCGGCACGGTGACGACCGGCATCGGCGGGGCCTGACATCCCGCCACCCACTGGTGAGTCCGTCCGGAGCCGCGGCGCGCTCAGCGCCGCAGCGCGCCGAACCACGCGGTGAGCGGTTCCACGAACGCCGCCCAGGTCCGCGACCACACCGTGCCGGTGCGCGCGTCCGCCGGGCGCGAGCCGGACATCAGGGCCGACACCAGGGCATCCTCGCGGGTCTTGCACTCGTCGAGGGCGTTGCGCTCGTCGCCGGCGCGGCTCTGCCCCGTCGGCTGATGCCCCGAGGCGTCCCGCAGGCAGCGGTGCCAGGCGCGCTCCAGCTCGGCCGGATCGGCCGCCCCGGCGGCCGGCCCCGCAACCGCAGGTCCGGTGGCCAGGAGGAGCATCGCGGACAAGCTGAGCACCGGCATGCGCATGATCGCTCTATGCCCGATTCGCGCCCCGGGGGGATAGAACGTAGCAGCAACAGTGGCCGCGGCTCGGCGCGGCGGCCGGTCAGCCGGACCGGCCGTGCTTGGCCATCCGACAGCTGTGATCCATCAGGTATTCGGCGCTGGCGTCCGGCTCCCGATAGGCCAGCAGGACCATCCCGCCCCGCGGATCGCCGGGATCCGCCTCCACCGCCGCGAAGCTCGCGTCGTGCAGGCGGCCCTGCCAGCCGGGCACGCCAGCCAGCGCGGCGAACGGGTTGAACGCCGCCACCGCGTCCGCCGGGACCCGCATGGCGACGTAGGGCACCTCCTCGAGCGGCACCGGGAACGGGGCCCAGCTCTCGCCGACGGCGTCGCCGTGGGCCTTCAGGGCCGCCATGACGCTCCGGCGCATGCAGTCGAGGTGGATGTGCAGCTGATCCTGGCTGCGGCCGCCCACGGAATTCACCTCCAGGCCCACCGCGGACGGGGGCAGACGGCCCTGCAGCGCGTCCGACACGTAGTGCCGGGCCGCGAGCGCCGCCCGCCAGTAGGCCGCCCCCCGCGGCCCCTGGAGCACGGGGGCCTCGATGCCCGAGACGCTGTCGGTGGGCATCACCACCGTGTGGGTGGGCTGGCCCGGCGCGCGCAGCACCGCCGTGCCCGGGCGCGCCGCGTCGCCGAGATCGACCGCGAGGCAGGGAAAGCTCCGGCCCGCGGCCTTCTTGGCGAGCACGCATCCCTGTAGCGCCACCCAGAGCACGTCGCGGACCGGGTTGGCCGCGATGGCGGCCGGCATCGCCGAGAAGGCGAGAAGGGTCGCGACGACCAGAGTACCACGCATGATCAGATGTTCCGGTCCCCGGCCGTCGTTATGATACGCCCGGCGGCGCGCCATCGGTGTACGCGGCCGCCGTCGCCGTGAGGTTACGTTTCCGCGATGCTGAGATCGAACGCGCAGTGGCACGGCCTGATACGGGTCGCGGCCTGGAGCCTGGTGGCGCTGATCGCCGCGGTCACGCTGGTGCCGATCGGCCTCCGCCCCGTGGTCACGGCCAATCCGAGCTTCGAGCGCATCGCCGCCTACGCGGTGGCGGGGCTGCTCATGACGGTGGCCTACCCGCGGCACTGGCTCTGGATCCTGGCAGGCAGCGTCGTCCTGGCCGGTGGCCTGGAAGCCGGCCAGACCCTCACCGGAACGCGCCACGGCCGATTCGACGACTTCCTCGTCAAGGCCGCCGCCGGCCTCGTCGGCGCCCTGGCGGGGCGCCCGCTCGCGATCCTGGCCGACCGCTCCCTCGCGGGCGGCACCGTGACCGGGACCGCCGTGACCGGCACCACCCTGGCCAGCCGCGATCTGGGCGACCGCGATCTGGGCGACCGCGATCTGGGCGACCGCACCTGCGGCTGAGCCGCGGCGGGCCCGGTCCGCCGCGACGCCGCGTGCGGACGGCGCGCGGCGTCGCGGCGCGGGCCGTCACCGCGCCCATGTCGCACGTGCATGACCCCGGCGCCGGTCCGGTGCCGGCCGACGGGCTTCCGGCGGAAACCGCCGAGCTTGGCCCGCGTTGCCTGGAGGGGCTCTCACGCGAGGTGCTGCATGTTCGGCGCGGCCAAGCTCACGGGACGGTTCTGGTTTCGCAAGACGTGGACGGGCAAGCTGGTCCTGCTCGTCGAGGAAGAGAGGCCGCGGTGGTTCAGCCGCTCCGGCCTCACCAAGCTGCGCTGGCGCGATGCCCGCCTCCTCGACCTGGCCGAGGCGCCGATGCGCACGCTGATGACCCTGGAGCGCAGCTACCGGGCCGACTACGCAGCCGGGCCCGCGCGGGTCCTGCAGGCCGTCGTCCCGCCCGGGACGCGCGGCGCCATCACCACACCGATCGGAACCGCGGCCAACGCCTGAGCGTCGCCGCGGCGCGAGGGCGCGGGCCGAGCATGGAGGGGCAGGGCTCGGCCCGCCTGTCGTTCGGCTTCTTACCCCCAAAGCCGGAGCGACCCAGCCAGTCACCATGGCAGGGTTAACGCTTTCTGAAGAGCCCGCCCCGGTCCGGTTGGCCGGCGGCGGCGGGAAGCACCCCGAGACCCGGCAGGTCGGCCTGCGGCGGCGGAAAGATCCGGCACGAAGAGCGCCACTGATCTATGTTGGTATTCGCCTCTCCATTCGGTAGATAACAGGCATAATGGGTTATCTTCGTGCAGATAAGGACTTGACTGTCGAGAAGCGAATCCACGTTCATGGACCACTCACACGTGAGAGGCGCCCATGGAAGATAGCAATCCTGCACCGCATCAGGACCCGATCGATTTCGTCGAGCTGACCGCCGATATTGTTTCGGCTTATGTCGCCAACAACTCCGTTCCGGTTCCCGACCTCCCGTCGCTCCTGTCCGGCGTTCACGCTGCGCTGGCCGGTCTCGGACACACGACGGCCTCGGCCGAGCCGGAATTCAAGAAGGCGACGCCCGCGCAGATCAAGAAGTCGATCACGCCCGACGCCCTGATCAGCTTCATCGACGGCAAGCCGTACAAGACGCTGAAGCGGCATCTCACCGGCAACGGCATGACGATCGAGCAGTACCGGCAGCGCTACGGGCTGCCGCCGGACTATCCGACGACCGCGTCCAACTACTCGGCGATGCGCGCCGAGTTCGCCCGCAATGCCGGCCTGGGCCACAAGCGCCGCAGCCCGGCCGCCAAGCGGAGCGAGTCCGCGGACTCCGTCGCGGCGGATGCCGGCGCCGGCACGAAGGCCACCAAGGGCCGCAAGACCCGGAAGGCCACCGCGGAGGCGTGAGGGCCCCGGCCGCGCGCTCCGGCGCGCTCTGCCGGCGCCCCCGCGCCAAGACCTGAGATGACGGGATCGGGCACGGCCTCGCCGGGCCCACCCGTCACCTCCCGGCCGGTCCCGGACCGGCCAGCCCGATACCGGCCAGCCCGATACTGGCCCGGCCCGTGCGGGCCCGTCCCCCGGCTGGCGCGCGTCGGAACGACGCCTGCGGCCAGCCGTTGGCCCGGTTGAACGCCCGACCGCGCGCGACGGAGCCAAGCTTGACCCGATCGATCCCCGCCCTTCTCCTCGCCGCCGCCATGCTGGCCGCCCTTCCGGCCGCAGCCCGGGCGCAGGATCGGCCCGGAGCCGGGGCGACGCCTCCGGCGGAGACCGCGCCGAAGCCGGCGGCCGACACGAAGGATCCGGGCAAGACCGCGACGGAGGCCGTCACCCACCCGTCCGCCGTGCCGCCGACGGAGGGCGAGGTCGGCACCGGCAAGCCGCCGGCCACCGGGGATGCCCCGACGACCGGCCGGTAACGCCCGCACCGCAACCCCACCCTATCGGCCCGTCGACCTGTGCGGCCGACGGGCCTGTCCCTGTCGCGGCCGAGCCTCGTCGCGGCCAAGCATCGGCCCTGTCGGGCGAGGTGAGCCGGATCATGCGTCCAGACCGGGTCGTTCACGCCGGCCGCGAGCCCATCGTCCCCGTTCGAAGCCCCGCCCGTCCCTGGTTGCGTCCGCTGCGCCGGCACAGCACCGGCATCGCCGCGCCGGACCCGCGTCTCTGGGCACTGACTCTGGCGATCATCGCGGTCGACGCCGTCTGGATGGCGGCGTCCGGCATGGCCGCCGAGCCCCTGGGCTTCGGCCTCGCCGGCCTGGCCGTCCTCGTCCTGCTGCTCGCCGCGGCCTGCCTGAGCACGGTGAAGTCCGACCCGCCCCTGCGCGGCATGGCCCTGGCGAGCGCGTTCCTCATCGCCTTCACGGTGCCGGTGGCGGTCCTGCATTTCCTCGCCGCCGGGATCGGGCTGCCCTTCGTCGATCCCGCGCTGGCCCGCATCGAGACCGCCCTCGGCTTCGACTGGACGGGCCACGTGGCCTTCCTGGCGCGGCATCCGACCCTGTCGTGGTGGCTGGCGCTCGCCTACCATTCCAGCGGCCCGCAGGTTGGGCTCGTGGTGATCGCGCTGAGCGCGACCCGCCGGCTCGGCCGGCTGTGGACCTACATCCGGCTGTTCGCCGCGACGCTGCTGTGCGTGATCGTCCTCGCCGCCCTTCTGCCGGCGCTCGGCCCCTACGCCCACTACGCCCCGCGGGTCGTCCCGTCCGAGCCCCTCGAGACGGTCGGCGCGCTCTGGCACCTGGAGCCGGTGGCGCGGCTGCGGGCCGGCACCCTGCACACGCTGGCGCTGGGCGACCTGCGCGGCCTCGCGACCTTCCCGTCCTTCCACGTCTGCCTCGCGCTCCTGACGGCCTGGGCGCTGGCGCCGGTGCCGCTCCTCGGCCCCCTGGCCGCCCTGCTCAACGCCGCCGTGATCGTCGCGACCCTCGGGTCGGGCGGCCATTACCTGCCGGACGTGCTGGCGGGCGGCCTCCTGGCCTTCGCGGCCCTGGCCTGCCGGGCCCGGCGGCGCGGGCCGACGGCCGATCCGGCCGCGCGCGATCCGGCCGCCCGGAGGATCGAGGCGCTCGACGCGATCGAGACGATCCGGCCCGCCGACGCCTGAGGGCGGGTCCGGCCGCGAACAACCCCGCGCCCGGCGGATTAGCCGAGGAGCGGAGAGGCGCGACGATGACCCGGACCCGGTGGACGATCCGCGACATGCCGAGCCAGGCCGGACGGCACGCGATCGTCACCGGCGCGACCAGCGGGCTCGGCTACGCGGCGGCCCTCGCCCTCGCGGGGGCCGGCGCCGCGGTGACCCTCGCCGCCCGCGACGGGGACAAGGCGCAGCGCGCCATGGCGTCGATCCGGCACCGCCACCCGGAGGCGCGGCTGGCCTTCCGCCACCTCGACACCGCGAGCCTCGCCACCGTGCGCGCCTTCGGTGAGGCCTGCCGCGCGGACAGGCGGCCCGTCGACGTCCTGCTGCTCAATGCCGGCATCGCCTCCGTGCCGCGGCGCGAGGAGACGGTGGACGGGTTCGAGCGCCAGTTCGGCACCAACTATCTCGGCCATTTCGCGCTGACCGGGCTGCTCCTGCCCCTGATCCCCGCGCGGGTGACCTCCCGGATCGTCCCGGTGGCGAGCCTCGCCCACCGGCCGGGGCGGATCCATTTCGACGACCTCCAGCTCCAGCGCTCCTACGGGCCTCAGACGGCCTACCGGCAGTCTAAGCTCGCGATGCTGATGTTCGGGCTCGAGCTCGACCGGCGCCTGAAGGCGGCGGGGGCGCCGATCCGCGCGATCCCGGTCCATCCCGGCGCCGCCCGGACGGACGTGTTCCGCCGCGGCGACCGGGCCGGCCCCGTGCAGCGCCTCGCCGGGCACCTGATCTTCGCGGTGATCGGCCAGCCCGCGGCGCGGGGCGCGCTGCCGCTGCTCTTCGCCGCCACCGCGCAGGAGGCCGAGGGCGGCGCCTATTACGGTCCCGACGGGATCTGGGAGCTGCACGGCCACCCGGCCCGGGCCGACATCGCCGCGCAGGCCCGCGATTCCGCCGCCGCCGCGCGGCTCTGGTCGATGTCCGAGACCCTCACGGGCGTCGACTGCACCGTCTGAGCCCGCGCCCGCGACGGGCGCCGCTTGCCCCCCGACCCCGCTCTCCATAGATCCCGACGATGACGGCACTCCCCTTCGACAACAGCTACGCCCGCCTGCCGGAGCGCTTCTACGCCCGCCGGCCGCCGACGCCCGTGGCGGCGCCGCGCCTCGTCCGGCTGAACCGGGCGCTCGCCGAGGAGCTCGGCCTCGACCCGGACTGGCTCGCCGGCCCGGACGGCGTCGCGGCGCTCGCGGGGAACGCCGTCCCGGACGGCGCCGACCCGATCGCCGCGGCCTATGCCGGGCACCAGTTCGGCCAGTTCGTGCCGCAGCTCGGCGACGGCCGCGCGGTCCTCCTCGGCGAGGTCGTCGACCGCAACGGGCACCGCCGCGACATCCAGCTGAAGGGCGCGGGCCCGACGCCGTTCTCCCGGCGGGGCGACGGGCGGGCGGCGCTCGGCCCGGTCCTGCGCGAGTATCTCGTCAGCGAGGCCATGGCGGCGCTCGGCATCCCGACCACCCGGGCCCTCGCCGCCGTGACGACCGGCGAGCCGGTGGTGCGCGAGACGCTCCTGCCCGGCGCGGTCCTCACCCGCGTGGCGGCGAGCCACATCCGGGTCGGCACCTTCCAGTTCTTCGCGGCGCGGGGCGACGTCGAGGGCCTGCGGGCGCTCGCCGACCACGTCATGGCCCGGCACCATCCGGACGCCGCCGGCGCCGGCAATCCCTACCGGGCGCTGCTGGAGGGCGTCGTCGCGGCCCAGGCGGGCCTCGTCGCCCGCTGGCTGCACGTCGGCTTCGTCCACGGGGTGATGAACACCGACAACATGTCGGTCGCGGGCGAGACGATCGATTACGGGCCCTGCGCGTTCCTCGACGCCTACGATCCCCGGACGGTCTACAGCTCCATCGACCGCAACGGCCGCTACGCTTACGGCCAGCAGCCGCGGATCGCGCTCTGGAACCTGACCCGCCTCGCCGAGACCCTGCTGCCGCTCCTCGCCGAGGGCGAGGACGCCGCGGTCGCCGAGGCCGAGGCGGCGCTGGCCACCTACGCGCCGCGCTTCGAGGCTGCCTATCACGGCGGCCTCGCCCGCAAGCTCGGCCTCGCCGAGACCCGGGAGGGCGACGCCGCGCTGGCGGGCGACCTCCTCAAGCGCATGGCCGAGAACCAGGCCGACTTCACCCTGACGTTCCGCCATCTCTGCGCCGCCGCGGCGCGGCCGGAGGCCGACGCGGCCGTGCGCGACCTGTTCGTCGATCCGACGGGCTACGATGCCTGGGCGGCCGACTGGCGCGCGCGGCTGGCGCAGGAGGCGCGCGACCCGGCCGAGACGGCCGCCGCGATGCGCCGGGAGAACCCGGCCTTCATCCCGCGCAACCACCGGGTCGAGGCGATGATCGAGGCCGCCGTGGAGCGGGACGACTTCGCGCCGTTCGCGACGCTCCTCGCCGTGCTGGCCCGCCCCTACGACGACCAGCCGGATCACGCCGCCTTCGCGGAGGCGCCCGCGGGCGGCGGCGTCGGCTACCGGACCTTCTGCGGCACCTGAGGCCGCCCGGCGCCGGTCACGGCCGCGGCCACGTGAAGATCTCGCGCACCCCGCCCGCGTGGCGAAACCAGTGGACGCGGGTCGCGGGGTTGAAACCGTGATCCTGGTACGAAGTGGCGATCACCGACACGAGGGTCTCCGCCGCCGAGCGGTCGTGGATGTCGTACGCCAGAAGTTTGGGCGTACCGCCGGGCTCGTGAGTGAGATCGCGGACCAGAATCGAATACGACATATCTCCCCTCCTTTCGACCGAAACAATATTCGCAAAACTATATCGGCAGCGCCAGGATTGTTCATCGCAGGCTTGTGTAAAGGTTAAGCGTTGTTAACCTGGTTTCGTTGATTTCGTTGAACTTTCCGCGCGATTCCGCGGTGCGGCGGCCCGCGCCGCCGTCCCGGCCAGGTCCCGGCACGGCTTCAGGCGGCGGGCCGCTGCGGCGCGGTGCGGTCGGCCTCCGCCAGCTGGAGCAGCGCGAGCATCAGCTTCATCGCGGCGACGGCGGCGTCGGCGGGCTCGATCCCGTTCTCCAGGCGCGCGAGCGACGCCCCGTCCGCGGCGTCCGGC
Source organism: Methylobacterium sp. NMS14P (assembly GCF_028583545.1). Lineage (NCBI taxonomy): Bacteria > Pseudomonadati > Pseudomonadota > Alphaproteobacteria > Hyphomicrobiales > Methylobacteriaceae > Methylobacterium > Methylobacterium sp. NMS14P. The sequence continues at coordinate 5,540,908 of NZ_CP087106.1, read as the reverse complement.
ACGAGATGGCTCAGCGCGCCCGCGCCGAAGGCCCGTTCGAGGACCGGACCGCTCTCCACCACCTCGATGCCGGCGTGGCGGAGGTCGCAGCAGATCCGGTCGAAGACCGCCTCCACGGCCGCGGCCGGCCCCTCCAGGGCCTGGACGACGTGCGGTGCGGCGAACAGCATCGCCCCCGTGACGCTGACCTCCGCGTTGCGGCCCCGGGACGCCGCCGCCAGGGCGGCGACGGCCTGCCGGACCGCCTCGGCGTCGCCCGGGATCGCGCTGCGGCTCCGGTAGACGATCCGGAACAGGTCGGTCGTGTCGGGCGCGGTCATGCGGCCTCGTGCGCGTCGACGAAGGACAGGAACTCCGCCACCGGCAGCGGGCGGCTGACGTGGTAGCCCTGGACCTGATCGCAGCCCGAGGCCGCCGTGAACGCGAACTGCTCGGCGGTCTCGACGCCCTCGACCGTGATCGTCATGCCGAGACAGGTGCCCAGCGTGATGATCGCCCGCACGATCGCGGCGCTCTCGGCGTCTCCCGGGAGCTGGCGCACGAACGACTGGTCGACCTTGATCTTGTCGAAGGGGAAGCGGCGGAGGTAGCTGAGCGAGGAATAGCCGGTCCCGAAATCGTCCATCGAGATCCCGACCCCGGCCGCGCGCAGGCGGGTCAGGGTCGCGAGCGTGCGCTCCTCGTCGGCCAGCAGCACGCCCTCGGTGATCTCGAGTTCCAGCCGATCCGCGGCGAGGCCCGACGCGGCGAGCGCCGCCTTCACCGTCTCGGCGAGGCGCAGGTCCCGGAACTGGACCGGCGAGAGATTGACGGCGACCCGGATCCGCCCCGGCCAGCGGGCCGCCTGGGTGCAGGCCGTACGCAGGACCCACTGGCCCAGCGGGCCGATCAGTCCGGTCTCCTCGGCCAGCGGGATGAAATCCGCGGGCGAGACGAGGCCGCGCTCCGGATGGCGCCAGCGCACCAGCGCCTCGGCCGCGGTGATCCGGCCCGATCGCGCATCGACGAGCGGCTGGTAGTGAAGCTCGAATTCCTGGCGCACGAGGGCGCGCCGCAGGTCCGCCTCCAGGCTGCGCCGGGCCTGGACGCGCGCCTCCAGCGCGCGGTCGAACCGGCGGAACGCGCCCTTGCCATCGGCCTTGGCCTTGTAGAGCGCGAGGTCGGCATTGCGCAGCAAGTCGCCGGGGGTGAGCCCGTCCGCGGGCGCGAGGGCGGCACCGACCGAGGCCCCGACGTTGACGAGCTGCCCCTCGATGAGGAACGGGCGCCCGACGAGCTCGATGATGCGCGCCGCCAGGGCCTGCACCGCCTCCGGTCCGGCCGGAGCGACCTGCAGGACCGCGAACTCGTCGCCGCCGAGGCGCGCGACCACGTCCCGCGCGCCGAGGGCGGCCGTCAGGCGCTTGGCCGTCTTGCGCAGCAGCGCGTCGCCCAGGCCGTGACCGAGGGTATCGTTCACCAGCTTGAAGCGGTCGAGATCGAGGGCGAGGACCGCGAAGGCCTGATCCTGCGCGCCGCAGGCCTCGGCGTGGCGCGCGAGCAGGTCGTGGAAATGGGCCCGGTTGGGCAGACCGGTCAGCGCATCCGAGTAGGCCAGCATGCGCATCCGCGACTCGGTCCGCAGGCGCTCCCTCTGGTCCCGGATGGCCAGCACGGTCTGGAGGCCGCTGCCGAGCGGAACCTCGCTGCGCAGGACGCGCACCGGAACGCGCTGCCCATCGGCGCCGACCAGCTCGGCCTCCCGCTCCTCGCGCTCGGGGAGTGCCGTGACGCTGAGACCCGGCAGGAGGTCCGACAGGCGCCGCCCGTTCAGCGCCTCGGCGGTGAGGCCCGACAGCCGTTCCAGGCTGCGATTGGCGGTCTTGATCGTCTCGCCGTCGCAGACGGCCAGACCCTCGACGGCCAGGTTCGCGAGCTCGCGCAGGCGTTCCTGATCCCGGCGGGCCTGCGCCCGGGCGCTGAGGGTCAGGCGCAGCCCGACGATCGCCAGCGTCAGGAGCGCGAGGGACACGCCGGCCACGATCGGCCCGATCGCCTCGGGGGCGACCGCCTCGGGTGGCAGCGGGCGCTCGGGATCGAAGACCAGCGTCATCGCCGCCATGCCGCCGACATGCAGGATCGCGATCGCGACCAGCAGCAGCGGCGCGGCCGCGCGGCGCCACGGCCGACGCCGCTCCCCGACGACCAGCAGCGCCGACCCGAACAGCAGCAGGCTCACCGACAGCGAGACGGCCACGAGGACCGGGTCCCAGGTCACGGATCCGGTGACGAGGTAGGAGGCCTCGCCGAGATAGTGCAGGGCCGCGACGCTGGCGCCGAGGGCGAGCCCGGCCGCGAAGCGGCGGAGCCGGTCCCGCTGGCCGATCACCAGCCCGATGCTGATGCCGATCCCCCCGATGGCGACCAGGAGCGACAGCGCGGTGAGGGTCGGCTCGAAACCGGCGGCCATGCCGGGCCTGAAGGCCAGGAGCGCGACCATGTGGGTGGCCCAGGCGGTGCAGCCCGACGCGACCACGCTGGCCATGCCCCAGATCCAGGCCGAGCGCCCCGACGACCGCGCGGCGTGCGCCGCCACGGAGAACGAGCCGTAGACGCCGACGACGCAGATGCCTGCGGCGAGCAGGATCAGCCGGTGGTCGTGCGCCTCGGTGAGGCACGTGTAGACGGATCGCATGGCAAGCTCCGAGGCTTTCGGCCTAGGCTCGCCCGAATAAACAAAGTCCTTATAGCGCTAATATAAATCCCTGCGGCCGTTTTATAGGCAAAAATCTCCGCTTATCCTGATAACCTGAGTTATTATTCGACAGATCAGGGCCAGCTCCGCGGGGCGCGTCCGGCCGGACCGGGCGGCGTCACGGGCACCGCGAGACGCCGGTGAGGATCGCGGCCCCGGACATGCTATCGGCCTCGTAGCGTCGGCGGAGGCGAGCGGGGATCCTGTAGGCCATGGTGAAGCGGATCCGCGCGGGGCTCGTCGCGCCGGCCCTTGCGCTGCTGGTCGCCCAGTGCGCGCCCACGCCCGGCGCGCCGGCGGCCGGGATCGTCGTCGCCTCCAAGCTCGACACGGAGGGCGGGGTGCTCGGGAACATCATCCTGCAGGCGCTGCAGGCCCGGGGCCTGCCGACCGTCGACAAGATCCAGCTCGGCGCCACCGCGATCGTCCGCCAGGCCCTGATCGAGGGGCAGATCGACATCTACCCGGAATACACCGGCAACGCGGCGTTCTTCTTCGGGAAGGCCGATCTGCCGGTCTGGAAGGACCCGGAGGCGGCCTACCGCACGGCCCGGGACCTGGATCGGGCGGCCAACGACCTCGTCTGGCTGACGCCCGCCTCGGCCAACAACACCTGGGCGATCGCCGTGCGCCAGGAGATCGCGCGGGCCGCGGGCCTGAGGACCATGAGCGACTTCGGCCGCTACGTGGCGGGCGGCGGCGCGATCAAGCTCGCCGCCTCGTCGGAATTCGTGACCAGCCCGGGGGCGCTGCCGGCCTTCGGCCGGGCCTACGGCTTCACCCTCGGGCCGGATCAGCTCGTCATCCTGGCCGGCGGCGACACGGCCGCCACGATCGCGGCGGCGGCGCGGGGCACCTCCGGCACGAACGCCGCCATGGTGTTCGGCACCGACGGCAGCATGGCGGTCGCGCGCCTCGTGATGCTGGACGACGACAGGGGCGTCCAGCCGGTCTACCAGCCGGCGCCGGTGGTCCGCGGCGCGGTCCTCAAGGCCCATCCGGAGATCGCCGCGGTTCTTGACCCGATCTTCCGCACGCTCGATCTCGCCACGCTCCGGGACCTCAACGGCCGGGTCCAGATCGGCGGCGAGCCCGCCTCCGCGGTCGCGGCGGATTTCCTCCGGCGGAACGGGTTCGCGCGGTGAGCCGGGCGCGCGGACGGCGCCGCGATGCGCGCCTTCGCGGGCGGAGTCGTCGGCCGCCCGCGGGATCGCGCGTCGACAAGCCGGGGCTCCGCCGGCAAGGATGCGCGGCGGGGCGCCCGAGAGCGTCGCGACGCCGGTGATCCGCCTCATGAGACCCGCCGCATTTCCGTCCATCGTCGCGCCCCCGGGCGCCGCCGCAGCGTGAGGATGGGGGAGTCCCTCGCGTTCGGGCGGCTCCGCCCGGGCGTCGATCCGCTGGGCGCGGCCTTCGCGGCCGTCCTGGCACTGAGCCTGCTCGCCCTGCCGCTGATGACGACCCGGCCGAACCGGATCGCGGCCGGCACCGCGCTGACGGCGTGGTCGGCGCTCCCTCCCGGCGCGACGCTCCTCCTCGGGGGCGTCGTCGCCCTCGCGCTGCCGCCGCTGGTCCTCCGGTCGGCGCCGATCCTGCGGCTGGCCGCCGCCGCCGCGATCCTGCTGCTGCTCGGCCTCGCGGCCGGCTGGGCGGCCGATCACCTGACCGCGCCGGGCGACCGCTACGGCCGGGTCTCGCCGGACGCGGGCTGGTGGCTCGCCTCCGTCACGGCGGCCCTCGCGGCCGGCGACGGGCTGGCGCGCCTGCGGCCGGGACCGGTCCCACGGATCGCCCTGCTGGTCCTGCTGGTCGCCGCGACGGGGCTCGCCCTGCGCACCGGCTTCTGGGACAACCTCTCGGTCCTGCGGGAATATGCCAGCCGCTCCGACACGTTCGGCCGGGAGCTGCGGACCCACGCCGCCCTCGCCCTCGCCTCGGTGGCGGCCGCCGCCCTGGTCGGGATCCCGGCGGCCGTGCTGGCGCGCCCGGTCCCGCCCGCGCGGACGGGCCTGCTCACGGGCCTCAACGTCGTGCAGACCGTCCCGTCCATGGCCCTGTTCGGCATGCTGATCGCGCCCCTGGCCTGGATCGGCCGGGAGGTCCCGGGCGCATCGGCCCTCGGCATCGCGGGGATCGGCGCCGCGCCAGCCTTCGTGGCGCTGTTCGCCTACGCGCTCCTGCCCGTGGCCGCCGCGACCGTCGCGGGCCTCGACGCGGTGCCCTGGCCGGTGCGCGACGCCGCCCGGGGCGTCGGCATGACCGCGCGGCAGCGGCTGCTCCAGGTGGACCTGCCCCTCGCCCTCCCGGCGATCCTGACCGGGATCCGGATCGTCCTCGTCCAGAATATCGGCCTCGCGGTGATCGCGGGACTCGTGGGCGGCGGCGGCCTCGGCGTGTTCGTTTTCCAGGGCATCAGCCAGAACGCCGGCGACCTCGTCCTGCTCGGCGCGCTGCCGACCGTCGCCCTGGCGACCGGCGCCGCCGTGCTGCTCGACGCCGTCATCGACCTGAGCCGCGGCCGCGCGGCGGAGCGGAGCCCATGATCGACCTCGCCGCAGTGAGCCGCGTCTTCGAGGGGCGCACGGTCGTGGCGGACGTCACCCTGCGGGTCGAGGCCGGGACGATCCTGACGGTGGTCGGCACCTCGGGATCGGGCAAGACCACCCTGCTGCGCATGATCAACCGCCTGATCGAACCGAGCGCCGGGACGGTCCGGATCGCGGGCCGGGACATCCGGGAGGTGCCCCCGCACCTCCTGCGCCGCGGGATCGGCTACGCCATCCAGGGACACGGGCTGTTCCCCCACCGCACGGTCGCGGAGAACATCGCGGTGGTGCCGAAGCTCGTCGGCTGGGACCGCCGGCGGATCGCCGCGCGGGTCGACGAGCTCCTCGGCCTGTTCAACCTCGATCCGGCGGTCTACCGGGACCGCCTGCCGGCGGCGCTCTCCGGCGGCGAGCAGCAGCGGATCGGCGTCGCCCGGGCGCTCGCGGCCGAGCCGCCGATCCTGCTCATGGACGAGCCCTTCGGCGCCCTCGATCCGATCATCCGCGGGCGGGCGCAGGCGGACCTGCTGGCGATCCAGGCGCGCTACGGCACCACGATCGTGCTGGTGACCCACGACATGACCGAGGCCCTGCATCTCGGCGACCGGGTCGCCGTGATGGATGGCGGGCGCCTGGTGCAGGAGGCCGCGCCGGCGGACCTCGTCGGCGCGCCCGCCACCGCCTTCGTCGGCGCTCTCCTCGGCAGCGGCGACCGGGCCTTCCAGCTCATGGCCCTGCGCGTCGTGGACGATCTGGTCGAGGCCGGCCCGGCGCCGGGCCCGCCGATACCCGTGGGCACCTCGGTGCGGGCCGCCCTCGCCGAGAGCCTGTGGTCCCGGCGCCCGGCCCTGCCGGTCAGCCGCGACGGCGTCGTCCTGGGCCGGGTGACGCGGGAGGCCCTCGCGGCGCGGGGTGCCCGGCCGTGATCCGCGCCCCGCGGATCGCCCGGGCCGCGCTCCTCGCCCTGCTCGGGGCGTTCCTGGTCGCTCCGGGCCGGTTCGCGCCCCTGTTCCGGCCCTTCGCCCCCGGCGACACGCCGCCGATCTACGCCCAGACGCCGCTGCTGACGCTCGCCGTCAACCACCTCCTGCTCGTCGCCGCCGCGACCGTGACCGCGGCCGCGATCGCCCTCGGCCTCGCGGTCGCGGCCACGCGGCCGGCCGGCCGCGACGTGCTGCCCTTCGCCCGGTCGGTGGTCCGAATCGGGCAGACCTTCCCGCCCGTCGCGGTCCTGGCCCTGGCCGTGCCGATCCTCGGGTTCGGCGCGGTCCCGACCCTGATCGCCCTCGTCCTCTACGGACTCCTGCCGATCTTCGAGACCGCGCTCACCGGGCTCGAGGATCTCGACCCCGCGCTGATGGAGGCCGCCCGCGGCATGGGGCTGACCGACCGGCAGCGACTCGTCCGCGTCGAGCTGCCCCTGGCGCTGCCGATGATCCTGTCGGGGATCCGCCTCGCCGCGATCATCGGGCTGGCGACGGCGACCATCGGCTCGACGGTCGCGGCCAGCACTCTCGGCGAGGTGATCATCTCCGGCCTGCTCACCGGCAACACCGCCTACGTGCTGCAGGGCGGCCTCGTGGTGTCCGCGCTGGCCCTCCTGATCGACGCCGGCTTCCGCCATCTCGAGCGCGGAGCGGCACGCCGGGCTGGATTTCGTTCCTAGACGCGGCTAGAACCCCGGCGGGGCCGTACGCGCGGCCCTGGGGCGTGGAACCCCCTGTCTGATGGTCGGTGCCGACCACAACGGCACCCGTATCCTTGGCCACACGGTCGGGGAGCCTGCGGCGTATGTCCAGGCGTTCCGGCGCTAAAGGTCGTAGGGACCGTTCAGACACGGTTTTCCAACTCCCCGACTCGGGATGGTCGAAGGCTCGTTCGCGGGGGCGCACCGCGAGCCAGGGCCCGCCGGGAGGATGGGCCATGGGTTCCAGCGATCCCGAGACGCGCAGGCGGCAGCTCGACCGGCTGCGCGCGGCCTACGAGGCCCATCCGGGCCGGCCGGACCTCGCGGCCATCGGCAGCGGGGCGCGGCACTCGCGGGCGCTCCTAGGTCGGATCCTCGTGGTGCTCGGCGGCCTGCCGGACGGGACCGGCCTGCCGGCGATCGGACCGGGCGGGAACGGGCGGGCCCGGACGTAGCGGCGCGCGACGTTCGGCTGTCGGGCGGCCCGAGAACCGCGCGCCGCCGTCAGCGGCACCGCCGCGCAGATCGGCAGCGACAGCTTCGCCAACACGGTGGCCAGCGCGGCGCCGGACTGCCGGATCGGAGCTGCGGGACAGGCGGGCCGACTTGGCGGTAAGACGCCGCTCATGACGCCCGCCGACCGAGACCGGTTCGAGAAATGCCTCGCGCTCGCCGCCCAGGGCGCCACGGCGGGCGAGCGCGCGGCCGCCCGGGCCGCCGCCGAGCGCATCGCGCGGGGCGCCGGAATGACCCTCGCCGAGGCGGCCGAGGCGCTCCGGCGGACCGGGCGGGCCTCCGCCGACCGGGCGCCGCGCCCGCCACCGCCCCGGCGGCCCTATCCCTGGGCGCAACCCAAGGCGCCCGTGACCCCCGTCACGGTCGAGGAGTTGCTGCGGCAGAAGGCCGAGACGGAGGCGTGGCGCAAGCGGAGCGCGGCGGCCGCCGACCGCCGCCGGAAGCGGGACCGCGCCGGCCAGGACGCCTACGTGGCGGAGCAGCGGGCCCGGCAGGCGGAGCGCGACCGGGACTGGGCGCGCGCCCGCGCGGATCCCCCGGACGCGCCGGGCGACGAGACCTGAGCGCCGGTCGGCCGACTCAGCGGTGATGCCGCGGCCGCGCGCTCCGGTGCGCCCGCGCCCTGCGGTGCCGCGGCGCGAGCCGCGGCGGCGCCGGCGGCTCCGCGGCGGCGACCGGAGGCCCGGGCGCGACGCCGTCATGGGCCGCGACGACCCGGCGGGCCTCCTCGACGCTCATGTCGCAGGCGCTCGTCATGCCCTGCAGGGCGCCCAGGGCACGGTTGTACTCGGGAAGGTTGGTGCATCCGGGGACGCCCCACGCCCAGGCGGGGGCCGGCGCCGCGCCCGCCGCCGCCAGCACGAGGGCGGCAAGACCGTTCCTGACCGACACGGATCCCTCTCCTCTTCACCGAGGCCCGGGATCCGGCTCCCGGGAGGCCGCACGCTCATCCGAGCGGCGGGCTCACGGAGGCCCGATCAGGCCCCGCCGCACATGTGCTGCGAGTCGGGCAATGTCCAGGAATCCAGCGTGCGCAGGTTGGTGGTCGTGTACATCTTGCCGCGATCGTCGCCCTTGGGGCAGCCGGTCGGCAGGAGAACGAGGCAGGTCATCACCCGGTCGCCGACTCGCGAGCGCGCGACCGCGTCGACATACGCGTAGGAGACGCCGTAGACGCCGTTCTTCAGATCGACGCTCGTCCCCTCGTCGATCCCGTCGCCCTTCGGCTTCACCAGCGTGTCGCTGAACCGCGTCCCGATCCGCGCGATGGTCGTCGCCGCGCAGGTGCCGACCCGCGTCGGCATCTGCGCCTCGGCGGCGCCGGGCGCGAACACGAGACCGCCAACGACGAGCGCGCCGGCCAGGATCGCTTCGGGGCGAACCCGCATCAGGCGGCTTCGAGGAGGAAGTTGGCCCGTCGGAACATCAGTTCGCGCTGGTAGAAGTAGACGCCGCGGTTCCGCATCGCCGCGTGCGCCGCGTCCGCGTCGAACCCGTACGGCCGGTCCCGGGTCGTGTCGATGCAGCCGACATACGTCCAGCGCACACCGTCGATGAGCGACGGGATCGGCTGATCCTGCCGGACGGCGCAGAACTGCTCACCGTCCGAGGCCGAGACGAAAATGTAGAAGGTCTTCCGCGCGCACATCCGAACCTCCAGGGGACTCGGGGGTGTAACCGCAATGCCACGGTCAAGCTATAAACCAATCACGACCGAATAGTCAAGCTTCTGCCACATTTTCGTCACGTGTGAGACAGAACGCCCGCACCGGCCGCCTCACAGGCATCCGACCCGCCGCAGGGCGCCGATCAGCTTCCGGCCGACGCGATAGCCGTTGAGGGATTCCGATCCGAGGATGCGGACGGTCTCGGCCGTGTCGGTCCGATCGTACAGGAACAGGTGGAAATCCGACCGTCCCCGCTCGGTGGGACCGGTGCTCACCTGGCCGCAGAACGCCACCGCGGGCCCCGCCTCCGCGGGGATCGGCCGGATCTTGCGGAACAGCACGAGGCCCGCATCCGGGAAGGCCGCGGCGACCCGCGCCCGCATCTCGGCCTCCGGATCGTCCGGGCCCTGCCCGTGGGCGAACGGCGCCGCGAGCAGACCTCCCAGAAGCGTCGCCAGCACCGCGCATCCCCGGCCAGCTCCGGGCGCGGCGCGGAACTTCCGGACCCTCGATCTCGGCACGGACGGGCGGCGTGTGGCGGCCATGAAGAGACTTCGCGATGCGCTCGACCCGTATTGGACCACGAAGATCTGCGAAGCGGAAGCGTCGAAACCTTGCCGGCGGGGCACGTCGCGCGTGCGGTCGGGAAATCTGACGGTTTCCCTCGAAATCTCAGACATGACGACGGCCGGGTTATCGGCTGGACGGGGCACCGCATATCAGCGCGAAATTCTGCATTCAAAATTCGTTACTTGCCAAGCCGGTCATTCTGCATTGACACCGGATAATGTCCGAGTAGTCATGGTGAACGATAGGTCTCGTGGGGATCCTCGCGGGGATCGAAGAAGGGGTCGATCGAGTTGCGCAAGAACCAAGACCATCTCGAACCGACGATCAGCGACGTGGCCCTGCGCGTCGTGACCGCCTACCTGTCGAACAACGCGCTGCCGCACACCAGCATACCGCCGCTCCTGGTCACCGTGCACGGCGCGCTCTGCGCGCTCACGGACCCACCGGCGGTCGCCGAGGCGCCGCCCGAGCAGCCCGACGCCGCGCAGATCCGCGGCTCGGTCCGCCAGGACGGCATCGTCAGCTTCATCGACGGCCGGTCGTACAAGACCATGAAGCGGCACCTCACCGCGCACGGCCTCACGCCGGAGTTGTACCGCGCGCGCTACGGGCTGCCGGACGATTACCCGATGACCGCGCCAGGCTACGCCGAGCGCCGGTCGGAGATCGCCAAGGCGATCCGGCTCGGCCGCAAGGCCGCCTGACCGACGGCCCCGTCCGCCGGGCATCCTGTGAACCGATCGCCCGCACGGACGTAGATACGCCGGACGGCGCGGCGCACGGGCGCCGGCGCCGAGGGTTCGCCCGTCGGGGCAACGCGATCGGCTGAGAGGTATCTGGCCATGAAGGCTCTGTCGGGCTGCGTCACGCTACTTCTTGTCTGCGCGGGGCCGGTCTCGGCGCAGACCGTCCTGGCCCCGTCCGGCGACTCGGCCGTGACGCAGCCCGGCGGTACGGCCGGGCGGGCCGCGCGACACAACATCCAGGAGGCCTACCGCAACGGCGACGTTGTCGGCCATCGGCACGTCCCGGTCGCCCCCGCGCCGCAGCCGGACCAGCCCCGCCGCACGAACCCGCGCTTCTAGAAGCCGGATCTTCCGCGCCGTAGCCGTGCGTCGGCCTTCAGCGCCCGGGACAGCGCCGCACAGCGAACATCGCGTTCGCGCGAGTCGCGGCCTGAAATCGTACTGTAATCCGAGCCGGTCACGGTCCGGGGGCATGTCGACCGCAGATCGCGGTCGCGGCGGGTCGAGCAGGGCCGGATCGCTCCGGCATCCCGGTCCCGCCCATGACGGACAGGCGCTCGATGCTGCGGACCGTGATCGCCCTGACGCTTCTGCTGGCTAGCGCCCCGGCCTGGGCCGGGCCGCGCTGGCAGGACTTGCCGCCGACCCCCGCGCCGGTCACCGGCACGACCCCGGGCCGGGCCGCCATCAACGGCATCCGGCTGTATTACGCCACGATCGGCAGCGGTCCGCCGGTCGTCCTGCTGCACGGCGGCCTGTCGAACTCCGATTACTGGGGCCATCAGGTCGCCGCGCTCGCCGCCCGCCGCACGGTCATCCTCGTTGACAGCCGCGGGCACGGCCGCAGCACCCGGGACGATCGGCCGTTCGGCTACGACCTGATGACCGACGACGTGGTCGGCCTGCTCGACGCGCTGAAGATCCCGCGCGCCGACATCGTCGGGTGGAGCGACGGCGCGATCCTCGGTCTCGACATGGCGATGCGCCACCCCGACCGCGTCGGCAAGGTGTTCGCGTTCGGCGCCAACGCCGATCCTTCGGGCCTGATCGAGGGCGTGGAGAAGAACCCGACCTTCGCCGCCTTCATCGACCAGGCCGGCAGGGAGTACGAGGCCCTCTCGCCGACCCCGAAGGACTATGCCGCCTTCGTCGACGCCGTGGGTCGGATGTGGAGCGGGCAGCCGCGCTGGACCGAAGCCGATCTGAGGCGGATCCGCACGCCGGTCCTCATCGCGGACGGCGACCACGACGAGGGGATCAAGCGCGCGCACACCGAGTACCTCGCCGCCACGATCCCGGGAGCGGGGCTGCTGATCCTGCCGAACGCCAGCCACTTCGCGTTCCTCCAGGATCCGGCGCTCTTCAACGCGGCGCTTCTCACCTTCCTGGACGAGCCCTGACGGCCGTGAGGGTCAGGACTGACAGGGCGCACCCGGCCTCGTGCCCCTCTCGAAATCATCGAGGCGCTCAGAGCGGCACAGGCCAGCCCAGCGGCCGGACGCTCCCGGACTAGTCGCTCTGGCAAAATCTCCCATCGTCCACCCGCGAGACATCGAGAAAAAGCACGTGGTCCCGGTGGCAACCCGCGCCACAGGCCGCCGAGCCCACGACTTTGAAGGATGACCATCTACCGGAGCGACTGGCCGCAGGCGGAGATCGTGTTCCGCAATCAAGCTTCTGCTAAATATCCGGATTGCCCGTTCTGGGCGATCGATCGAGGAACGCTATCACGCCTCTGGAGCAACGATCTTGATTGGGGCCTCATCTCTCAGATCCGATGACACGTACCAGCTGTCCCATTGAGAAAAATGCTTGAATACTCTTTTATACCCCCTAGAGGTGAGAATATCATCCACTGCGCGCTCGTTTTTACGATTGTTTTCAATAGATATTGTCCGGTATTTTTGAGCGAAACTATACGACGATAGTATTTCTAATTCGCTCCCCTCTGTGTCAATCGACATATAGTCGATGACAGCGGGTGCATCGTATTTTTTAAGCAGATCGTCCAGAGAGATTGTCTCCAGTGCGATGCGCTGACCTCGGCTTCGCGTCTCGGAGAAATGATCGGCGTCGGAGAATTTCTCGATCCCACTCAACTCGGGGTCGGAGTCGTCGGTCGCGATGAACGTGACTGTCTCCCCAGAACTGGAAGAAACACATTTCGTTTCAATGTATACATCTCTACTTCGCATCAAATCGGCATGCCAGACCGGATTTGCTTCTGCCAAAATCCCGTTCCATCCGAGTTTTTTCTCAAGAAAACCATGTATTGCTGTTCTTTAAACCGTTCGTCGCCCCGAACTCTACGAAAAATCCGCCTGTCTTCTCGCCCAGCTCGAAACAGACCCAGAGATCTTGCAAAATCTGCGACCTCGACCGATCCCTACGCGCCAAGCAATAGCTCAGAAATCTCAAATCTTCACCCCTGATAAGACCTCGCACCTCCGCCCTATCAAGGCGCATCGCATTGAACAGATATCTTTGCAGGACCGGAGATCTAGAAGCCCTTCCACATAGATCGGCGATTGTTGAGATGATAAATTTCTTCGCGGGAAGCACGGCAGGTCCTTTTACTTAGAGATTGACATCACCGGCAGCGATCAACGGCGGTGGAGGACGCGGAGACAACCCGCTAGTACCCGAGATCTCAGCAGCGCCATTCCTGATGAAGTCCCGCGTCCGACGGCTGATGGAGATCCCGCCGTGATGATTCGCGAAGTCGGGAGGAGGCTGAAAGTCATCGCGCATCGACGTTGAGCTGCGGCGAATATCGGCCGCCTTCGGGATACCTCGCGCTCTTCAGCACGCCCGACGGGAATCGCAAACAGCCTCTTTCGGCGAGGGCCAATTCGCAGATCCAGCTCACCGCAGGCCCCGAGCGCGCAACGCTGCCCCTGATGCCACCTGGAAAACGCGCCCGCGGCGCGCTCAATGCATTTGTGGATGCCATCGTGTTCCCCGATGCGGAACACGCCGCTATGGCGGTGCGTCACCGGTTGCGCACACGCTCCGGTCGCAGAGGATCCACACCTTTGGTCGACGCCGCAATCCAGGCCGCGAGTCCCTCCGATCCCCTCGCGCCGGTGGACGGGTCGGTCGCCGCCGTCACGCGGCGGCTCGATTCCCTGCCGATGACGCGGCTTCACGCGGCGGCGCTCACCATCTGCACGCTGGGCCTGTTCACCGACATCGCCGAGGTCGCCCTGAGCAACGCCCTGGCGGCCATCTTCCTCGCGCCGCCCCACAGCATGCCGCGGGGCAGCCTCTCCCTGCTCCTCGCCTCCGTCTTCGCCGGGGGGGCGGTGGGCGCACCCGTCTTCGGGATGCTGGGGGATCGCCTCGGCCGCAGGCGCGCGCTCCAGGCCTCCCTCGCGCTGATGGCCCTCGGATCGCTGGCCGCCGCCGCGAGCCAGGGGCTCACGGCGCTGACCATCGCCCGCACGGTCTCGGGCTTCGCGATCGGCGGGTTCCCGCCCCTGGTCGCCACCTACCTGGCCGAGGTGACGCCCGCGCGCCGCCGCGGCGCGACGCTGCTGGTCTGCGCCGGCCTCGGGCTCCTCGGCGGCCTGGCCGCCATCGGCATGGTCCAGATGCTCGCACCGGGCGCGCCGCTGGGGATCGAGCCGTGGCGCTGGGCGCTGATCCTCGGGGGCGCCCTGGCGGCGCTCGGCGGCGTCCTGTTCGCGCGGCTGCCGGAATCGCCGCGGTGGCTCGCCTCGGTCGGGCGCTCCGCCGAGGCCGACGCCGCCTGCCGCCGGTTCGAGCGGGCGGCCGGCCGGACCCGGGTCTCCCTCCTCGCCGGCCCGGACCCGGCGCCGGCCGCGGCCGGGCCGGCGGGGTTCCGCGGCCTGTTCGCCGAGACGCGCCAGCTGCGCCGGACGGCCCTGTTCGTCGGGCTCTACACCCTCGCCCCCCTGGCGACGATCGCCTTCCCGCTGCTCAGCGCCGTCGTGATGGTGGAGAAGGGCTTCCAGGTCGATCAATCCCTCGTCTTCGCCGCCCTGTCGATGCTCGGCCCGCCGCTGGGCACCCTGCTGACCGCGCTGGCGATCGACCGGCTCGAGCGGCGCGCCTGCCTGACGGCGCTGGCGGCGGCGATGGCGGCCCTCGGCACGGCCTTCGCCGCGAGCGGCACGTTCCTGACTCTGGTCCTCGTCGGCATCGCCTTCAACACCGCCGCGGCGACCTACGGCAGCATCCTCGCCGTCTACGCGACGGAGCTGCTCCCGACGCCGCTGCGGGCCTCGGCCATGACCTGCGCCTGGGCCGGCGGCCGGGTCGCGGCCGCGCTGGCGCCGATCATCCTCCTGCCGATCCTCTCGGCCTACGGGCCGCACGCGATGTTCGCGGTGATCACGGTCGTCCTGGCGGCGAGCGCGGCCCTGCTCCTCGCCGGACCCCGCGGCCTGGCCGGGCGGGCCGTTGCGTAGGGAGCGCCGGAGGCGGCGCGAGCCACCAGCACGCGGGACCGCGGCGGGTGGCGCCGGTTGCCAATCCGGCAAGATTCACACGATAGAGTTGCGCAGGCGGCCGGAAGGAATCGCCGGGCACGACGGGGGTCTCACACGTGTCTAGCCCGGTGCTTGTCCCGAGCCTCGTCGAGACGACCAGTCACGTCGACCCCAAGCAGGCCTTCGAGTTCTGGCGCTGCACGGCCCTGGCGGCGTTCGGCGATATCGACCGGCAGCATCCACGGGAGCGGTTCTCGGCCAAGCGCCTGACCGTGGCCTCGGCCGGCTGGTCGCTGACCCACACGGTGAGCAGCCCGGTCGAGGTGGAGTTCCGCTCCCGCCACGTCGACCGGAACGCCCGCGGGATGGTGGTGATCGGCCTCGCCCTCGACGGCGTCGGCTACCAGGAGCAGAACGGCCGCGGGGCACAGCTGACCCCCGGCGACATCGGCTTCCTGTCACGGAACCGGCCCTTCGTGGCCGGCACCCAGAGCGCCTACGACGAGATCCGCCTCGCCGTGCCGCGCGAGATGTTCGAGGCCTGGGTCGGCGACGCCGACGCCTTCGCGGGCCGCAGCCTCACCCCGCACCCGTCCGGGGCGGAGGTCCGGGCGCGGCTGCGCAGCGTGGCCGGCTCGATCGCCTGGATGTCCGCGGACGAGGCGCAGGCGGCCGTCGAGGGCGTGCTCCATCTCCTCGGCCACCTTGTCGACGGCGCGGCCCGGCGCGGCGATCCGGAGGCGGTCTCGCAGGCGGCCGTCGTGTCGCTCGCCCGCGCCCATATCGCGCGGCGGATGCACGATCCCGACCTGAACCCGCAGGACATCCAGCGCGCGCTGGGACTCTCCCGGACCAGCCTGTACCGCGCCTTCGCGGAGACCGGCGGCATCGCGGCGGCGATCCGCGAGGCGCGCCTCGACCTCGCGCGCCGGCGCCTCGAAGCGTCCCGCGACGGCAAGGTGCGGATCGCCTCGATCGCCTACGCGTGCGGGTTCACCGACGTGCCGACCTTCAACCGCGGCTTCCGCAAGCGCTTCGGCCTGGCGCCGGGCGACCTCCGGCCCGCGCTCCCCTAGGCGCGGCGCGTCAGCCGGCGGCGGCGAAATCCGCCCGGTCCCGGAGCTCGGCGGGGAAATCGAAGACCGCGTCCGCGTGGGCGATCGTGGCCGGGCGATGGGCGACGATGACCCGCGTCATCCGCAGGTCCCGCAGGGCCTGGGCGATCACCGCCTCGGTGGCCTCGTCGAGATGGCTCGTGGCCTCGTCGAGGAACAGGATCTCGGGCCGCCGGTAGAGGGCGCGCGCCAGCACGACGCGCTGCTTCTGGCCGCCCGACAGGGTCGAGCCCATGTCGCCGACGAGGCTCTCGAAGCCCATCGGCATGCGGCGGATGTCGTCCAGGATCGCCGCCCGGGCGGCGCACTCGGCGATCCAGCCCGCGTCCGGATGCTCGTCGAAGGCCGCGATGTTCTCGGCGATCGAGCCGGCGAACAGGCCGTCGCTCTGCATCACGCCGGCGATCCGGCGCCGGTAGGACCCGGCGGCGACGCGGATGTCCTGGCCGTCGGCCGTGACGATCCCCTCGCTGGGGGGCGTCAGCCCCATCATCACCTTCATGAGCGAGGTCTTGCCGCAGCCCGAGGGACCGGTGATCGCGAAGCAGGCGCCGGCCCGCACCGACAGCGAGACCCCGCGGAAGATCCAGGGCTCGTCCGCCCCGTAGCGCAGCGCCAGGCCCGCGCCGGCGAGCGCGCCGGCTCTCAGGGCGGCGACCGGGGGCGCCCCCGGCTGCGCGCCGGCGGCGAGATCCTGCTCCTCGGGCTCGCACAGCACGATGTCGGCGAGCCGGTCGGTCTGCACGTCGAGCATGCGCAGCTTGAACCACGCGTCGATCAGGCTGCCGATCCGGGTGGCGAACTGGTCGCGGTAGGCCAGGAACGCCACCAGCATGCCGAGCGACAGGGACCCGCCGATGACCGCGCGGGCGCCGAGAACCAGCAGGATCAGGCGGTCGAGGCCGAACAGGAACTCGTTCGCGCGGCCGAATACGAGGTCGAGTCGCTGCAGCCGCAGCCGGGCGTTCAGGGCCGTGACGAAGTGGTTCATCCAGGCGCCGCCGCGCCGCTCGCGCAGGTCGAGGAGCTTGACGCTCGCCATGCCGCGGACCGTCTCGATGAAGTGCGTCTGCTGGCGGGCCTCGGCCACGAGGGCCTCCTCGCTGCCCTCCCGGTAGGCGGCGTAGGCGAAGACCCGCAGGACCGCGTTGAGCGCCGTCGAGGCCAGGACCACCGCGACCAGCCAGCCGCCGTAGACCGTCAGCATGGCCAGCATGCCGACCGCCATGAGCCCGTCGAGCATGGCCTGGACGAGGTCGGTCGTCAGGCCCTTCTGGATGGTGGCCAGGGAGCCGAACCGCGAGATCACGTCGCCGACGTGGCGCTTCTCGAAATAGTCGAGGGGCAGCCGCGACAGGTGGTCGAACAGGCCGGCCGACCACTGGTAGTTCAGCCGGGTCCCGGCCAGCATGATCGCCCAGGTGCGGGCGATGCTGAGGCCGAGCTGGAGCAGCAGCAGCAGCGCGAGGCCGATCGCCACCACGAGGAGCAGGTCGTGGTCGGCGTTCACGATCACCTCGTCGATCACGACCTGCGAGGCGATGGGCATCAGGAGGGCGACGAGCTCGATCCCCAGGGAGAGGGCCAGGACCTGGGCCAGGGCGGCGCGGATGCCGGCCATGTTGCGGAACAGGTCGCGCAGCCGCAGGCCCGGGGCGGCCCGCTCGCGCCGGAAGCCCGGGTTGGGCACCGCCTCCAGGGCGACGCCGGTGAACTCTCGCGAGGCCTCCGCGAGGCTGACCCGGCGCCGGCCGCGGCCCGGATCGTTGATGACGAGGCCGCCGCGCTCGACCCGGGTCAGCACCACGAAGTGGTTGAGGCCCCAGTGCAGGATGCAGGGCAGCCGGAGCCGGGGCAGGTCCGTCAGCTCGACCCGCAGGGCGCGGGCGGTCAGGCCCTGCGCGCCGCAGAGGTCGATCAGGTTGCGCAGGGTCATGCCCTTGAGGGACAGGGGATGGCGCCGCCGCAGCGTCGCGAGGTCGATCTGGCGCCCGTGATAGGCCAGGACCATCGCGAGGCAGGCCATGCCGCACTCGGCGGCCTCGGCCTGGAGGACGACCGGCACCCGGCGGCGGAGCCCGAAATCCAGCCGGGCGGCGACGGACGGCGCCGTCACGGCGCGGCCTTCCGGACCGGCAGGGCGTCGAGGCCGCCGCGCGTGACGAGGGCGAGGCTCTCCCGGACATGCGTCACGGGGTCGAGCAGCCAGCGGTAGAGCGACCGCTTCTCCAGGGCGATGTCGGCCTCGACCCGCATGCCCGCCTCGAGGCTGCGCCGCTCGCCGTAGGCCAGCACGGTGTCGGAGTCCGGCCGGACCACGATGCGGTAGAGGTCGGTCCCCTCGCCCCGGGCGGCGGTGCGCCGCGCGAAATCGGGCGCGTCGTCGCTGCCCAGCGGCGCCCGCGTGACCTCGGTGACGACGCCGCGGTGCAGGCCGAAGCGCTGGAACGGGAAGGCGGCGTAGCGCAGCATCACGGGCGCGCCGGCCTCGGCGAAGCCGATGGCCGACGAATCGACGAATAGGTTCGCCTGGAGGCGCCCGGCGCTCGGCAGCAGGGTCAGGAGCGTCGCCCCGGCCGCCACGGTCTGGCCGACCTGCGCGCGGATCGACGTCAGGGTCCCGGCCTCCGGCGCCCGGATCTCGATGGCGCGGCGCGCCTCGCTCTCGGCCTTCTGCTGCGCCAGCTGTGCGGCGGTCCGGTCGAGGTCGGCGAGGTCGCGGGCCAGCCGGTCGTCGTAGGCGGCGAGCTGGGATCTCGTGTCGGCGAGCTTGCCGTCGATCTGGAGGCGGCTCTGCTGGAACTGCGCGAGCTGCGCGCTCGCCTGCATGTAGAGGTAGTTCTGGCTCTGAAAGTCGGCGGCGCGGGCGTAGCCGCGCGCGACGGCGTCGGCGAGTTCCTCGACCCGTGCCCGGAGCGGCGGTACGAGCTTGTCCTGCAGGTCGATCTGCTTGGCGAGCTGGGTCGACTGTTCGCTCAGATTCGCCACCTGCTCGCGCAGCGCCTGCCGCTCCGTGCCGGCCAGATCGGCCCGGGCGGTCCGCTGCCGCTCCACGCTCTGGCGTTGCCGTTCCAGCTCGGCAATCACGCGCTCCTGCGTGGGGCCGCTCGCCGACACGGCGTCGAGGTCGATCGTGTACAGGAGCTGCCCGCGGGCGACCTTGTCACCCTCCCGGACGCCGGTCGAGCCGACGCGCCCCGCCACCGGGCTGGCGAGGCTGATCAGCCCGATATCGGGCGCGAGCAGGCCGACGGCGTGGATGCGGCGCGTGTAGGTCCCCTGCGAGGCGTAGAGGCCGACCGCCGCCACCATGATCACGCAGGCCAGGGCCACGACGCGAACCGGCAGAGGCTGGATGATCTGCGCCTCGCCCAGCCACGCGTTGCGTCGCGCTTCGATAACCTCAAGTCGAAAGAGCGGACTTGGCACCCGGGGAAAGCAACCTTCTTGAAGGAAATAGCCGTATTCGAGGACAATGCGCCGAGCATGTGCCGCCTTACTCGGTCGCATCGCGGGAGTTGTGTGTCAACACTTGCCGGCGCAACGAATTTTGAATACTTTTAGCCGCGTCAGAACGTCGCATGTATCGGGATAATTGCTTTTCTGGCAATGGTTTAATCGAAGAATTGGCCTCGCTTGTTTTGCGGCGCAAAATCAGGTCAATTTTTGCGATATTCCATGCTGCACTGCGAAGATCTTGCACGAGAAGCCGCGTCGGAGCCCGACGTTTCGCAGCGCGCAAGCCGGCGGTTCCCGAAACGACTGGAACACCGTCCGCGAAAGGCAAGCCCTGTCAGTTTTTGCGCAGTCGCCGATGTCGATCGTCCGCAAACCATATCGGCCGCCCGAGACCGATTGACACGAAGCACATCTCTGTAATCCTAAAGGCAGGCGCCGACGTCCAAGGCGCCTCGACGCTACGATCAGACAATAGATCGAAGCAAAATAACCTTCTTCCTGAATCTCAATCTGGAGAACGATCATGCAGGACAGCATCGATACCGTCCGCGAGCTGAGCGCTGCCGAGCTGGACCAGGTCGGCGGCGGCCTCGGGGTCGGCCTCACCGTCGGCCTCGGGGTCGACGCGAGCCAGGAGCTCGGTGCGGTCTCGGGGGTCGTGGGCCAGGTCGGCGGCTTGGTGAGCGGCCTGGTGGGCAGCGTGCTCGGCGCGGTCGGCGGCGTCGTCGGCGGCGTGACCGGCTCCCTGCGCTGACGGTCTGACGCTGACGGTCTGACACCGGGAGGGCGGCCGCGGTGCCGCCCTCCTCCGTCGCGGGGCGAGACCGCGACGACACCGGGATCGACGGACCCGCATGGACAGCACGATCGAGAGTTCAGCCGAGGGCTCAGCCGCGACCACAGCCGAGACGATCGCGTACGCCACCAGCGGCAGTGCGGGGCATCTCTCCGGCCGTCCCGAGCTGACCTGCTACGCGCCGAGCGACCGCGGCCTCCCGGAGATCACCTTCATCGATTTCCGCTTCCCCGTCGGCGGGTGGAGCACGCACGCGGTCACCGGCCTCGAGGTCGCCGCCAGCACGCAGCCCGCGGGGGCGCACCACGCGGTCGATTACGAGATCGCGGCGCGGCTGAGCGAGCGCGAGGGCCTGCTGGTCCGGCGCCCCGGCCTGAACGGCACGACCCGGTGGGTGGGTCCGTATTCCGGGCGCGTCCTCTCCTTCTCGGCCGCGGCCGTCGAGCGGCTCGCCGAGGCGCCGATCGGCAAGATCGCCTTCGCCGCGGACGGGCGCGACCTCCGCGCCTGCCGCAGCACCTGTCACATCCTCGACGCGCTGGCTTGCGCGCACCGGGACGATCCGTCGCCCGATCCGCTGCTGATCGAGAGCCTCCACTTGGCGGTCCTGCGCTCGGTCATCACCATGCGCGCGCCGGGCCGGTCGGCGGCGCCCGACCTCTCGGCGACGCAGGCCGGACGGGCCTGCGCGTACATCCGGGAGCACCTGGACCGGGAGATCACCGTCTCCGCCCTGGCCGGCATCGTCGGGCTCAGCGAGGGCTACTTCATCCGGGCCTTCCGCCAGACCACCGGGGTCACGCCCTACCAGTACATCATGCGCGAGCGCGTCGGCCGGGCCGAGGCCCTGATCCGCTCCGGCGCGGGGTCGATGGCGGAGGTCGCCGCGCGATCGGGCTTCACGAGCGCCAGCGCCATGAGCCGCACGTTCCGGAAGCTCGTCGGGCGCTCGCCGACCGGGCGCACGGCCGGCCGGCGCGCCTGAGGCGCTACCCAGCGGCCCGCCCCGCCCCCCCGCGGAACAGGGCCTCCATCTCGCGCCGGACGCGGATCGCCTCCTGATCGGCGTCGAAGGCGACGTCGCTCCAGCGCACGGCCCGGCCGGCGGGCACGTCGGTCTTGAGGACCATGTTGTGAGCGAGCCCGATCGGCAGGGCGTCCTGCGCCAGGGACTCGGCCGCCGGCATCAGCTTGCCGTAGACGGTGAACCCGCCCTCGCCGTCGAGCCGCTCCCCGGCCCGCAGCGCGCGCTTGGCCGTGGCGGCGACGTCGCCGCGCCAGTCGCCCGTCGCCCCCGTCGCCTCGCCGCGGACCGCGATGGAGGCGACCGAGATGCCGAGCTCGAGGCCGATCAGGTGATAGGGCTTGTAGGTCGCGGCGAACCGGCCGCTCGAATCGGTCTTGAGGCCGTACTGGGCGAAGCAGTCGCGCACGTAGGGGCTCGGCGCCTCGAACACCGCGTAGACGCCCCAGCGCAGGTCGCGGAAGACCGGCCGCCCGTCCCGCTCCACCGACGAGACCACCTCGACGGTGCCGCGCTCGGTGAGGAGGCCGCCATCCGCCACCGGCTTCAGGATGCCCGGCAGGTCGTCGACGCCGCAAGGCGGGAAGGCGAGTCCGTCGCGCGGCGGGGTGAGCCCGCAGGCATTGGCCACCGCGGCCATCTCCAGCGCCGACTTGGTGCCGTCGAGGAAGGAGTTGAACATCTGCGGGTTGAAGTCGCCGCCGGCGACCTGGCTCTCGCTGAAGCCGTAATGGCCCCAGACCGTGTCGGGCGTGGAGGCGTGGTAGGCCGGGAGGTACTTGGTGCCCTTGCCGGCGCAGATCACCTCCAGCCCGATGGTGCGGGCCCAGTCGACCAGCTCGGCGATGAGCGCCGGCTGGTCGCCCGAGGCCATGGAGTAGATCACCCCGGCCTCGGCCGCCCGGCGCGCCAGCAGCGGCCCGGCCAGCACGTCGGCCTCGACGTTGACCATGACGATGTGCTTGCCGTGCGCGAAGGCCTTGAGCGCGTGGCGGATGCCGGCGGCCGGGCTGCCGGTGGCGTCGATGACGATGTCCACGAACGGGCTCGCGATCATCGCGTCGGCATCCTCGGTCACGAGGGTCGTGCCGCCGCGCGCGGCCTCCTCCAGCCCGCGCGCGGCGAACCGGGCGTCATCCCAGCCGACCCGGCGCAGCGATTCGCGCGCGCGGTCCGGCGACAGGTCGGCCACCGCGACGAGGTGGATGCCGGGCGTGCGCGGCGCCTGCGACAGGTACATCGAGCCGAACTTGCCGGCGCCGATCAGGCCGACCCGGACGGGCCGGCCCTCATCGGCGCGCCGCTGCAGCTTGGCGGAAAGGGACATGGGGCGTTCTCTCCCTGGGCGACGGCATCGCCTCGTTGCTTGGGCCTGCACCTAGAGCGGTTCCCGGTCCCGTTGAGACCTGTCGCATGACAAGATCGGCATCGTCCGGTCTGACCGACGGCGCCGCCTGCCCCGCCCCCTCTGCGGGCTACGGCTACGCAGGTTTCGAGGTCTCGGAGGGCTGATCCGCCAGCTTTAAGGGCGCGGGTTTCCTCCCCCGAACGGGAGAGGGGGCCGGTCGCGCTCCGCCATAGGCCGCTTGCCCCTCGATCCGAGGCGCTCGCAGCTCTCAGGGCGTGCGCGTGGGAGGTCTGGACTGCCTCAGGCCGTCCCGGCCCGGCTCTCCGCCTCCACGTGCAGGAGCCAGCGCCGGAAGACCCGGATCTTCTCCAGGGCCCCGTCGCGCTCGCGGTAGCAGATGAAGTGTAGGTCGCGGGTCAGGCTCGCGGCCCGGCCGCCGCCCAGGCGCACGAGTTGCCCGGCGGCGAGCTCGTCCCGGGCGAACCGCAGGGTCTCCAGCGCTACGCCGAGTCCCTGGACGGCCGCCGAGATCACCAGCGAGCCCCGGTCGAAGGCCGCGCCCGCCGCCCCGCCCGGGACCGGCAGGCCGTTATGGGCGAACCAGTCCGGCCAGCGGACGGGGCTGAAGGACGAGTCGAGCCGGGTGAAGGGCCCGATCGATCCGGCCGCGTCCGGCCGCGCGGCCCGGGCGACCTCCGGCGCGCAGAGGGCGGCGATCTCCTCCGGGCCGAGGGACTCGACGGTCAGGCCGGGCCCGTGCGGCGGCCGGCCGTAGGCGATCAGGATGTCGATCTCCGCGTGCCGGCCGAGATCCACCGGGTCGGCGCTGGTCGACAGGCGGATGGCGATGCCGGGATGCGCCTCCACGAAGGCGGGGAGCCGCGGCCCGAGCCACTTCGCCGCGAAGCTCGGCGTGCAGTGCACGGCCAGCGACGTGGGCAACGGCGGGCTGAGGTCGGCGCAGACCGCCTCGATAGCGTCGAAGGCGCTCGAGAGCCCGGCCAGCAGGCGCTGGCCGTCGGCGGTGAGGAGCGCCTGGCGGTTCGCCCTCCGGAACAAGGCGCGCCCGAACCAGCGCTCCAGCGCCCGGATCTGGTGACTGACCGCCGAGGGCGTGAGGTGCAGCTCCTCGCTGGCGCGGGCGAAGCTGCCCAGGCGCGCGGCCGCCTCGAAGGCCCGCAGGGCGGAGAAGCTCGGGGTCCGGCGCATGCGCGATCCATGAATTCAATTCACGGAAAGCGTGAAAAATCGTCGTTTGTCAACGCGCGGATCCGGCAGGATAGTGCCGGCCACGACGCGATCGGCGGCCCGGTCCGTACCCCGACGAAAGGAGACGCCATGCTCGACGATCACGCCCACGAGGCGGCCGTCGCCCTCGACCTGCCGAACGACGATGCCGGCCGCAGGCGGACCTCGATCTACCAGCCCGAGCAGGCCGGCCTGATCTTCCCGGAGATCCCGGACTTCGCCGACCACGCCGAGGAGCGGGACTACCGCAAGAAGCACCTCGTCGCCGCCTGCCGCGCCTTCGCGATGCACGGCTTCGACTACGGCTTCGCCGGGCACCTGACGATCCGCGACCCGGAGCGCCCGGAGCTGTACTGGACCAACCCGATGTGCGTGCACTTCTCGCAGGTGCGGATGTCGAACCTGATCCTGGCCGACCACAAGGGCCGGGTGGTCGAGGGGCGCCACGCCATCAACCGCGCGGGCTTCGTCCTCCACGCCGCCGTGCACGAGGAGTACCCGGAGGTCATGGCGATGTGCCACGCGCACACCACCTACGGCACCGCGTGGTGCGCCACCGGCCGGCCGCTGGAGATGATCAGCCAGGACGCGGCGGCCTTCTACAACAGCCACGCGGTGATCGGTGCCTCGGCGGGCGCCGTGGCGGTGGAGAAGGAGAGCGGCCTGTCGGTCGCCCAGCAGATCGGCCGCAACCGCGGCGTGCTGCACCAGAACCACGGCCTGCTGACCTGCTCGCAGCACAGCATCGACGACGCGGCCTTCTGGTTCATCGCCCTGGAGCGGGCCTGCCAGCAGCAGCTCCTGGTCGAGGCCTCCGGCATCAAGCCGCAACTCCTCTCGGAGAAGACCGCCCGCTACAGCCGCGAGCACGTCGGCAGCGACTATATCGGCTGGCTGCACTTCCAGACGCTCTACAGCCACATCGCCGAGACCCAGCCCGACATGTTCGCCTGAGGCCGGCGCCCGCCCCGCGGGGGGCCGCGACAGACGGAGGGCCGGCCGCGAGGCCGGCCCTCCCGCTATGGGCGGTCCGCCGGGCTCCGCCGCCCCTCGTACCGGGCCCGCGGCCGGATCAGCGTCCCCTGGCGGCCCTGCTCCATGGCGTGCGCCGCCCAGCCCAGGCTCCGGCCGAGCAGGAAGATCGTGAACGGCGCGCCCCGCGGCAGGCCCGCCGTCCGGACGAGCGCCGTCAGCGCGAAGTCGATGTTCGGCCGCGCGCCCGTCGCCGCCTCGGCGCAGTCCCGGACGGCGTCCAGCAGGGGATCGGCGGGCAGGACCGCGCCCAGGGCCGCGGCGCGGACGTCGCCGTCCGGGTAGAGCGGGTGGCCGAAGCCCGGCAGCGCCCCGGCTCGATCCAGGCAGGCGCGCACCGCCTCCCGGGGGCCCGTCGCGACGGCCTCGTCGACGAGCCGCAGCACCGCCGCGGAAGCGCCGCCGTGGCGAGGGCCCGACAGGGCGCTCAGCCCGGCCATGAGACAGGCCGCGATCGGCGCGCCGGTGGAGGCGGCGACCCGGGTCGCGAAGGTCGAGGCGTTCAACTCGTGGTCGGCCAGCAGCACCAGCGCCTGGCGGACCCGGTCGGCGGTCGCGGCGTCGAGGGACCAGAGCCGCGCGAGGCCCTGATGCAGGGGCGCCCGGCCCTCGGGGATCCCGCAGGCGCCGGCGAGATGCCCGACGGCGCGGCGGGCGTCGCGGCACAGGCGGTGATGCCCGCGGCCCAGCGCGGCCTCGGCGTCCTGCAGGAGCCCGGCCAGCGCCAGGAACGGCGTCGCGGCCGCGTTGGCCGGAACGTCGAACAGCGTCGGCTCCGGGCTGTCCCACAGGAGGTCGGCGGTCGCCTCCAGGCTCGCGTCGCGGGCGAACGCCACGGCGTCGCGGCCGCGATAGATCAGGCTGCCCCGGTGGACGGTGCTGATCGCGGTGACGACCGACGGCTCGCCCCAGGCCATGGCTCCCGCGGCGATCGCCGCGCTGGCGCGGCTCCGGCCGCGCCGGTCGGCGAGCGCCGCGACGTCGGTGGCCCGGTACTGGCTGTGGCGCCGGCCCGGCGCCCGCCGCGCCTCGATCAGCCCGCGGCTGACATAGGCGTAGAGCGTCTGGGCCCGGATCCCGAGGGCGTCGAGAACTTCGGCGCGGTCCAGCCAGTCCGTCATGTTGATCAGATGTATCAAGATTGATCAATCCGTCGACGGCCGGCAGCGTGCGCGAACCACCCGAGGGCCGCGACCATGCGCGAACGACACGCCGACCACGACGCCCTGCCGCCGATCCTCGCGGAGGCGCTGGCGGCCCTGGCGCTGCCGCCCGAGGCCGCGGACCGGCTGACGATCACCGGCACCGGGAGCCTGCCCTCCTGTTTCCCGGTCACCGCGCTGGCGACGGCGTCGATCGCCGCCGCCGGCCTCGCCGTCTCCGAACTCCTCGGCCGGTCCGGACGGGCGCCAGCCGTCACGGTCGACCAGCACCTGGCCTCGGCGTGGTTCGGCACCTCGGTGCGGCCGCAGGGCTGGACGCTGCCGGCCGCCTGGGACCCGATCGCCGGCGATTACCGGGCGGCGGATGGCTGGATCCGGCTGCACACCAACGCGCCCCGTCACCGCGCCGCCTCCCTGGCAATCCTCGACTGTCCGGGCGAGCGGGAGGCGGTCGCGGCCGCCGTGGCCGACGCGTCGGCCGAGGACCTGGAAACGGCGATCCTGCGCGCCGGCGGCTGCGCCGCGGCGATGCGCGGCATCGACGATTGGGAGGGACTGGACCAGGGCCGGGCGGTCCGGGACGAACCCCTCGTGTCGGTGACGGAACGGCCCGTCCAGCACCCTGCGCCGTGGCGCCCGGATCCGGCCCGCCCCCTCGCGGGCATCCGGGTCCTCGACCTGACCCGCATCCTGGCGGGACCGGTGGCCACGCGCTTCCTGGCCGGCCTCGGCGCCGACGTCCTGCGGATCGACCCGCCCGGCTGGGACGAGCCGTCCCTGGCGCCCGACGTCACCCTGGGCAAGGTCTGCACGCGGCTCGACCTCCGGCGGGCCGACGACCGCCAGCACTTCGAGACCCTGCTCGCCGAGGCCGACATCCTCGTGCACGGGTACCGCCCCGACGCCCTCGAGCGGCTCGGCTACGGCGCGGCGCGACGCCTGGCACTCAACCCGGACCTGATCGACGTCGCGCTCTGCGCCTACGGCTGGACCGGCCCCTGGGCCGGACGGCGCGGCTTCGACAGCCTCGTCCAGATGGCGACCGGCATCGCGGCGGCCGGGCAGCGCTGGAGTCAGGCCGAACGGCCGGTGCCGCTGCCCGTCCAGGCGCTCGACCACGCCACCGGCTACCTGATGGCGGCAGCGTCCGTACGGGGCCTGATCGCCCGGCAGCGCGAGGGGCGCGCCGTCACCGCGCGGCTCTCCCTGGCCCGGACCGCGCGCCTGCTCACGGACCATCCCGGCAGCGCGCCGGGGCCCGCCTTCGACGGAGTTCGGGACCTGGATCACGCCCCGGAGATCGAGCAGACGGCGTGGGGCCCCACCCTGCGGCTGCACGCGCCCGTGGGGATCGACGGCGCGCCGCTGCGCTGGGACCGCTCGGCCGGCCCCCTCGGCGCGACGGAGGCGGCGCAAGTCCGGACTCTCGATAGCGCGCCCTTGTCCGGCTCGGGCCGCCGATCCGGGGAGCAGAAGCGCTAGAAATTGACCAATTCAGGGAATGTTTTTGCAGCCTCTGCGCCGGCGAACGCTTGACATCGATCTATGTTGTCTGGCAATCCGCAATGATGATTTGTGATGCCGTTTTTCAAAGTTTTTAATACTGACTACGAACTATCAATTGGCATAAAATCTCTTCAAAACGCTTCAGATCTCTCAACAGCAAAGTAAACCGCTACCGTTTACGTCAAAGCGCACCCGGTTCGCCGACCCAGTCTTGTACTGTGCCACACGGTTCGACGCCGAGAAGGATGACGATGAACGCGCCCGTCCCGGACCATCCCGTCCTGCGCGATGTCCCGATCGGCATCTCCGCCACGGGGATGCGGCGGGAGACGGACTCGATGGGCGGGATCGACGTGCCGGCGGACCGCTACTGGGGGGCGCAGACCCAGCGCTCGCTCCAGCACTTCTCGATCGGCAACGATCGCATGCCCAAGCGGGTCTACCACGCCTACGGCTACGTCAAGAAGGCCGCCGCCCTGGTCAACGCCGCCGCCGGCCGCCTGGAGGACTGGCGCGCGCAGGCCATCGTCCAGGCCGCCGACGAGACGATCGCGGGGAAGCTCGACGCGCACTATCCGCTCTACGTCTGGCAGACCGGCTCCGGCACCCAGTCCAACATGAACGTCAACGAGGTGCTGTCGAACCGCGCCATCCAGCTCCTCGGCGGTACGCTCGGCTCCAAGAGCCCGGTCCACCCGAACGACCACGTCAACATGGGCCAGTCGTCGAACGACACCTTCCCGACCGCGATGCACATCGCCACGGTGCTCGAGCTCGACGAGGTCCTCCTCCCGCAGGCGCGGGCGCTGGCCGACGCGATCGACGCCAAGGCGCGGGCCTGGATGGACGTGGTCAAGACCGGCCGGACCCACCTCCAGGACGCGACGCCGCTCACGGTCGGCCAGGAATGGTCGGGCTACGTGGCGCAGATGCGCGACGCGCTGGCCCTCATCGAGGCGTCGCGCGCCGGGCTGTACAAGCTCGCGGCCGGCGGCACCGCGGTCGGCACCGGCCTCAACGCCCCGGAGGGCTTCAGCGCGGAGATCGCCGGCCAGATCGCCGCGCTGACCGGCAGGCCGTTCGTCACCGCGCCCAACAAGTTCGCCGCGCAGGGCTCGCTGGACGCCATGGTCGCCGCCATGGCGGCGGTGCGCGGACTCGCGGTCGCGCTGATGAAGATCGCCAACGACATGCGCTGGCTGGCCTCGGGGCCGCGCTGCGGCCTCGGCGAGCTGCTGCTGCCCGCCAACGAGCCGGGCTCCTCGATCATGCCCGGCAAGGTCAACCCGACCCAGTGCGAGGCCATGGTGATGGTCTGCATCCAGGTGATCGGCGAGGACAACGCGGTCGCCTTCGCGGGCGCGCAGGGCAATTTCGAGCTGAACGCGATGCGCCCGATCATCATCAACAACACGCTGCACGCGGCCCGCGTGCTGGGCGATGCCTGCGAGAAGTTCCGGACCTACTCGGTCGAGGGCACGGAGCTCAACCGGAAGCGGATCGACGAAACCGTGAACCAGTCGCTGATGCTGGTCACGGCCCTGTCGCCGGTGATCGGCTACGACCTCGCCTCGAAGATCGCCCACCGTGCCAACGACGAGGGCACGACGCTGCGCGAGGCCGCCCTGGCCGAGGGCGTCCCGGCCGAGCGCTTCGACGCGGTGTGCGATCCCAAGACCATGATCGGCCACGGGCTGGCCGGCGCCTGAAGCGCGCCGGGACCGCCCGTCCGCCCCCCTCAGCTGAGCGAGACACCATGAGCACGAAGGTCGCCGATCTGTTCGTCCGGGCGCTGGCGCAGGCCGGCGTGAAGCGCATCTACGGCGTGGTCGGCGACAGCCTCAACGGCCTGACCGAGGCCCTGCGCCAGGACGGCTCGATCGCCTGGATCCACACGCGCCACGAGGAGAGCGCCGCCTTCGCGGCCGGCGCCGAGGCGCACCTGACCGGCGCGCTCGCGGTCTGCGCCGGCTCCTGCGGGCCCGGCAACCTGCACCTGATCAACGGCCTGTTCGACGCGCACCGCTCGCGCGTGCCGGTGCTGGCCATCGCGGCCCAGATCCCCTCGGCGGAGATCGGCCGGGGCTACTTCCAGGAGACGCACCCGCAGAACCTGTTCCAGGAATGCAGCCACTACTGTGAGCTGGTCTCCTCGCCGGCCCAACTGCCGGGCGTGATCGAGACCGCGATCCGCGTCGCCATCGCCGAGCGCGGGGTCGCCGTGGTGGTGATCCCCGGCGATGTCGGCCTCATGGCCATGCCGGGCGGGGCGCCCGAACTCTCCGCCGCCCTGGTGCCGCCCCCGCCGGTGGTGCGCCCGCGCGACGCCGACCTCGACGCGCTCGCCGACATGCTCAACGCGGCCGGGCGCGTGACCCTGTTCTGCGGCCGCGGCTGCGCCGGCGCCCACGCGGAGCTGCTGCAGCTCGCCGAGGCGCTGAAGGCGCCGGTCGTCCACGCGCTCGGTGGCAAGGAGCACGTCGAGTGGGACAATCCCTACGACGTCGGCATGACCGGCCTGATCGGCTTCTCGTCGGGCTACCGGGCGATGCTCGACTGCGACACCCTGCTGCTGCTCGGCACCGGCTTCCCCTACCGCCAGTTCTACCCGGAGGACGCGAAAGTCGCGCAGGTCGACCTGCGGGCCGGGAGCCTCGGGCGCCACTGCCGGATCGACCTCGGCCTGATCGGCGACGTCGGGGAGACGATCGCGGCGCTGCTGCCGAAGCTGCAGGCGAAGACCGACCGGGCGCATCTCGACGACAGCCTCGCCCATTACCGCAAGGCCCGCGCCGGGCTCGACGCGCTGGCGGTGGGCAAGCCGGGCGGCAAGATCCACCCGCAATACGTCGCCCGGACGCTCAGCGAGGCGGCCTCCGAGGACGCGGTCTTCACCTTCGACGTCGGCACGCCGACGATCTGGGCGGCGCGCTACCTCGCCATGAACGGCAAGCGCCGGCTGATCGGCTCGCTGAACCACGGCTCCATGGCCAACGCCCTGCCGCAGGCGATCGGCGCGCAGGCGGCCTATCCCGGGCGGCAGATCATCTCGTTCTCCGGCGACGGCGGCTTCGCCATGCTGATGGGCGACCTGCTGACCCTCAACCAGCACAGGCTGCCGGTGAAGATCGTGGTGCTGAACAACGGCACGCTGGGCTTCGTCGAGATGGAGATGAAGGCCGCGGGCTTCCTCGAGACCGGCGTCGAGCTGGTGAACCCGGACTTCGCCGCCATGGCGAGCGGGGCCGGCATCTTCGCCCGGCGCGTCGAGGACCCGGCCGCGCTGCCGGAGGCGATGGCCGAGATGCTCGCCCATGACGGCCCGGCGCTGCTCGACGTCGTCTCGGCTCGCCAGGAACTGTCGATGCCGCCGAAGGTCGGCCTCGAGCAGGTGACGGGCTTCGGGATGTGGCTCGCCCGGGCGGTGATCGACGGGCGCGGCACCGAGATCGTCGACCTCGCCAAGACCAACCTCTGGCGCTGAGGCGCCCGTCCGAAGTCGGAGTTCTGCCCGATGATCCGCTGCGTACGCATCTGGACCGGTGACGACGACAATTCCTACTTCGAGGAAGGCGTCATCGACCTGCCCCACGGCGAGCGCGGCGACATCCTCAGCGGCACGACCGACGTGGTCTCGATCTCCTTCCGCGAGACCCAGGCCGGCGGCACCTACGCGTGGCACGCGGCGCCGACCCGGCAGTTCGTCATCACCCTGCGCGGCACCCTCGACTTCCAGACGAGGGCCGGCGCGCACTTCACGATCCGCCCCGGCGACATCCTCATCGCCGAGGACACGGCCGGCTCCGGCCATTCCTGGCGCCTCGTCGACGACGAGCCCTGGTGCCGGGCCTACGTGATCCTCGCCCCCGGCGCCGAGGCCAGGCTCCCCTTCGTTCCGAACAAGACCGCCTGAGGAGGGGCCCGATGGCCGCCATGAGCGACGACGACAATCCCGACGTGGTGCTGATCGGCGCCGGGATCATGAGCGCGACCTTCGGCACGATGCTGAAGGAGCTGGAGCCGTCGCTCAGGATCGCGATGTTCGAGACGCTGCACGACTGCGCGCAGGAGAGCTCGGAGGGCTGGAACAACGCCGGCACCGGCCACGCGGCCAATTGCGAGCTGAACTACACGCCCCAGCGCCCCGACGGCAGCGTCGACATCGCCAAGGCCCTGGAGGTCAACACCGAGTTCGACATCTCGCGCCAGCTCTGGGCGCACCTCGTGCGGAAGGGCGCGATCCCCGATCCGCGCGCCTTCATCCATCCCTGCCCGCACATGAGCTTCGTCTGGGGGGCCGAGAACGTCGCGTTCCTCAAGGCGCGCTACGCCGCGATGTCGGCGCACCACTGCTATCACGGCATGGAGTACAGCGAGGACCCGCAGGTCATCGCCGGCTGGGCGCCGCTGATCATCGAGGGCCGCGCCCCCGGCGAGCCGATCGCCGCCACCCGGATCGTCACCGGGACCGACGTCGATTACGGCGCCCTCACGCACCTGCTGGTCAAGCAGCTCGCGGCGCAGCCCGGCTTCGCCGTGCACTACAACCGCAAGGTCGTCGCCCTGGACCGGGTCGACGACGGCCGCTGGGCCGTGACCGTCGAGGACACCTACGACGGGACGCGCCAGACCGCGACGGCGAAGTTCGTGTTCATCGGCGCGGGCGGCGGCTCGCTGCCGCTGCTGCAGGCCTCGAAGATCCCGGAGGGGCGCGGCTACGGCGGCTTCCCGGTCTCGGGGATCTGGCTGCGCTGCGACGTCGACGCAGTCAGCGCGCGCCACCACGCCAAGGTCTACGGCAAGGCGGCCTCCGGCTCGCCGCCGATGTCGGTGCCCCACCTCGACACCCGCATCATCGGCGGCAAGCGCTCGCTGCTGTTCGGGCCCTACGCGGGCTTCTCGTCCCGCTTCCTCAAGCACGGGTCGCTCACCGACCTGTTCACCGCGCTGACGCCCCACAACATCGTGCCGCTGCTGGACGTCGCCAAGGACAACGTCGCGCTCACCGAGTACCTCGTGGGCCAGGTGCTCCAGA
The DNA here is from genome assembly GCF_028583545.1 of Methylobacterium sp. NMS14P. Lineage (NCBI taxonomy): Bacteria > Pseudomonadati > Pseudomonadota > Alphaproteobacteria > Hyphomicrobiales > Methylobacteriaceae > Methylobacterium > Methylobacterium sp. NMS14P. The sequence goes on along the minus strand of NZ_CP087106.1, from coordinate 5,508,262 downwards.
GCTCCGACCACCAGTTCGCGACCCTCAAGGACTTCTTCCCCAAGGCGCTGAAGCAGGACTGGACCTCGGCGGTGGCCGGCCAGCGGGTGCAGACGATCAAGCCGACCGGCAAGACGAACCCGCTGGAGGAGGGCTACCTCGAATTCGGCACCGAACTGGTGGCCGCGGCCGACAACTCGATCTGCGCGCTGCTCGGCGCCTCGCCGGGCGCCTCGACGGCGGCCTTCATCGCGGTCGAGGTGCTGGAGAAGTGCTTCGCCGACCGGCTCACGCCGGACGCCTGGCTGCCCCGCCTCAAGGCGGTGATCCCGACCTACGGCATCGACCTCAAGCGGGACGCCGAGGCCTGCCGCCGCAGCCGGGCCGAGACGGCGCCGGTCCTGAGGATCGACAACGTCTGACAGTTCCGCGAGGCGCGGTTCCCCGCGCCCCGCCGGCGGACATCTGAGGGTGCGGCGCGCCCGCCCCGGGGCGGCGGACCGGCGGGCTTCGGCCGAGGGAGGAACGATGGACATCTCCGCCCTGATGCTCTCGCGCATCCAGTTCGCCTTCACGGTCTCGTTCCACATCATCTTCCCGGCCTTCACGGTCGGGCTGGCGGCCTGGCTCGCCTTCCTGCAGGCCCGGGCGATGATCTCGGACGAGCCGGTCTACGACCGCCTGTTCGACTTCTGGCTCAAGATCTTCGCGGTCGCCTTCGGGCTCGGCGTCGTCTCCGGCATCGTCATGGCGTTCCAGTTCGGCACCAACTGGAGCGAGCTCGCCCGTCGCACCGGCCCGATCCAGGGGCCGCTCCTCGGCTACGAGAGCTTCACGGCCTTCGCGCTGGAGGCCTCGTTCTTCGGGGTGCTGATGTTCGGCCGGCGGCGGGTGCCGCGCTGGTTCTACCTGTTCGCCTGCCTGATGGTCTGCCTCGGCACCAGCCTGTCGTCGTTCTGGATCCTCGTGAACAATTCGTGGATGCAGTACCCGACCGGCTTCGCCCTGCGCGCGGACGGCGTGTTCGTGCCGACCGACTGGTGGGCGATCATCTTCAACGGGGTCGTCTGGGTCCGCTTCCCCCACATGGTCCTGGCCGCCTACGTCACCACCAGCTTCTGCGTGGCCGCGACGGGGGCGTGGTCGATGCTGCGGAACCGGGACCGCGCCGAGGCCCGCGCCATGGTCCGGATGGGGCTCGGCCTCGCCGCGATCCTGGTGCCGCTGCAGCTCTTCTTCGGCCACCTCACCGGCGACTACGTCGTCAAGCACCAGCCCTCTAAGATCGCCGCGATCGAGGGCCACTGGGAGAGCCAAGCGCCGGCCGGCGAGATCCTGTTCGCCTGGCCCGACGAGGCGCAGGAGAAGAACCACTTCGTCATCGCGCTGCCCGCCCCGATCGGCAGCCTGATCGACGACGGCACCCTCACCGGCAAGGTGATCGGCATCAAGGACATCCCCAAGGCCGACCGGCCGCCGGTGCTGATCCCGTTCTTCGCCTTCCGGATCATGGTCGGCTGCGGGCTGCTGATGCTGGCGCTGGCCTGGGGCGGGATGGCGTTCTACGCCACCGGGCGGCTGGAGCGGGCGCGCTGGCTGCAATGGGCCATCTTCCTGTCGTTCCCGCTGGGCTTCGTGGCGACCCTGACCGGATGGTTCACCGCCGAGGTCGGGCGCCAGCCCTGGACGGTCTACGGCCAGCTGCGCACCGCCGACGCGGCGACGCCGTTCCTGGCCGCGCCGCAGGTGGCGACCTCGCTCGCCGTGTTCGGCGCGGTCTACGCGCTGATCTTCGCGGCCGGCACCGTCTACATCTACCGCATGCTCAAGGCCGGCATCCTGCCGACGCCGGCCCACGCCGGCAGCGCCGCCAACCCCAAGCGGCCGCTGGCCGTGCCGGGCGACAGTCCCGGTATCCCGGGCGGCACCCCGGGCGGCGCGCCGACCGGCACACCGGCGGAGTGAGCGGCCATGATCGCGTTCTGGGCCGCCGCCCTCGCCCTCACCCTGATGCTCTACGTGCTGCTCGACGGGTTCGACCTCGGCGTCGGCATGCTGTTCGGGATCGCCCCGGACGAGACGGCGCGCCGGCACATGATGCAGGCGATCGCCCCGGTCTGGGACGGCAACGAGACCTGGCTGGTGCTCGCCGCCACGATCCTGTTCGGGGCCTTCCCGACGGTCTACGCGCTGCTGCTCTCGGCCTTCTACCTGCCGCTCCTCCTGATGCTCGCGGCCCTGATCCTGCGCGGCGTCGCCTTCGAGTTCCGCTACAAGTCCCGGCGGCTGCGGCGGGTCTGGGACGCGGGCTTCGTCGGCGGCTCCTACTGCGCGGCCTTCGTGCAGGGCGTGACGGTCGGGGCGCTGGTGCAGGAGCTGCCGGTCCGCGACGGGCTCTATGCCGGCGGGGCATTCACGTGGCTCACGCCCTTCTCCCTGCTCTGCGGGCTCGGCCTGTGCCTCGGCTACGCGCTGCTCGGCGCCGCGTGGCTGTGCGGCAAGACCGAGTCCGACGTGCGCGATCTCGGCTTCCGGCTGCTGCCGCGGCTCCTCCTGGGCGTGCTGGTCTTCCTCGGCGCGGCCTTCGCGTACGCGCTGGCGATGAACCTGCGGGTGCTGCACCGCTGGGTCGAGCGGCCCGAGATGCTGGTCCTGCCCCTCGTGGGGGCCGCGGCCTGCGCCGGGCTCCTCTACGCGGCGCGGCGCCGGATCGACGCCCTGCCCTTCCCGCTGGTGGCGCTGATCTTCGCCGCCGCCTTCGCCACGCTCGCCGCCTCGTTCCTGCCCTACATGGTGCCGTTCAGCGTGACGGTGACCGAGGCGGCAGCGCCGGAGTCGAGCCTGTCCTTCATGTTCTGGGGCGCCGGGATCGTGGTGCTGCCGATCACCCTGATCTACACCCTGGTGGTCTACCGGGTGTTCAAGGGGAAGGTCGACGTCGCCGAGCACTATGACTGAGCCCGCTCTCGGGCTCCCGGACCCGCCTCGGCCGGTGAGGGTGCGCCGTGGCCGGTGAGGCCGCGCTCTCCGAAGGCGCGCCGGGCCTCCTGCAGCGTCTCGCGGCGTGGTGGCCGCGCGAGGCGGCCGAGGCCGTGCGCATCGCGCTCACCGCGATCGCGGCGATCTGGCTCGCCATGTGGCTCGAGCTGGCGCTGCCGCACTGGGCCGGCTGGACGGTCATCTCGGTGACGCTCGCCACCCGCGCGGCCTCCCTGCGCAAGAGCCTGTGGCGGGCCGGCAGCACGCTGGTGGGCGTCACCGTCGCGATGGTGCTGGTCGCCAATTTCGCCCAGGCGACCCTGGCCTTCGACCTCGCGCTGGCCCTGTGGATGGGCCTGCTCACCGCGGCCTCCAGCGTCGAGAGCGGCCAGCGCGCCTACGGCTTCGCCTCGATGGGCTTCACCGTGCCGATCATCGCGCTGGCCGACGTGCAGAACCCGGAGGCCGTGTTCCAGATCGGCGTCGACCGCTGCTCGACGATCCTGCTGGGGATCGGCTGCGCCTACGCGTCGAACGTGTTCGTGGCGCCGGGCGTGCCCGCCGTCGGCCGCGCCCTGGCGGGACGGCTCGAGGCGGCCGCCGAGGCCTGCGACGCCTGGATAGCCGCCCTGCGGCGGGGCGAGCGACCCGGCCCGATGCCGATCGCCGCCGTCATGACCCTGGGCGAGGAGGTCACCGACACGTTCACCGAGCAGCCCTCCCTCCGCTCCGGCGGCCGCGGCATCCGCAACGCCGCCCCCCGGCTGCGGCGGGTGCTCGCCGCGGGCCTGCTGCGGGCGCTGCTGCCGGAGCGGCCGGGATCGCGCTCGACCGACCTGATCGGGGCCGGCGGGGCGATCGCCGTCCGGCAGGTCGGGCGCGTCCGGGTCTCGGCGCGGCTGCTGCGGGCCGGCGGCCGCGTGGGCCGGCGGCGCGTGCCGTTCCGGCCGCACCTGCTCCTGTGGAACGACCTGGACTGGGACGGCTGGCACGCCTTCGACAACGGCCTGCGCACCGCCGCCGCCGTCCTGCTCGTCAACGGCTTCTGGTACGTCACCGGCTGGTCGCACGGGGCCGGCGCCGCGACCTGGGCGAGCCTCGTCTGCGTGCTGCTCGCCGCCCATGCCGACCCGCGGGCGGAATCCCGCGCCTTCCTGGTCGGCGCGCTGCTCGCCGGCGTGGTCGGGCTGACCCTGCGCTACACCCTGCTGACGACCACCGGGAGCTTCGCGCTGCTGGCCGCGGTGCTGCTGCCGGTGGCGATGCTGGCGGTGGTCGGCCGCGCCGACAAGCGCGCGATCTACGGGATCGGCTTCGGCTTCTTCGTGTTCGGCGTGCTCGATCCCAAGAACCCGATGACCTACGACCTCGCCGACTCGCTCAACACCGTGCTGGCCGAGCTTCTCGGCATGGCGGTGGCGGCGATCGCGTTCTCGGCCCTGCCGCCGCCCGTGAGCGCCGCGACGCTGCGGCTGCGGGCCCGCCGGCGGCTGGTCCGGTCGGTGCGCGGCGCGGCCCTCGACCCGGCGCTCCTGGTGCCGCCCCTCGACCGCTACCTCGCCCGGGGCTTCGGCCGGCTCGCCCTCGTCGGCACGGATGCCGAGGCGGCCCGGACCGGCGAGCGCCTGCTCGTCATCGGGCTCCTGCTGCTCGCCCTGCGGGAGACGGACGACCGGGAGGGGCGCCGCGTCGGCCGGGCGGTCTGGGCGCGGCTCAGCGATCCGCGATCCGGCGCGGCCGATCCCTTGCACGATCTCGCCGACCGGGCGACCCTGCCGCTCCAGGCGGAGCGCATCGGGGCGCTGGCCGCCCTCGTGTCGGATCTCGACCGCGCGGGCTGGCCGAACCTCGATCCGGGAGTGCGGGCGTGATCGGCGTGGTCGGATTGCGGGCGGTCGACGTGCTGGGGCTCTACGTCGAGCCCGCGGTGATCTGCCTGCTCGCCGCCCTGGTGATCACCTGGGGCCTGCGCTGGATCCTGGACTGGATCGGCATCAACCACCTTGTCTGGAACCGCGCCCTGCTCGACTTCAGCCTCCTCACCGCCGTGACGGCGCTGCTGATCCTGTCCCTGCGCGTCCAGGGTCCGTGAGATGGCCCTGAACCCGCGACCGTCGCTGCGCGACTGGCAGCCGCCGCCCGCCTACAACGTCGCCGCCACCCTCCTGGCGCTGACGGCGGCCGTGGGCCTCGCCTACCTCGCCTTCCTCTACTACGCCTACACGCCCTGGACCCGGGACGGGCGCGTGCGCGTCTACACCGTGCAGGTGGCGCCCGAGGTCTCCGGCACGGTGGTGGCGGTCCGCGTCCGCGACAACCAGTTCGTCCGCAGGGGCGACGTGCTGTTCACGATCGACCCCGGCACGTTCAGGAACGCAGTGACCCAGGCCGAGGGCGCCCTCGCCAGCGCCCGGGCGCAGGCCGGGTACCTCGCGGGGATCGCGCAGCGCACCGCGGATCTCGACGATCTCGCCACCACGCCGCAGCAGAAGCAGACGACCAGCGGCCAGGCGCAGGCCGCCCAGGCGAACGTGGTCCAGGCGGAGGGCGTGCTGGCGCAGGCGCGGCTCAACCTGGAGCGCACGACCCTGCGGGCCACGGTGAACGGCTGGGTCACCAACCTGCTGCTGCAGGAGGGCGGGTTCGCCGCCACCGGGCAGCCGGCGCTGACGCTGGTCAACGGCGACAGCTTCTGGATCGAGGGCTATTTCGAGGAGACGCAGCTCCCGCGCATCGGCGAGGGCGACGCCGCGCGCGTGTCGCTGATGGCGTGGCCGGACCGCCCGATCCGGGGCCGGGTCACCGGCCTCGGCCGCGGGATCAGCGTCGCCGACGCCGCCCCGGGCGTCCAGGGACTGCCGACGGTCAACCCGATCTTCACCTGGGTCCGGCTGGCGCAGCGGGTGCCGATCCGGATCGACCTCGACGACGTGCCCTGCCCGATCGTGCTGGCGGCCGGGATGACGGCGAACGTCGCGATCCTGGCCGAGACGGCCGGATCCCCCGACGCCCTGCCGCCCGATCGGCGCACCGGCGCGGCCGCCGGCCAGCGCTGCGACGGGGCGCCGGTCGTCGAGTCGCGGCGCTGATCGTCCGCGTTGGGCCGTGCCGGCCGGGAAAGCCGGGGCGTCTCGCCGCGTTGGACAGGCAGGCGCGCCGACGCGCGGCGCCCGCGATCGCGACGAGGATCCGATGGACTACAGGCAGTTCGGACGCTCTGGCCTCACCGTGCCGGTGCTCAGCTTCGGCACCGGCACCTTCGGCGGCACGAACGAGTTCTTCCAGCGCTGGGGTCAGACGGACGTCGCCGAGGCGACCCGCATGGTCGATCTCTGCCTCGAGTCCGGGGTCAACTTCTTCGACACGGCCGACATCTACTCCGGCGGCGCCTCGGAGGAGATCCTGGGCCAGGCCCTGAAGGGCAAGCGCGACCGGGCGCTGATCTCCACCAAGGCGACCTTCCGGTTCAACGGCGAGCTGAACCAGGTCGGCTCCTCGCGCTACCACCTGATCCGCGCCTGCGAGGCCAGCCTGAAGCGGCTCGGCACCGACCATATCGACGTCTACTTCATGCACGGCTTCGACGCGCTCACCCCCGTGGACGAGACGCTGCGGGCGCTAGACGACCTCACCCGCGCGGGCAAGATCGGCTATATCGGTGCCTCGAACTTCTCGGGCTGGCAGCTCATGATGGCGCTCGCCACCTCCGAGCGCCACGGGCTCGCCCGCTACGTCGCCTACCAGGGCTACTACTCGCTGATCGGCCGCCACTACGAGTGGGAGCTGATGCCGCTGGGCCTCGACCAGGGCGTCGGCCTGATGGTCTGGAGCCCCCTGGGCTGGGGCCGCCTCACCGGCAAGATCCGCCGCGGACAGGCCAACCAGAGCGGCCGCATCGCCGCCGGCGGCGCCGAGGGCGGGCCGCCGGTCTCCGACGATTACCTGTTCGGCGTGGTCGACGCCCTCGACGCCGTGGCGGTCGAGACCGGCAAGACGGTGGCGCAGGTCGCGCTCAACTGGCTGCTGACCCGGCCGACCGTGTGCAACATCGTGGTCGGCGCCCGCAACGAGGAGCAGCTGAAGCAGAACCTCGGCGCCCTCGGCTGGACCCTGACGGCCGGGCAGGTCGCCCGGCTCGACGGGGCGAGCCAGGAGACGCCGATCTACCCGTACTGGCACCAGCGCGGCTTCGACGAGCGCAACCCCAAGCCGACGCCCTGGTAGGCCGCCGCCCCGGGACCGGGACGATCAGGCGGCGATCGGAAACGATGCGTTTCGATCGTTTCTGTTTCAACCTGCACGATCCCGGTCCAGGATGCCTGCGGATGGCGGGCCGATCCCCGACGGGACCGCCCCGCCCCACGCGAAGGAGCAAGGCGATGAGCTGGCACAGTGCCGAGGACCCGATCCCGGGCGACCATTTCAGCTGCGACGCGATCCGGACCCTGATCGTACCCCGCTCGCGCGATCTCGGCTCGTTCGCGGTGCGGCGGGCGCTGCCCTCCACCGAGTGCCGGATGGTCGGCCCCTTCATCTTCTTCGACCAGATGGGCCCCTCGGAGTTCCTGCTCGGGCAGGGCATGGACGTGCGGCCGCACCCGCATATCGGCCTCTCCACCGTCACCTACCTGTTCGACGGCGAGATCATGCACCGCGACAGCCTCGGCACGGAGCTGCCGATCCGGCCGGGCGAGCTGAACTGGATGACCGCCGGCCGCGGCATCACCCACTCGGAGCGCACCGCCCCGACGCTGCGTCAGACCGGCTCCCGGCTGTTCGGCATCCAGAGCTGGGTCGCGCTGACGGATAGGGACGAGGAGAACGCCCCCGCCTTCGAGCACTACGACGCCGCCGCGCTGCCGGTCCTCACCGGCGAGGGCAAGACCGTCCGGCTGATCGCCGGCGAGGCCTTCGGGGCGCGCTCGCCGGTCCGGACCTCGAGCCCGATGGTCTACGCCGACGTGGCGCTCGAGGCCGGCGCCGTCCTGCCCCTCGATCCGACCTACGACGAGCGGGCGATCTACACGGTCGCGGGCGCCATCGAGATCGCCGGCGACGGCTTCGGTCCCGGCCAGCTGCTGGTGTTCCGGCCCGGCGACCGCATCAGCGTGCGCGCCCTGGAGGGCGCCCGCTTCATGGTGCTGGGTGGCGAGCCGATGGACGGTCCGCGCCACCTGTGGTGGAACTTCGTCTCGTCCCGGCCCGAGCGGATCGCGCAGGCCAAGGAGGATTGGCGCCAGGGCCGGTTCGACACCGTGCCGAACGACGCCGAGTTCATCCCGCTGCCGGAGGACCCGCAGCCCGTCCGCTACCCGTGAGACCGGCCGCGACCCGGCCGCCCCGCGCGCGACGCCGCGCGGGCATCGCCGCGCCAACGCAACCCTAGCGCGAACATTAAGGAGTTGTTAACCAATTTCCGTCGGTGTGCGACGGACCCCGATGCCTCACCGAAGGCTTGCGCTGCACCCTGTCGGCAGGACGCGTGATGGAACAGACGAAGCACCCCAAGGCCGAGGCGCTGGACCAGATCGATGTCGTCGCGCGCGACGCCCGCGAGCCGACGACCCGGATCCGCACCGGCAACCTCGTCCTGCTCGCCGCGGACGAGCGCGTCTCGGCGCAGGGGCGCAACCAGAACCCGTCGCCGGTCGAGCGGTGGCCCGACCTGCTGGAGCGGGTGCAGGGCGCGGCGCGCTACATCCGGGACGTCGAGGATCGGGCGCAGGAGCAGGAGACGCACGTCCAGGACCTGCTGCGGCAGGTGCGCGCCGACATGGACGCGGCCCGCGCCCAGGTGCTGGCGGCCGAGCGGGAGACCCACGAGGTCCACGCGCAGGCGATCAAGCTGATCCAGGCCGCCGAGGACCGGGCCGCGGCCGCCGAGGACCGGGCCGCGGCGGCGGAGCAGATGCTCCAGCGCATCGCCGAGACGATCGACGCCGAGTTCGTGATGCAGCCGGGCGGGCAGGCGGCCGGACAGGCGGGCAGCACCCAGGACACCCGCACCCAGGACGTCCGCACCCGGGCCTCCGCGACGCGGGCGGCCTCGTGACCGGCGCGGGTCCCGCTGAGGCGCCGCGGCGATGAACGCGGCGTTCTGGGCCCAGCTCGACGCCCGCATCGCCCGCGCCCGCGGAGAACCGGCGCTCGCCGACGGTCTCGGGACGGCCGACGGGCAGAGCCCGGCGGGGCCTTCCGAAGCGCCCACCGAACCCGGCACGGATTGCCCGTCGCGGCCGGTGTCGGACTGGAGCCAGATCCTCGACACGCTGTCGGCCGCGAGCGTCGCGGCCCAGGCGCAGGATCAGCGCCTGCGCCAGCAGTCGACCACCTGCGAGACGCTGGCCGCGGATCTCGAGGCCGCCCAGCAGGAGATCCAGACCCTGAGGGCGCTTCTGGAGGAGACGCGGGCGCAGGCGGCGCGGCAGGTCCACGAACTCGAGACGGAGGCCGACCGGCGCGTCCGGGAGGCGGAGGCGCGCGCCGAGGACGCGACCCTGCGGGCGGCGGCGGCCGAGGACTGGCTGAAGCGGATCGAGCAGGCCAGCCGGGATCTGCGGCCCGACGGGCGGCACGCGGCCGCCTGAGGCGGGGAGCGCCAGCCGGCACGGAGGCGACCGGGCGTCGGCCGCGAATCAGCGGCGACCTGCCGAGGCCGGCCGGCTCAGGCGGCGCGCTCGCTCGGCACGCCGAGGCCGATGGAGCGCGCCAGCGCGGACCGACGCTCGGCATATTCCTGAGCGACCATCGGGTAGTCCGCCGGCAGACCGTAGCGCTCGCGGTAGCTCTGCGGGTGCAGGCCGTGGGCCGTGAGGTGGCGCTTGAGCGTCTTGTAGCGGCGCCCGTCGATGAAGCTCACGATGCCGTCGGGCCGGATCGAGTTGCGGATCTGCGCGGCGCTCGGCCGGTCGCGCGGCGCGTCCAGATCCGCCTCCGCGTCGATCGACGCCGCCCCGCGGACGGCCAGCGCGGTGATCGCGTCGTGACACTGCGCGATCAGGGCCGGGAGGTCCGTGGCAGAAACGCGATTGTTCGATACGTAGGCAGCGACGAGCCCGGCCGTCAGCACGATATTGGTTTGCGGGCTGACGAGGGTCAGATCGGACACGTTGTAGGCTCCTGGAAAGGTCAAGAGCCTTCATATGTTGGCTCGCGCCGTTGCGCTTGCCTGAGAGCGTGCTACCGTTTTCCCGAGCGCGCGCGGCGAAGCATGAATACAAGAAGTTACGATGAGGACTTTGTTCTCGACGGCGGATTTCAAGCCGAAAGACAGTTTCCGCTTATGGCGTGAAACGATCTTCGAGCGGATCGTGCCGGTCGAACTCACGCCTGCCGCGGCGCACGCCTTCACCGGCACCCTGGAGGCCGCCGAGGTCGGACCGCTGCTGATCACGCGCGTGACGCAGAGCGCCGTCACCACCGTCGCGACCCCGGACACGATCCGCCGGCACGGCAAGCACGAGACCCTGAACGTCGCCATCACGCTGAAGGGCCGCGTGTACAGCGCGCAGGACGACCGCACCGCGATCCAGAATCCCGGCGACATCGTCGTGATGGACCGGCGGCCGGCGACGATGGCCTCCGACGTCGACACGCAGACGCTGTTCGTCGAGCTGCCGCGCGAGTCCCTGGAGCGCGCCCTCGGCTCGACGCGCCGCTTCACGTCCCTCACGATCGGCGCGGATCAGGTCGGCACGTCGATGGTCACGACCTTCTTCCAGGAGCTGGTCCGCAACGCCGGACGGCTGACGCCCGACATGTCAAACCGGATGGCGTCGGTCGGCGTCGATCTCATCGTCGCGAGCATCGCGGAGCGCCTCGCGCACGAGACCCCCAAGAACATCCAGGGCGTCCTGATCTTCCAGCGCGCCCTGTCGCATATCGAGGGGCATCTCGGCGACCTGAACCTCGACCCCGCCCGGCTCGCGGCGGCCGTCGGCGTGTCGCTGCGCCACCTCCAGGCCCTGTTCCGCGAGCAGGATCGGAACATCGCCGACTGGATCTGGCGGCGGCGCCTGGAGATCGCCGCGCAGCGTCTCGCCGATCCCGGCTTCGCCCATCTGGCCGTAGGAGAGCTGGCCTACAGCTGCGGATTCTGCACCCAGAGCCATTTCAGCCGACGTTTCAAGGACAGCTACGGGATCTCGCCGAGCGAGTACCGGTGGCGCAACCGGAGCGCGCCCGAACTCGTCGGCTGACGACCCGCTACTGCAGGACGGCGCCCGCGGTGTTCGCGCGGATCCATCCCGGAGCGAGGATGTCGCCGCCCTCCGTGATGATCCAGGGATTGGCATCCTCGGCGTCGATCGCCGCGACCGCGGCGGCGAGGGCTGCCCGCAGCGTGGGGAAGCTGCGTGACACGGCCACCCGGGCGGGCGCGTAGCCCGGCCACAGGGTCAGTTCGGCAGGTCTGTCGAGGTCGGTCGGCATCATGGGTCGTGCGGGGCTGGAGGGGCACGCCGCCCGGGCCGCGGGCGTGCGAGGGAGCGGACGGAGGACGGGCGCGGTCAGGCGGTTTTCGGCTTCGGCCGGGGCACGCGCACCTCGACCATCTGGCCGGTCATCGGATTCAGGATCAGCATGACAGCACGTCTCCGGTGGGACTGCCCGTAGAACGCCCGCCGATCGCGCCCGGATCGGGGCGGTCGGCGCAATTGTCCGGGTTGGGTAAACCAACCGTTCACCGCGGCGGCACGCCGTTCATCCGCCCCGTATTCGCCCGAGAATACAACCGAGCGTCGTGCAGGCGGAGGGCCGCGCGCGTACCGTTTTAGGCGTAGGAACCGGCGGAGCGACGCCGCCCGGGTCCGGGACCGGGCGGCGCACCGATCCGGAGCGCGTCGTGCGGAAGGCCGTCCCGCGGGCAGACAAAAGCCCGCCACGGCAGGACCGGGCGGGCGGAGTGGCGGCATAGGGTCGGGAGGTTCGCCGTGGCGGCGACCTGCCATCCTGCCCATGACAGCCGCATGACTGTTGCGCGACCGACGCGCGACACGCGGCCGATCGGGTCAGGCCCGCTCCGGCTCCGCCAGCAGGATGGCGGCGCGGATGGCGGCCCGGCGCAGCCCGGCATCGGCCCAGGGCTGATCGATCAGCGTCCGGGCGAAGGGATGCGAGGCCACCGCGGCCGCGGGGTCGATGCGGAAGCCGTCCCCGAACGCCACCGAACCGGGCGTGGGATCGGCCAGATAGGCGTCGACGACGGCCGAGACGTCGTCATCGACGATATCCAGGGTCGTGAACAGGTCGAGAGTCATCGGGCGCTTCGCCATGGCGGCGCTATAGCCGCGCCACCGCGACAGGATCACGACTCCCCGCCGCTCCCCGCGCCGCTCCCCGCGCCGCGGTCAGTACGCGCCCGGCACGACCATCGCGGCGGGGACCGGACCGCGCACGTAGTCGGCGTGCCGCAGGCGCTCGGGCAGATGGACCGGCGGATGCTCGACGCTGCCGTAGGGGATCTGGCCGAGCAGGTGGCTGATGCAGTTCAGGCGGGCCCGCCGTTTGTCCACCGCCTCGACCACCCACCAGGGCGCCTCCGGGATATGGGTCCGGGCCAGCATGTCCTCCTTCGCCCGGGTGTAGTCCTCCCAGCGCCGGCGCGATTCGACATCCATGGGCGACAGCTTCCACTGCTTCAGCGGATCGCGGATCCGCATCTGGAAGCGGAATTCCTGCTCGGCATCGGTGATCGAGAACCAGTATTTCACGAGGACGATGCCGGAGCGCACCAGCATGCGCTCGAACTCGGGGACCGACCGGAAGAACTCCTCGACCTCCGCCTCGGTGCAGAAGCCCATGACCCGCTCGACGCCGGCGCGGTTGTACCAGGAGCGGTCGAACAGCACGATCTCGCCGCCGGCGGGCAGGTGGGAGACGTAGCGCTGGAAATACCACTGCGTGCGCTCGCGCTCGCTCGGGGCGGGCAAGGCGGCCACGCGGCAGACGCGGGGATTGAGGCGCTGGGTGATCCGCTTGATCACGCCGCCCTTGCCGGCCGAGTCGCGCCCCTCGAACAGCACGACCACGCGGAGCTTCCGATCCTGCACCCAGTCCTGGAGGCGGACCAGCTCGTGCTGCAGCCGGAGCAGTTCGCGGAAATAGACCTTGCGGTCGAGCCGATCGAGCGGTTCGCCGCCGAGGTCGGCCGCGAGCCGGTCGAGGCGCTCCTCCTCGAGCCCGAGTTCCAGCTCCTCGTCGTAGCTGTCGGCGAGGTCGCGCCGGATCGCCTCCAGGGTAGCATCCAGGGTCGTATCCAGGGCAGAGCTGTCGTCGGGCCGCATCGCCGGTTCTCCTGCGCGTCGCGGGGCCGAGCTAGAGCAGTGTTCCGTGACACGCCGGAGAAAGCGCCGCGCCGTCGGCGGCCGATCCCATGTCGCGCCCGTGATCGTTCCGTCATACGGTCTCGCCACCGATCGGGGCGACCGGAGATGCGTCATGGCTGGAGAAGCGACGAGGTCCGCGCCGAAGCGTCGGCGGGACGACCCGGATCCGGCTCGCGCCGAGGGCGAGAAGGTCGGCGCGCGCATCGATGCCGCCTTCGAGAAGCTCGCCGGGAAGCTGCGCGCCCGCGCCGACAAGGCCCACGCCAAGCTCGACGCGGCGACGAAGCCCGACGAGCGCGCGGTGCTGCTGCGCCGCTACGAACTCTACGCGGACGCGGCGGCCTATCTCGAAGAGCGGCTCGTCGATCGCGGGGAGCGATCCGCGTGATCTCCATCGACCCGGCCGGGCGCGGCGCCGCCCGACGCAGCTGACGGCGAGGAACCCATGTTCGACGCGACCAAGATGCTCGCCGACGCCCTCGGCGAGCACCTGGCCCTCACCTACCAGCGGACCTTCGGCAGCCGGGAGCCGCGCTACGCCGAGATCATCGAGGCCGCGGCGCGCCTGACGATCGAGCGGATCGTCGGGAGCGACGCCCTCTACCACGACGGCGACCACACGGCCCTCGTCACCCTGGTCGCCCAGGACATCCTCCGCGGCCGCTTCCTGCAGCAGGGCATCACGCCCGAGGACTGGCTGCACATGATCCTGGCCGCCCTCTACCACGATATCGGTTACGTGCGCGGCGTCTGCGCGGGGGACCGGCTGCAGGCCTTCGTCGTCGACGCGCAGGGCACGACCGTCAGCCTGCCCCGGGGCGCCTCGGACGCGGCGCTGGCGCCCTACCACGTCGAGCGCTCGAAGCTGGCCGTCCAGGAGCGCTTCGGCACACACGATCTCGTCGACGCGTCCCGGGTCATCCGGGCGATCGAGCTGACCCGCTTCCCGGTCCCGGAGGACGATTCCCATCGCGAGACCGGAACCGAGGCCGGCCTCCTGCGGGCGGCCGACCTGATCGGTCAGCTCGGCGACCCGCTCTACCCGCGCAAATTGAATGCCCTGTTCCACGAATTCGCCGAGATCGGCGTCAACGCGGAACTCGGCTACGACAGCCCGGCCGACCTCGCGGAGCGCTACCCGTCGTTCTTCTGGGGCAAGATCGAGCCCGTGATCGGGGACGCGATCCGGTTCCTGGACCTCACGGTCGAGGGGCGGGGCTGGGTCGCGAACCTCTACGCCCACGTCTTCGCCATCGAGCACGACCGCCGGCGCATGGGCCCGCATCCGGGACCGGGTCCCCTCTGAGGCCGCGCCGGCCGGCCCTGCGAGCTCAGGGAGCCGCGACCAGCTTGGTCACGGCCCGGACCAGCTCCGCCGCCACGAACGGCTTCTCGAGGATGGGCCGCCTGGTCTCGGCGGCGGCGCCGGAGACCCGCACGTCGCCGGTGGCGAACAGGTACGGCACGCCGAGGACGCCCAGCCGGTCGGCGACCGGGTAGACGGTGTTCCCGTCGCCCAGATTGACGTCGAGCACCGCGGCGTCGGGCTGGGTCTCGGCGATCAGATCCAGGGCCAGTTCGACCCGCGGGACCGGGCCGATCACCTCGGCCCCGGCGCTGCGCAACCAGCGCTTGACCTCGCTGGCGATGAGATACTCGTCCTCGACGACGAGGACGCGGCACCCGGACAGGGGAGGAACAGCCTCGGGCACGTTTCCTCCCGCCAGTGCGCGACCTCGCCTCGACAACCCGGCGAAGCCACCGGCGGTTCGCCCGGCTCATCAGCGCGGCGCGGGCCAGTTCGCGGCCGAGCCCGCGGATCGTCCCGCAGGCCGGCATGGGCGAGATCCGCCGCGGGGTCTCGGCATCGCCGCACGCGCGACGTCGAACCGGGCCTCCGCCCGCGCTCGGAAGCGTGGCCCCACCCTGCCGTGTCGGAGGAACGTTGGGGCGGGGCCACACCGACGGCGAGCCGTCGGCGGATCGAGCCTGTCACCGGTCGTGCCGGGGCGAACTCGCCTGTGTCAGCTCCCGGCGCCGCAAACCCTCAGCGATCCGATTTCGGCAGCAGGTTGCGGGCCTCCTGGACGGCATCCCGGCAGCTCTGGTCGCCCTTCGCGTTGAGGTCGACGGCGCGCTGAAGGGCGGTCTTGGCCTGCGAGACCTTGTCCTCCGAGGCGAGGCCCGGCGAGGCCTTGGCGTCGCCGCCCTGCGCGGCCGCGGCGGCCGCCGTCGGCCGGTTCTCGGACTGGCGACGGACATCGGCCGGCGAGGTCGCGATCCGGCCGCTGGCCACATCGTCGGCCTGCCCCATGCCGCTCGCCGCCCCGACCGGTCCCGACACCCCGCCCACGGTCCCGGGCGTGCCGCCGCTCTCGCGGGAGGCGCCGCCCTTCTGGGCGCGGTCCGTGTCGGGCGTTCCGACCGGCTTCGCCGTGCTGCCCGTGGCGTCGCCCGCCGTGCCGGCCGTCTGCTGGCTCGCGGCGTTCTCCGGCCCCTTGCGCTGCCCGTAATCGGGCTCGGAGGTGGGCGCCCCCATCCCGACCTGGTTGCCCATGTCCCGCCTGAGCTGGGCGATGGCGTCCGTGCACGGGCCGCCCTCCTGGGCGAGGGCGGCGGCCGGGATCGTGGTGAGGGCGGTCAGGGCCGCGGCCCCGCGGAGCAGGTTGAACAGGCGCATACAGGTTCCCTTCAGACATGTGGGATCACCTGTGGTTCAACCCGCGCTTCTCGGCGTTGTTCGGCGCCCGGCCGCCCTCAGGCGGGCGGCGGGACGTCGGGCGGGAAGTAACGGTTGGCCGGCCGCGCGAGGCCGAGATGGTCGCGCAGCGTCGTCCCGGCGTAGTCCCGGCGGAACAGCCCGCGCCGCTGCAGCTCCGGCACCAGCCGGTCGACCACGTCGTCGAGCCCCTCGGGCACGAACGGGAACATCACGTTGAAGCCGTCGCAGGCGCGCGTCTCCAGCCACTCCTCCATCCGGTCGGCCACCTGCGCGGGCGTGCCGACCATCTGCAGGCCGCCGTAGCCGCCGACCTTGCGGGCGAGCTCCCGCACGGTCGCGCCGGTGCGCCGGGCGTAGTCGACGATCTGGGCCTGCCCGCTCTTGCTGGCGTTGCTCTCGGGGAGCTCAGGCAGCGGCGCGTCGAGGGCGAAGCCCGTCGCGTCGACCCCGAGGCGGACCGAGAGGTTGGCGAGGCCGCTGTCGGGATGGACGAGGTCGTCGAGGCGCGCCTTCTTGGCCTGCGCCTCGTCTTCCGTCTCGCCCAGGACGATGAAGCAGCCGGGCAGGATCTTGAGCTGGTCCGGGTCGCGCCCCGCCGCCGGCATCCGGCCCTTCACGTCGGCGTAGAAAGCCCGCGCCGCCTCCACGGTCGAGCCCGCGCCGAACACCATCTCGGCGGTCTCGGCGGCGATCTGCTTGCCGGCCTCGGAGGCGCCGGCCTGGACGATCACCGGCCAGCCCTGAATCGGCCGGGCGACGTTGAGCGGCCCCTTCACCTTCAGGAAGTCGCCGCGGTGGTCGAGGACGCGCATCTTCGCCGGATCGAAGAACAGGCCGCTCTCCGGATCCATCGTGAAGGCGTCGTCGGCGAAGGAATCCCACAGGCCGGTCACCACGTCGAAGAACTCGCGCGCCCGGGCGTAGCGGGTGGCGTGCTCCAGATGCGCGTCGCGGCCGAAGTTCAGGGCCTCGTCCGGGTTGCCGGAGGTGACGAGGTTCCAGCCGGCCCGCCCCTTCGAGATGTGGTCGAGCGAGGCGAACTTGCGGGCGACGTGGTAGGGCTCGTTGTAGGTGGTCGACGCGGTGGCGATCAGGCCGATCCGCTCGGTGAGCACGGCGAGCGCCGGCAGCAGGGTCAGCGGGTCGAACGACGTCACGGTGGCCGAGCGGCGGAGCGCCGCCACCGGCATGTTCATCACCGCCAGATGGTCGGCCATGAAGAACGCGTCGAACTTCGCCGCCTCCAGCCGCCGGGCGAAGTGCGCCAGGTGCTCGAAGTTGAAGTTCGCGTCCGGATAGCCGCCCGGATAGCGCCACCACGCCGTGTGGATGCCGACCGGGCGCATGAAGGCGCCGAGATGCAGCTGGCGGTCCCGGCTCATCGCTGTCGTCTCCGGTCTCTCACGGATGCTTGTGGATCGGGTCGACCCAGTACACGGTCTCGGGCGCCTCGGCGGCCTCGACGTCGGGCAGGTTGACCACCACCGCCTCGTTGTCGGAGCGCACCAGCACGCATTGCAGGGGCTCGTCGGTCGAGGCGTTGATCTCCTGGTGCGGCACGAAGGGCGGCACGAAGATGAAGTCGCCCGGCCCGGCCTCGGCGACGTACTCGAGTTTGTCGCCCCAGCGCATCCGGGCGCGGCCCGAGACCACGTAGATCACGCTCTCCAGTTCGCCGTGGTGGTGCACGCCGGTCTTGGCGTCGGGCTGGATCGCCACCGTGCCGGCCCAGATCTTCTGGGCGCCGACCCGGGCGGCGTTGATCGCCGCCTGCCGGTACATGCCGGGCGTCTGCGCGGTGTTGGCGTCGAGCCGGTCGCCGGGGATCACCCGCACGCCGTCGTGCTTCCAGCGCTCGGACGCCCCGTGATCGTGGACGTGGCCGTGCGCGTGGCCATGCGCGTGGCTGTGGCCGTGGTCGTCGCCGCTGTCGTGCATGTCGGATCCTCCAGCGCCATCATCGCACGGCGGCGGCGGTTTGCGAGACGCTCGTGTCGAGGATCGCCTCGGCCCGCGGGGCGCGGGCCTTCGGGATCAGCCCGGCGCGGACGTAGAGATCGATGTTGCGCTGCTCGTCGGCGATCACGGACGCGTCGATCGGGACGGCCCGGTAGGCGGCGCGGCCGAACCAGCGCAGCGGCACCGCCTCCGGCAGGCCGATGAGCTTCGACCAGGCGGCCGCGTAGGGCGCCGGATCCTTCAGGGCCCAGGCCCGGGCGCGGGCGAGGCGCGCGCCGAAATCGGCGAGCAGCGCCCGCTTGGTCCGGATCGCGTCGTCGCTCGCCACCGCGAAGGTCAGGCCCGGGGTGATGCCGTTGCCGTCGCGGATCACCCGGACGAGGCCGGCGAGCTCCGCCGTGGAGGTGTAGGGCTCCCAGGTCGACCAGGCGTCGACCGCCCCGGAGGCCAGGGCGATCTTGGCGTCGGCCGGGGGCAGGAAGCTGAAGGTCACGCTGTCGGCGGGCAGCCCCGCCTCCTCCAGCGCCGCCAGGACCACCTGGTGGCCGATCGAGCCGCGGTTCGTCGCGACGCGCTTGCCCTTCAGGTCGGCCACGGTGCGGAGGGGCGAATCCTTCAGCGCCAGGATCGCCAGCCCGTCCTGCCGGTTGCGGAAGGCCAGGAAGGCCTTCACCGGAACCCCGGCGGCGGCCGCGAAGGTGAAGGGCGCGTCGCCGACGCCGCCCGCGTCGATCGCACCGGCGTTCAGCGCCTCGAGCAGGGGCGCGGCGGCCGGGAATTCGCTCCAGTCGAGCCGGTAGGGCAGCCCGTCGAGCACGCCGGCCGCCTCCATCAGCGCGCGGGCATTGCCGCGCTGGTCGCCGACCCGCAGCACGTCCTGGGCCAGCGCCGGCCGGATCGCCAGGATCGCCAGGAGGGCGAGGATGACGGCGCGCATCAGGCGGCCTCGGCGGCGCCGCGGCGCCCGAGGGCGGCCCGGAAGGCGGGCAGCAGCGACCGGCCGTACTGGAGCGCGTCCTCCAGCGGGTCGAAGCCGCGGATCAGGAAGGTCCGCACGCCCAGGTCGTGATAGTCGAGCAGGGCGTCGGCGACCTGCTCGGGGGTGCCGACCAGGGCGGTCGAGTTGCCCGCCGCCCCGGTCTCGGCCGCGATGGCGGTGAACAGGCGCTTGTCGTGGCGCGGCCCCCCGGCGGCGGCCGCGAGGAGCCGCCTCGAGCCCTCGTTCTGCGGCGTCGCGGCCGGGCCGAGGCCCTTGGCGGCCCGGACGGCCCGGGTCCGGGCCAGGATGTCCTCGGCGCGCTCCCAGGCGCGCGCCTCGGTCTCGGCCAGGATCGGCCGGACCGACAGGCTGAAGCGCGGCGCCCGTCCGTGGGGCGCGGCCGCCGCCCGCACCCGGCCGATCAGCTCGGCGACCTGCGCGTGCGTCTCGCCCCAGAGGGCGTAGGTGTCGGCGTGGCGGCCGGCCACCGCCAGCGCCGCCGGCGAGGCCCCGCCGAAATAGACCGGGATCGCGTCCACCGGCTTCACCTCGGAGAAGCCGCGCGCGACCCGGTAGTAGTCGCCCGCGTAGTCGAACGGCGCCGCGGCGGTCCAGCTCTGCCGGACGATGTCGAGGAACTCCCGGGTGCGGGCGTAGCGCTCGTCCTTGGTGAGGTGGTCGCCGTCCTGGGCGAGTTCCCGGTCGTCGCCGCCGCTGATCACGTGGATCGCGACCCGGCCGCCGGTGAGCTGGTCCAGGGTCGCGAACTGCCGCGCCGCCACGGTCGGCGCCGTGAAGCCGGTGCGGTGGGCGATCATCAGCCCCAGCCGCTCCGTCACGGCGGCGACCTGCCCGGCCAGCAGGAGCGCGTCCGGCGCGGTCGAATGGAACGCCACCAGCACCCGGTCGAACCCGCCCCATTCGTGCGCCTGCGCCAGGAGCTTCAGGTAGTCGCGGTCGACGGACGGCCCCGCGGCCGGGTGGATCTCGGAGGTGTGGCGGGGCGCGACGAAGCCGATGAACTCGACGGAATCGGGGGGGAGCAGGCTCATGGTGCGATCTCCGGGTCGAGAGCGGGTTCAGGCGCCGAGGGCGGCCCTGCCGGCGGCGCCGTGGACGGCGTCGGCCTGGGGCCAGTGGATGCGCGCGCACAGGACGTCGCGCAGGTGCCGCTCCAGCGGGTTCGCCCGGGACAGGCCCGCGTTGCCGCACAGCTCCGCGGCGCGCTGGACCGCCGCGATGGCGTTCTCCGTGGCGGTGAGCTTCACGAAGCCGGACTCGCGCGGCGGCGGGGGCTGGCCCGCGTCGACCTCGGCGGCGAGCCCGGCGAGGAGGCGCGCGTTGACGGCGAGCAGCCGCTCGTTCTCGCCGACCGCCTCGTGGAAGCGCGGCAGGCTCGCGAGCGGCGCCCCGAGGCTGCCGGGCCGGCGCGCCCGCAGGAAGCCGATGAACCAGTCCTGCGCCGCCCGGGCCACGCCGTCGTAGAGGGCGGCGAGCAGGGTGCAGCTCCAGGCCTGCTGCCAGGGATCGGGCCCCGACCATCCGCCCGGCGGCCGCAGGTCGACGGCGTGGTCCCCGGGGATCGGCACGTCCGTGAAGTGGACGTCGTGGCTGCCGGAGGCGCGCAGGCCGAGATGGTCCCAGGTCTCCGCGATGCGGATGCCCGGCGCGTCCAACGGCACCAGGACGTTGCCGCTGCGCGGCTCCGCCTCGTCGGTGCGGACGAAGACGAGGCCGTAGGCGAGCCCCGGCGACCCGGTCGCGTAGATCTTGTGCCCGGAGATCCGCCAGCCCGCGCCGTCGCGGCGGGCGACCGTGGCCGGCAGGCCGCCCCGCGAGGGCGTGCCGAGTTCGGGCTCGACCCGCAGGGCGTTGATCAGCGCCCCCCGCGCCACCGCCGCCGCGCCGACCGCGTCGGCGAGCGCGCGCGGCCACGGGGCGTCCGGCCGGTGGATCAGCCCGTGCTGGAGATACTGCATCGCCACGACCAGGGCGGTCGCCGGGTCGGCGGCGCCGAGCGCGCGCACCACCGCGGCGGCCCGCGCCAGACCCGCGCCGCCGCCGCCGAGACGCCGCGGCACGGTGAGGGCCAGGAGCCCGGCCTCCCGCAGCGCCGCGAGGGAGTCGTGCGGGAAGGTCCCCGCGCGGTCGTGGTCGGCCGCGCGGGCGGCGAGCCGTCCGGCGAGGCTGCTGACGATGTCGGGGGGCGTGACGGCGACGGTCATGGGGGGTTCGGCGACGTGATCGGCGGGCGGCCGCGCGGCGCGATCCCGGGAGCCGCGATCGTCCGCCCGCGCCCGGGTCGCGTCAACGAAATGCCGTTCCGAATATCGCCGGACCTGCAGGAGGATGATGCAGCATCGTCGCCCGGCGGAGAAGAACGTGTTTCCGTCTGCGGGGATGGGGAGCAATCGTTCTCCCGGTCATCGGCCGCAATCCGGGCGCGAGGAGACCGACGAGAGCCGCACGCCGCCGACGGGAGGAGGCGATAAAGCGCTGCGGCCAGCGGCCGGAGCGTGAATGATCTTGCCCGATCGCGGGGAAATAGAGGATACGCTTTCGTTGACTCGTTCCGGTCGCGATCGAATACTCGGACCCCTGATCCCTCGACGGATCATCCCCCAACGATGCGGACGCCAGATCCGCCCGGTCACGCGACCGGGGCGGTGACGTGCGCCGTTCCCGCCGCGCGGTCGCGCGGCCCGGAGACCCGAGATGACCGACGCGCCCTCCCACCCGGGCAGCCCTCCGTCCGATCCGTCGCCCTCGCGGCGGCGCCTGCTCCAGGTCGGCGCGGCGGCGGCCGCGCTGCCGCTCGGCCTCGGCATGGGCACCGGCCGGGCCTGGGCGCCCGGGCCGGGCGCGCCGTTCGATCCCGGCCCGCTCTGCCGGCCGGCCGCCGCGGAGGCGCCGACGGGCCCGCTCCGGACGGTCAAGCTGGCCTGGAACGCCACGTCCATCTGCACGGCCGCGGCGCCGCTCGCCAAGGAGCAGGGCATCTTCGCCAAGCACGGGCTCGACGTGGAGTTCGTGAATTTCGGCGGCGCCACGGAGACGCTGCTGGAGGCCATCGCCACCGGCAAGGCCGATGCCGGGATCGGCATGGCCCTGCGCTGGCTCAAGCCCCTGGAGCAGGGTTTCGACGTGAAGATCACGGCGGGGCTGCACGGCGGCTGCATGCGGCTGCTCAGCACCAGATCGGCCGGCATCACCGACATTGCCGGGCTGAAGGGCAAGACCATCGCGATCAGCGATCAGGCGAGCCCGGCCAAGAACTTCTTCGGCCTGCTGCTCGCCAAGGCGGGGATCGATCCCGAGAGCGGGGTGGAGTGGCGGCAGTACCCGGCCGACCTGCTGAACCTCGCGGTGGAGAAGGGCGAGGCCCAGGCGCTCGCCGATTCCGACCCTCGGACCTGGATCTGGCTGAAGGATCCGCGCTTCACCGAGGTCGCCACCAACCTGTCGGGCGAGTACGCCGACCGCACCTGCTGCGTCGTCGCGGCCCGCGGCAGCCTGATCCGGAACGACCGGGCGGTGGCGGCCGCGCTGACCCGGGCGATCCTGGAGGGCGGCCACGCCGTCCACCGGGATCCCGAGACGGCGGCCCGGGCATTCTCCGGCTACGGCGGCAAGGGCTCGATCGCGGACCTGGCCGCGATGCTGCGCAGCCAGAATCACGGCGACAGCCCGGTGGGTGCGCGCCTCAAGCAGCAGCTCGCGCTCTACGGGGACGAGCTGAAGCAGGTGAACGTCTTCCGGCGGTCCACCGACACGGCGAAGTTCGCCGAGCGGATCTACGCCGACGTGCTGAGCTGAGGCGCGCCATGTCCGGAAGCATCACAGCCGGCGTCGCCCCGCGGGCCGCCGCCCCGTCCCGAAGGCTGCCGCGGCCGCCCTGGCGGATCGTCCTCGCCGGCGCCGCCTGGCTCGCCCTGGCCGGCGTGGCCCTCGGCCTGCCCGAGGCGGACGACCTGCCCGAGACCGCGGCCTTCGCGTCCGGTGCGGCGGCGCTCGGCCTCGCCCTCCTGGCGCTCGCGCCCGTCGCCGCCCGCCTCGGCCCTCTCGGGTCGCGGCTGCGGTACTGGAGCCCGTGGCTCACGGTGCTGGCGGTGGCGCTGCTGATCTGGGAGGCGGTCACGGCGAAGTTCGCCCTGCTGCCGATGCCGTTCTTCCCGTCGCCCCAGGCGATCGTGGAGGTCTTCCTCGACGACTGGCCGAAGCTCGGCGGCAGCATCCTCAACTCGCTGATCCTGCTCTCCGGCGGCTACGCCATCGGGGCGGCGACCGGCTTCGTCCTGGGCGTCGCCATCGGCAGCTTCCGGGCGGTGGGCTACTGGGCCCATCCGGTGCTGCGCTTCGTCGGGCCGCTGCCGGCCACGGCGTGGCTGCCCCTCGCCTTCTTCGTCTTCCCGTCCTCGTGGTCGGCCAGCACCTTCCTGGTGGCGCTCGCCACCGGCTTCCCGGTCACGGTGCTGACCTGGTCGGGGGTGGCGGGCGTCAACAAGGCCTATTTCGACGTGGCGCGGACGCTCGGCGCCTCGCGCGGCTTCCTGATCCTGCGCGTGGCGATCCCGGCGGCGCTGCCGCACGTCTTCGTCGGGCTGTTCATGGGGCTCGGCGGCTCCTTCGCGGTGCTGGTCGTCGCCGAGATGCTCGGCGTGAAGTCCGGCCTCGGCTGGTACCTCCAGTGGGCGCAGGGCTGGGCCGCCTACGCCAACATGTACGCGGCGCTGATCGTGATGGCGCTGATGTGCTCCTCCCTGATCACGCTGCTGTTCCGCCTGCGCGACCGCCTGCTCGCGTGGCAGAAGGGGCTGGTGCAATGGTAGCCGCCGCGACCCTCGAACGTCCCGCCGCCCAGAGCGCCGGGGCCCGCCTGGCGGTGGAGGCCGTCAGCCACGCCTTCGCGATCCGCGGGGCGCCCCTGCCGGTCCTCGACCGCGTGAGCCTCGACGTGGAGCCCGGCGGCTTCGTGGCGCTGCTCGGCCCCTCGGGCTGCGGCAAGTCCACCCTGCTGCGGCTCGTCGCCGGCCTGGAGCCGCCCGACCAGGGCGCGATCCGGGTCGACGGCGACTTGGTGGAGGGCCCGGACCCGTCCCGGCTCCTCGTCTTCCAGGACCCGACCCTTTATCCGTGGCGGACCGTGCGCGGCAACGTCGCCCTGGGGCTGGAGGCCCGCGGCGTCGGGCGGTCGCGGGCGGCCCGGGTCGACCAGGCGCTGGGGCTCGTCGGCCTGACCGGTTTCGCGGATGTCTACCCGCACCAGCTCTCCGGCGGCATGGCGCAGCGGGCGGCCCTCGCCCGGGCGCTCGTCAACGAGCCGCGCCTGCTGCTCCTCGACGAGCCGCTGGGCAAGCTCGACGCCCTGACGCGGCTGGCCATGCAGGCCGAGATCCTGCGGCTCTGGCAGGAGAAGCGCTTCACCGCGCTCCTCGTCACCCACGACGTTGAGGAGGCGCTGGTGCTGGCCGAGCGCGTGATCGTGCTCTCCGACCGCCCGGCCGCGATCCGGGCCGAGCTGCCGGTCGCGGCGCCCTATCCGCGCCACCGCGACGATCCCGAGATCGTGCGGCTGCGCCGGGAGATCCTGGGGATCCTCGGCCAGCCGACCTGAGCGTCGCCTCCGCCGCCTCAGACCCGCGCGGCCGACGGGGCCGCCCCGACAGCCGCTGCCCGCGGCTGGTGCCGGCCGATCCAGAAGACCAGGGCGCAGCCGATGCCGGTGAGCGCGCAGAGCGGCAG
The DNA here is from genome assembly GCF_028583545.1 of Methylobacterium sp. NMS14P. Lineage (NCBI taxonomy): Bacteria > Pseudomonadati > Pseudomonadota > Alphaproteobacteria > Hyphomicrobiales > Methylobacteriaceae > Methylobacterium > Methylobacterium sp. NMS14P. Next base: position 5,483,577 of record NZ_CP087106.1, on the reverse strand, counting down.
CAGGGCGACGGGGAAGCTGCCGGTCTGCTCGCGCAGCACCCCGATCAGCGAGGTGATCGCCCCGGTGCCGAGATGCGCCAGGGTGTTGATCGCCGCGATGCCGGCGGCCGTCTGGGCCGGCGGCAGCGTCTCGGTCGCCAGCGCGAAGAACGGGCCCTTGATCGCGTAGTTGCCGAGCAGGACCAGCGACAGCAGGACCAGCGTCATCCAGAGCGAGCCCGTCAGCAGCGTCAGGGCGAAGCTCACCGAGGTCAGCGCCAGCGGCAGGGCCGTGCTCCAGATCCGCTCGCCGCTGCGGTCCGCCCGCAGGCCCCAGACGATCATGAAGACCGAGGCGATGCCGAACGGGATCATGTTCAGCAGGCCGGTCTGCAGGTTGCTGAGGCCGAACCCCTTGAGGATCTGCGGCATCCAGAGGGACAGCGTGTTGCTGGTGGCCGAGCTGCCCGCGTAGATCACGGCGAGGAGCCAGACCTGCCGGCTCGCGAGCACCGCCCAGACCGCCGCGAGGCCGTGGGCGTGGTGCCCGGCGCTCGCCTCGGCGGCGCGCCGCTCGGTCTCCAGCCGGTCCGTCAGCCAGCCGCGCTCCGCCGGGCTCAGGAAGGTCGCCTCGGCCGGCCGGCTCGGCAGCAGCGCGAGGGCGGCGACGCCGAGCAGGACGGCCGGGACCGCCTCCATGATCAGCAGCCACTGCCAGCCGCGCAGGGACGCGGCGCCGTCGAGGGTGAGCAGCGCCGCCGAGAGCGGCGAGCCGAAGAAGCTGGAGAGCGGGATCGCGACCATGAACATCGCCACGATCCGCGCCCGGTAGGCCTTGGGGAACCAGTAGGTCAGGTACAGGATCACGCCGGGGAAGAAGCCGGCCTCGGCCGCGCCCAGCAGGAAGCGGGCCGTGGCGAAGCTGAGCGGACCGGTGACGAAGGCCGAGCCGATGCCGACGAGCCCCCAGGTGATCATGATCCGCGCGATCCAGATCCGCGCGCCGACGCGCTCCATCGCGAGGTTGCTCGGCACCTCGAACAGGACGTAGGCGACGAAGAACAGGCCGCCGCCCAGGCCGAAGGCCGCGGCGGAGAGGCCGAGATCGTGGTTCATGGTCAGCGCCGCGAAGCCGACATTCACCCGGTCGACGTAGGCGATGAAGTAGCAGAGCACGAGGAAGGGGATCAGGCGCAGGCCGACCTTCCGCATCGTTCGGCTCTCGAAGGCGGCCGCGTCCGCCGCGTGGGGCGTGGTCGGTGTTGCCATGGTCCTGTCCTCGCTGGAATTCGGGCGGGCCCGCCTCGGCCTAGCGGTCGAAGCGGAAGAGGGCGGCGGGCGTGTCGGCCAGGACGATCCGGCGCTCGGCCGGGTCCGGCACCCAGGCGTCGAGGTCGCGCCGGGCCCCGGCGGGGCTGGCCTGGGTCTCGAACTGCGTGTGCGGCCAGTCGCTGCCCCAGAGCAGGCGCTGCGCCCCGAAGGCACCGCGCAGGCGCTCGGCGGCCTGCAGCGCCGTCTGCCGGCCGGCCTCGCCGCTGCCGATGCGGTAGGCGCCCGAGAGCTTGACCCAGACGCGGCCGCCGCGGCCGAAGCCGAGCAGGTCGGCGAAGCCCGGATCGGCGATGCCGAGGGCAGGGTCGATCCGGCCGAAGTGATCGACCACCACGGGGACGCCCGCCTCGACCAGCGGCGGCAGCAGCCGCGCCAGGCGCCGCGCCTCGGCCTGGACCTCGATCTGCCAGCCGAGATCCGCCACGCGCGCGAGGTGGGCGCGCCAGACCGGGCTGGCGAAATCCGGGTCCGGCCGGCCGATCAGGTTGAGGCGCAGGCCGACGACGCCCTGGCCGGCGAGGTCGCGCAGGGTGGCGGTCTCGGCCTCCGGGGCCAGCACGGCGATACCGCGCAGCCGCTCCGGCGCGGACCGCAGGGCCGAGACCATGTAGCCGTTGTCGGTGCCGAGGAAGCTCGGCTGGATCAGCACGCCGCGGGCCATGCCGTTCCGGTCCAGCATGGCGCGGTAATCGGCGATGCTCGCGTCGTAGTCGGGGGCGTAGCGCCGGTCGCCCGTGAGGGTCAGGGCCCGGGTGAAGACGTGGGCGTGGGTGTCCACCGCGGCCACGCGGTCGGAGGCGGAGCCGGTCTCAGCCGCGCGGCCGCGGGCCGGAAGTGCGAGCGTGACGCCGCCCGCGAGCAGGGTGCGGCAGAACAGGCGCCGGTTCATCGGATCATCTCACGGTCTGGGGGATCGGCGCGCCGCCGGACTGCCGATCCGGCAGGAGCGCGACGGCGAGGAGGACGAGCCCGTAGGCACTGAGGGCCGCCAGGCCGATCGCCGGGCCGAGGCCGCAGATCTCGCTGAGCAGGCCGACGCCGAGGGGCAGCAGGCCGGAGGCGAGGCGCCCGGCATTGTAGCAGAAGCCCATCCCGGTCCCGCGCAGGCCGTCCGGGAAGAGTTCGCTAAACAGGGCCGCGAGGCTCGCGGGGATGCCGGCCGTGCAGAAGCCGAGGGGTGCCCCGAGGAGGAGCAGGCCCGTGCCGCCGGCCGGCAGCAGCAGGTACAGGACGACCAGGGCCATGCAGCCGGCGGCGTAGAGCGCCACCGTCCGGCGGCGCCCGAGCCGGTCCACGAGGCCGCCGGCGACGAGACAGCCCAGGCCGAACGCCGCGATGATGATGGCGAGGTAGAGCCCGGTGCCGAGGACCGAGGCGCCGCGCTCGACGCTCAGGTAGGTCGGCAGCCACGTGAACAGGGCGTGGAAGCCCCCGTGGGCGCCCAGACCGAGCAGCGTCGCGAGCACCGTGACCCGGCGCAGGCCGGGCGCGAAGATCGCGAGCGATCCGGCCGGCGGCCGGGCCGGCCCCCCGGCCGGTCGCGCCGGCTCCGGGACCGAGCGCCGGAGGTAGAGCAGGAGGAGCGCGGGCGCGAGGCCGCAGGCGAACAGGACCCGCCAGGCGGTCTCCGGATCCAGCACCGAGAAGGCCGCGGTGGACAGGAGCACGGCCGCACCCCAGCCGAGCGCCCAGCCCCCCTGCACGGCGCCCAGCGCCCGGCCGCGGTGCGCGGGACCGATCGCCTCCGCCATCAGCGCGGCGCCGGCCGCCCACTCGGCGCCGAATCCGATCCCCTGCAGCGCCTTCAGGGTCAGCAGCTGGGCGAAGCTCTGCGCGAAGGCCGCCAGGAAGGTCGCGACCGCGAACCACAGCACCGTGATCTGGAGGGCCCGGACGCGGCCGATCCGGTCCGCCGCGAGGCCGCCGAGCCACCCGCCGAGCGCCGCCGCGACGAGCGTTACCGCGCCGATCAGACCGGCCTCCGAGCGGCTGAGCCCGAAGCTCGCGACCAGCGCGGGGATGGCGAGGCTGAACATCTGCACGTCCAGGGCGTCGAGCGACCACCCGCCCAGACAGGCCCAGAAGGTGCGACGCTCGGCCGGACCGACTTCTCGGTACCAGCGGAACACGGGCTTTCCTCCGTCCCCCGAAGAGGACTAGTCATTTATATGAATAGATGAGCACGCAGGCGCCGGCGCGTCAAGGCGCCGGCCTTTCAGCGGATGTCGACGTGATACCGGAAGTCCTTGGCCGCGCCGCGGGTCACGCGCCACTCGATCGGGCGGGCATCGAAGCCGAAGGCGAGGCGCTCGATGACCACGACCGGGTCTCCGTCGGCGATCGCGAGGCGCTCCGCGTCGGCCGCGTCGGCGATGCCGACGGTCAGGGTCTCCTCGGCGCGGGCGACGATCTCGCCGCAGAGGCGCTCGTAGGCGGGGTAGATGAGGTCGCCGATCTCCGTCAGCGGGGCCTGGAGGATCGGCGCGAACCGCTTGGCCGGCAGCCAGATCGCCTCGGACAGGATCGGGCGCCCCTGCAGGTGGCGCGTCCGGATCAGGCGGATCGCCGCGCCGAGCGCGTCCAGGCCGAGGGCCTCTCGGACGGCCGCAGGGGCCGGACGGGCCTCGCGCGACAGGATCCGCCCCTCCGGCACCGCCTGCGTGCCGTCCGGTCCGAGATGCCGGAAGAACCGGAACAGGGACCGGTCGAAGCGCGGCCGCCGCACGAAGGTGCCGCGACCCTGCTGCCGCTCGACGAGACCGTCGGCGACGAGGACGTCGATCGCCTTGCGCACGGTGCCGATGGCGACGCGGTGGGTCGCCGCCAGTTCCGCCTCCGTGGGGATCGGTTCGCCCGAGCGCCACACGTTGCGGGCGATCTGGAAGGCGATCTCGTCCCGCAGGCGCTGATAGAGCGGCAGTCGGAGATCGGGCTGCGGCGCGGAGGTTGCGGTCATGTGTATGACTGTATGATCATCGTCGAGCGTAGCCAATGGTCTTTGTCGCGCGGGCGGGGATGCCGCCGGGCCGGCTCGCGTCGCCGCGTGCCCTAGGATCGGGGAAGTTGTTCCCTGTGCTGCCGTTCGACGGCGGCGCCGAAATCGTCGATCGCCAGGTTCGGACGCGTCACAGTCGAATCTTACGGTCGTGCCGCCACCCTGCGGTTCACGACGACGTCATCGACTCGATTACGGGACATCCGGTCACAGCCTCGGCCGAGACTTCGAGGCACTCCGAACTTGATCCCGCGGGGGGCTGCCTCATTTCGTCAGCAGCTTCGAGCGCGACGGGGATTTCCCGAGGGTTCGGACCACTGCACCGTCCCGTCCCCGTGCCCTCCGCGCGGGCCGTCGACGGCGGCTCAACACCGAGGGGGACCACCCGATGAGCGAGACGATCGACAAGACGGACACGACGTCGTTTCACATGGAGGGCAAGTGTCCGTTCGGCGGCGACCGGATCGGCGGCGCCCTCGGCAACCGGCCGACGCTGGAGAACTGGTACCCTCATCGCCTGCGGGTGGAGGTGCTCCATCAGAACGGGCTGGCGGCCGACCCGCTCGGCCCGGATTTCGACTACGCGGCCGAGTTCGCCAAGATCGACTTCGCGGCGCTCAAGCGCGACATCAAGCAGTTCCTGACCTCGTCGGTGGAGTGGTGGCCGTCCGACTACGGCAATTACGGCCCGCAGATGATCCGCATGGCCTGGCACTCGGCCGGCACCTACCGGATCGCCGACGGGCGCGGCGGCGCCGGCACCGGCCTGCAGCGTTTCGCCCCGATCTCGAGCTGGTGGGACAACGGCAATACCGACAAGTCGCGGCGTCTCCTGCAGCCGATCAAGCACAAGTACGGCAACGCCCTGTCGTGGGCCGACCTGATGGTCCTGACCGGCAACTGCGCCCTCGAGATCATGGGCCTGCCGACCTACGGCTTCGCCGCCGGCCGCCTCGATGCCTGGGAGGCGGACAACGCCACCTACTGGGGCCCGGAGGTGGTCGAGATGGGCTCGGTCTCGAGCTTCGACGACATGGTCAACCGCGACAAGCGCTGGCGGGGCAAGAACGGCGACGCCGATTATGACCTGGAGAACCCGCTGGCCGCCTCCCACCAGGCGCTGATCTACGTGAACCCGGAGGGCCCCTACGCGAGCGGCGACCCCCTGGCCTCCGCGCGCGACATCCGGATCACCTTCACCCGCATGGCGATGAACGACGAGGAGACCGTGGCGCTGATCGCGGGCGGCCACGCCTTCGGCAAGAGCCACGGCATGGTGCCGGCCAGGGAGATCGGGCCGCCGCCCGAGATGGCGCCGATGGAGGCGATGGGCCTGGGCTGGCACAACCCGAAGGGCGCGGGCTCCGGCAAGGACACGATGACCAACGGCATCGAGGGCAGCTGGACCCCCGATCCGACGCAGTGGGACAACGCCTACCTGGAGAACCTCTTCAAGTTCGAATGGGAGCAGACCAAGAGCCCGGCGGGCGCCCTGCAGTGGACGCCGAAGGATCCCGCCGCGCCGAAGACGCCGGACGCCCACGTCGCGGGGCAGATGCACCCGCTGATGATGATGACGTCCGACATCGCCCTGAAGGTCGATCCCGACTACCGGAAGGTCTGCGAGAAGTTCCTCGACGACTTCGACGCCTTCACCCAGGCCTTCTCCAAGGCGTGGTACAAGCTCACCCACCGCGACATGGGCCCGAAGCACCGCTACCTCGGCCCGGAGGCGGTGATCGAGGACGGGCTGCTGTGGCAGGATCCGCTGCCCGAGCGGGACTACGACCTCGTCGGCGCGGCCGAGATCGCCGCGCTGAAGCAGGCGATCTCCGGCACGGGCCTGTCGGTCTCGGACCTGGCCTTCACGGCCTTCTCGGCGGCCTCGACCTACCGCGACAGCGACAAGCGCGGCGGGGCCAACGGCGGCCGCCTCGCCCTCGCGCCGCAGAAGGACTGGGCCGTCAACCGGCGGGCCGCGTCCGTGGTCGACGCCCTGCGCGGCGTGATGGCGACCTTCAACGGCGGCCGCAGCGACGGCAAGAAGATCTCGCTGGCGGACCTGATCGTGCTGGGCGGCTGCGTCGCCGTGGAGAAGGCGGCCCGCGACGCCGGGGTCGAGACGCCGGTCCCGTTCACGCCGGGCCGGGTGGACACCACCCAGGCGCTCACCGACCTCGAGATGTTCGAGTGGCTGAAGCCGGTGGTGGACGGGTTCCGCAACTACGTCGACGACGGCTTCGGGCAGATGACGCGCAGCGTCTCACCGGAGGAGATGTTCCTCGACAAGGCGAACCTGCTGACGCTGACGGCCCCGGAATGGACCGTCCTGACCGGCGGCCTGCGCGCCCTCAACGCCAACCACGACGGGTCGAACCGGGGCGTCCTGACGGACCGGGTCGGGGTGCTGACGACCGACTTCTTCCGCAACCTGACCGACGTCGATCTGGTCTGGGAGAAGGCGGATGCGGACGGGATGTCCTTCGCGCTCAAGGACCGCGCGATCGGGCAGACGAAGTTCGAGGCGACCCGCAGCGACCTCGTGTTCGGGTCGAACGCGCAGCTCCGGTCCATCGCCGACGCCTACGCGGGCAGCGACGGCCAGCGGCGCTTCGTGGCGGACTTCGTCAAGGCCTGGGACAAGGTCATGATGCTCGACCGCTTCGACGTGAAGGGTCACCGGCGCTACGGGCCGATGGCGGCCTGAGACCCGCCGTCGGGACCGCCCGCGCCTCCGGCGCGGGCGGTCTCTCAGGACAACCGCCGTGTCACGTCCTGAGGCTGTGCACCCCCAGCGCGGCCCAGTAGGCGGCGCCGACCGGCAGGGCCTCGTCGTTGAAGTCGTAGCCCGGATTGTGGAGCGGCAGGCTCTTGCGCGTCCCGTCGGTCCCGATCCACGCGTAGGCGCCGGGGCAGGCCTCGAGCATGTAGGCGAAATCCTCCGACGCCATGGAGGGTCCGACCTCGCCGCGGCGCGCGGTGATGTCCGGGACGGTTCCTGCCGCCTCCAGGGCGTTGCCGACGGCGTCGGCGGTGTTGACGGTGGCGGGGTATCCGAACCGGTAGGCCACCTCCGCGCGGGCGCCGTGCGTGGCGGCCGTGCCGCCCGCGATGGCCTGGACGAGTTCGGCGACGCGCTTGCGCACGGCCTCGTCCAGGCAGCGGACCGTGCCGCGGATGACCGCGTGCTCGGGGATGACGTTGTAGGCGTCGCCGCCGTGGATCTGCGTGACGCTGAGCACGACCGGGTCCGTGGGGGCGATCCGGCGGCTCACGATGGTCTGCAGGGCGAGGACGATCTCGGAGGCGACCACCAGCGTGTCGGTGCCGCGCTCCGGCATGGCCGCGTGGGTGCCGAACCCGGCGACCGCGATCTCGAACGTGTCGAGGGAGGCCATGATGGCGCCGACCCGGGTCGCGAAGGTCCCCAGCGGCAAACCAGGCCAGTTGTGCAGGCCGTAGACGGAATCGCACGGGAACAGCCGGAACAGGCCGTCCTCGACCATGGCGCGCCCGCCGCCCTCGCACTCCTCCGCCGGCTGGAAGATGAAGTGCACCGTGCCGGACAGGTCGGTGCGCGACGCGAGGTGCCGGGCCGCGCCGAGCAGCATCGCCACGTGGCCGTCATGGCCGCAGGCATGCATCACGCCGGGCGTCCGGGACGCGTGCGCGGCGCCGGTCGTCTCCTGGATCGGCAGGGCGTCCATGTCGGCCCGCAGGCCGACGGTCGGGCCGTCGCCCCGGCTCAGGGTCCCGACCACGCCGGTGCGGCCGAGCCCGGTCCTCACCGACAGGCCGCAGGCGGCCAGTTCGCGGGCGACGAGCTCCGCCGTGCGGACCTCTTGGAAGGCCAGCTCGGGATGGGCGTGCAGGTCGCGCCGCCACGCGACCATCCGCTCCACGGTCTCCGCCTCGATGCGCATGCGACCTCTCTCAAATGCCGGAGGCTGCCGGAGCGCCTCGATCCCCCGTCCGGACCCTACGCCGATCGGCGCGGCGGTTCACCCCAGCGGCGCGTGCATGAAGAACTGCGCGATGAGGGCAGCGCCGAGGAACGTCCCGGCATTGGCCATGAACGAGACCACGACGATCCGCCAGCCGAGGCGGCGGAAGGCGGGCACGTCCTTGGCGACCGAGAGCCCCGCGAAGGTCAGGATCGGCGTGGCCAGCGCCAGGAAGTTGAGCTTGCCGGTCAGGGCGGCGATCTCGGCGGCGTAGGGCGTGCCGGGATAGGTCAGCGCCATGCCGATGATCGAGACCCAGAGGACGGCGGGCAGGCGCCGGCCGAGGAGCAGGTACAGGCCCCAGCCGGCCAGGACGGTGCCGATGATGATCGCCATCCCGGCGACGACGCTCGCGTCGGGGACGATTCCGTAGGTCAGCCAGTTGCCGATCAGCCCGTAGGCGCCGATCAGGATCCACGCGAGCACGGTCTCGCCGAGGCCGATCCGCACCTCCTGATGGGCCGGCGCGGCGCCCTGCGGCTCGGCGGCCGCCGGGCGGGCGGCGTCCGGCCGGTTGCGGCCGAGGATCGGCTCCAGCTTGCCGTAGGCCCAGATCGTGAAGGGCAGCGACAGGAACAGGGTGAAGTACGTGCCGATCGTGGTGGTGACGAGGTTGCTGGCCGCCGCGAAGGTGGCGACATCCTTGGCGACCTCGGGCGTCTGCTGGGCCGCGATCGCCCCCGAGGCCGCGGCCATCATGCTGCCGGAGCCGACGCCGGCCCCCATCGCCAGCGCCAGCGGGTTGAAGATCCCTAAGCTGGTGATCAGCCCGGCCAGCAGGGCGATGAACACCGCGCCGAACACCGTGCCGGTCAGGTACTCGGCCAGCACGCCGCGCCCCTCCGGCGAGTCCATGCCGTAGCGCTCGCCGATGATGGCGAGGCTGGGCTCACGGCCGACCGAGAAGGTCGCGCCGATCGCCTCGCGCTTGATGCCGAGCAGGAGCGCGACCGGCAGGCCGAACACCATCGTGCCGAAGAAGTGGCCGAATTCCTGGAAGGCCAGGGCCCAGCCCGAGGCGAGGATCTTCGGCAGCGAGCCGCCGACGAGCAGGCCGAGCTTGGCGATGAAGATCAGGAGTGCCGGCTGCAGGTAGGCGCCGGCCGCGTTCTGCAGGGCGCCCGACAGCCGCAGCGGCTCGGGCAGGCGCGGGCTCATCAGCCCCAGCGCGCCGCCGAGGAGCAGGGCCCAGAGCAGCGGCAGCAGCACGATCTTGCCGGCGCCCACCGGGATGCTGACGTTGCCGATCGCCTCCGCGATGACGACGATGACGAGGGCGAGCAGGAACAGCGTCAGCTTGCCCCCGCCCGAGACGGGCGGCACGGCCGGCCGCGTGTTCGTCGCAAACAGTTCCCCCGCCATCGTCATCCTCCTTGGCCCCCTTGGGGGCACCCGTTGCTGTGCGTGCCGATCTTGATCGCCGGCTTGTCGGTAGATCGCTGCGCGGACGCCGCCGCGGGGCGTGCCCGAGCCGGATGGAGCGCGGGTCCCCTCTCCCGTGCGGGAGAGGGACAGGGTGAGGGATCCAGGTCTTTCCGGATGAGGCGTGACCTGTACCCGCCGCGATGGCGCGCTCGATTCTGAACCTTCTCGTCCCTCACCCCGACCCTCTCCCGTGCGGGAGAGGGGGAACCGTCGCGCTGTCGGAACCCGCGCCGCTCGCTGCTCAGTCTGTCGCGACGCGGTCGGGCACAGCTCTAGCCCACGTAGCCGAAGGTCACGGCCGGCTCGGCGGCGGTCTCGACCCAGACGCTCTTGGTCTGGGTGTAGGCCATCAGCGCCTCGCGGCCCGAGGAGCGGCCGAAGCCCGAGCGGCCGAAGCCGCCGAAGGGCGAGGCCACGTTGATGGTCTTGTAGCCGTTCACCCAGACGGTGCCGGCCCGCAAAGCCGCCGCGACCCGGTGGCCGCGCCCGCCGTCGCCGGTCCAGACCGCGCCGGCGAGGCCGTAGGGCGTGCCGTTGGCCAGCGCGACCGCCTCGTCCTCGCCGTCGAACGGCAGGACCGCCAGGACCGGGCCGAACACCTCCTCCCGGGCGATCGCCGCGTCCGGCGCGACGCCGTCCACGATGGTCGGGCCGTAGTAGAAGCCGCCCGTATCGCGCAGGGACGCGGGGCAGGCCCCGCCCGCCGCGATCGTGGCGCCCGCCCCCGCGGCGGCCTCGACCATGCCGGCGATCTTGTCCCGCTGGCGCCGGTTGTTGATCGGGCCGATCTGCGTCTCCGGGTCGGTCGGCGCGCCCACCGGGATGCGCGCGGCGGCGCGGGACAGGCGCTCGACGAAGGACGCGTGGATCGAGCGGTGCACGAGGAGCCGGGAGCCCGCGACGCAGCTCTGGCCGGCGCCGCCGAAGATCGCGGCCTGCGCGCCGATCAGCGCCCGGTCGAGGTCGGCGTCGGCGAACACGATGTTGGCCGACTTGCCGCCGAGCTCCAGCACGCTCGGCACGATGGCGCGGGCCGCCGCGGCGGCGATCTGCGCGCCCGCCTCGGCCGAGCCCACGAACACGACCAGCCGGGTCTCGGGATGGGCCACCGCGGCGGCGCCGGTGGTCGGGCCGGCGCCAGCCAGCACCGAGACGAGGCCGCGCGGCATCCCCTCGGCGCGGTCGCAGAGCAGGCCGAGGGCGAGCGAGGTCAGGGGCGTCAGCTCGGAGGGCTTCAGCACCACGGCGTTGCCGGCGCAGATCGCCGGCGCGATCTGCCAGCCCGCGGTGAAGATCGGGGCGTTCCAGGGCGTGATCTGCACCACGGTGCCGAAGGGCTCGTGGCGGGTGTAGTTCAGGTGCGAGGTCGGGACCGGGATGACGTCGCCGTGCAGCTTGTCGCACCAGCCGGCGTAGTACTCGAACATCTCGGCGACCTTCGCGACCTCGCCGCGCGTGTCGCGGATCGGCTTGCCGGCCGACAGGGTCTCCAGCTCGGCGAGCGCGCCGGCGTGCTGCCGGACCAGGGCGGCCACGGCCCACATCGCGCGACCGCGGGCGGCGGCGCTCATGCCCCACCACGCGCGCTGGGCGTCGCGGGCCGCCGCCATGGCGGCCGCGACGACCGACGGCCCGGCATCGGCGAAGCTTGCCAGCACGCCGCCGTCGGCGGGGTTGGTGAGATCGAGGGCGGCGCCGGTCCCGGCGAGGATCTCACCGGCCACGACGCTGCCGATGCGGCCGCCCGGCAGCAGGTCGGCCAGGAGGGCGCCGACCCGGTCGGCGGCGGGCGAGTGCGGCGTGCCGGACATCAGTGGGCTCCCTTGGGATCGCGGTAATCGGCCATGCGGGTGAAGTCGGCCGTGTCGGGGATGGCGGCCTGCGTCGCCTGCCAGATCCGCTTCACCTCGGCGGAGAGCGGCAGGTCGATCCCGCATTCTTCGGCGAGTTCGAGGGCGAGGCGCACGTCCTTGCGCATCAGGCCGGCCGAGAAGCCGCTGTCGAAGGTGCCGGACTGGACCCAGCGCGGGACCATGACCTCGCTGATCGCGCTGCGGCCGGTGGCGGTGTTGACGACCTTGACGGCCTCCTCGGCCGAGAGGCCCGCCGCCTCGGACAGGCGCAGGGCCTCTCCGGTGGTCACCAGATGGGCCGCGACCAGCAGGTTGTTGACGAGCTTGACGATGTTGCCAGCGCCCGACGGCCCGACATGCGGCGCGCGGGCCGACATCGCCTCCAGGACCGGCCGGGCCAGTTCGTAATCCGCCGCGGCCCCGCCGATCATCATGGTCAGGGTGCCCTCGGCGGCGCCGGAGGGGCCGCCGCTCACCGGGGCGTCGAGGAGCGCGTGACCGGCCGCGGCGAGGCGCTCGGCGAGGCGCCGGGTCGTGCCGGGATCCGAGGTCGAGGTGTCGATCACCACCACCTTCCGGTCGGTCCGGGACAGGAGCCCGCCCTCCGCGGTGACCACCGCCTCCACGTCCCGCGCCAGCGGCAGCGAGAACACCAGGGCGTCGGCCCGGCCGAGCACGTCGTTGAGGGCGTCGAGGACGGTGACGCCGGCCGCCTCGGCGGCGGGGCGCCGGGCCGGACTGAGGTCGTAGCCCAGGACCGCGAAACCCTTGCGGGCCAGGGTCGCGGCCATGCCCAGACCCATGTTGCCGAGCCCGACGACCCCTACCGTTGCGATGGTCATGCCGATCCGTCCTCACGAAGCAGCACGATAATTCCGGCAGTCGAGTGTTGCGACAACAGCCGATTTCTGAACGTTCCGTGCGGAAATTCAGCACGCTCGCGTCAGGTCGGCGGCCGGAAGGCCACCATGTGGTCGGCCAGCCAGCCGAGCAGCCGCGCCGCGCCCTCGGGCAGGCGCCGCCCCGCGCGGATGACGAGGTGGGCGCTCGCCTCCGACAGGATGGCGTCGCGCAGCGGCAAAGCCGCGAGGAGGCCGTCGCGCAGCTCGGCCGCGACCACGAAGCGGGGCAGGAAGGCGACGCCCATGGCGGCCATGACGAAGCGGCGGTGCAGCTCGAAGGACGCCGTCTCCAGCCGCGGCACCAGCCGGAAGCCGCCGTCGGCCTCGACGCGGCCAATCAGCTGGCGCACCCCGTGGTCGGGGGGCAGGAGCGCGGCGGGCTCGGTGGCGAAGCTCCGCAGCGGGACCGGCGCCGCCCCGTCGGCGAGGGGATGCCCGTTCGGCAGGACGGCGAGGAGCGGCTGCCGGGCGGAGACGATCCCGCGGACATCCGGGTGCGCGGGCGGGTTGTAGACGAGGCCGATATCCGCGTCCCCCCGGGCGATCGCCGCGAGGATCCCGTCGGTCGTGCCGATCTCGACCTGATAGGCGATGCCCGGATGGTCCTGCGCGAAGCCGGCCAGCGCGTTGTCGAGGAGGTCGATCAGGAAGCCGGCGCCGCAGCGCAGGCTGACCGTGCCCCGCTGCACCCCGCGCAGGCGCTTCAGCTGGTCCTCCAGCAGGGCCGCCTCGTCGGCTTGCCGCTGCGCGTGCTCGGCGACCAGACGGCCGGCCTCGGTGGGGACGACGCCCCGGGGCAGGCGCTCGAGCAGGGTCTCGCCGACCTGCGCCTCCAGCTCGATGATCTGCCGGCTCACCGCCGAGGCGGCGACGTTCAGGACCTCGGCGGCCGCCCGGACCGAGCCCGCGCGCACGACGGCGAGGAGGTAGCGGAGCGCGCGGTCGTTCACGCTAGCGGGGCTCCTGCGGCCGCGCCGCGCCGGTCGAGCGCGACGGCGCCCCGCGCCACGACGAGCACGGGGTCCTGGCGCTCCGCGATCACCTGCGGCACGCCGCCGGCCGCGAAGGCGATCAGGTCGGCCCGCGCGCCGGGCGCCACCGCGCCCGGACCGAGGCCCAGCACCCGCGCCGGGACGGCGGTGACCGGCGCCAGCAGCGCCGCGAGGTCCGCGTCGGTGCGCAGGTCGAACCGGTAGGCGGCGAGCTGGGCGCGGGCGACCATGCTGGTCACCGTCGCGGGGTTCCAGCAGTCGCGGACGTTGTCGGTGCCGAGGCAGACCGGGACGCCGAGCGCGCGCAGTCGCGGGATCGGCGGGCATCGGGCCCCGCCCGGCACGCTGCTGAGGATCGCGACGCCGGCCCGGTTCAGGGCCTCGGCGATCCGGCCGAGTTCCAAGTCGTCGGCCTCCGCGAGGGCGAAGGCGTGGCTGATCGTGACTTGCCCGCCGAGCCCGGCCGCCTCGGTGCGGGCCGCGATCGCCGCGATCGTGGCGAGGCCGGCCGCGCCGCCCTCGTGGAGATGGATGTCGATGCCCCGTCCGTGCCGCTCGGCCAGGGCGAAGACGATGTCCAGGTGACCGTCGCGGTCGCCGTCGATGCCGACGGGGTCGAGGCCGCCGACGAGGTCGGCCCCCATCCGCAGGGCCGCGTCCAGGTCGTCGGCGACCGGCGGGCAGCCCAGGATCCCGCTCTGCGGGAAGGCGACGATCTGGATCTGCAGGCGGTCGGCCCAGCGCGCCCGCAGGTCGAGGATCTGGGCGAGGTGGTCGAGCCGCGTGACGTCGTCGACGTCGACATGGGTCCGCAGGCTGGTCGTGCCGCCGCGGAGCATGCGTTCGAGCAGCGCCTCGGCGCCCTGCTCGGCGAGCGGGATCCGCGTGGCGCGGCGGAACGCCTTCTCGTCGTCGATGATCGCGCGGACGGACCCCGCCGCCGCGTGCGGGCGCCACGGCAGGCCGAGCAGGCACTTGTCGAGGTGGACGTGCCCGTCCGACAGGCCCGGCAGCAGCAGGGCGCCGCCGAGATCGATCGTGCGGCCAGCGATCGGAAGCTGCGCGCCGGGGTCCCGCAGCGCCGCCACGCGGTCGCCCAGGATGTCGATGGTTGCCCGGCTTCCGTCGGCGAGGGCGGCGTCGTGGAGGCGCAGGTCGCAGGGGGCGTCCCCGTGCGGTTCGATGCTCGGCGTCATGGCGGGGCTCCCTTCAGAGCGGCCGGCCGGCGGCCACGACGGTCCGGATGGCGAAGCTCGATTGCAGCCGGGCGACTCCCGGCAGCCGCGACAGGACATCCTTGTGAAGCCGCTCGTAGTCGGCCGCGTCGATCACCTTGAGCTTCACGAGATAATCGGCCGTCCCGGTCATCAGATAGCAATCCTGCACCTCGGGACAGCGCCGCACGGCCGCCTCGAACCGGTTGAGATAGTCCTCGGTCTGGCGGTCCAGGGTGAACTGCGTGAGGACCACGAGGCCCGGGCCGTCGACCGCGCCGCCGATCAGCGCCGTGTAGCCCCGGATGACGCCAGATTCCTCCAGCAGCCGCACGCGGCGATGGCAGGCGGACGCCGACAGGCCGACCGCCGCGGCGAGATCCGCGTTGCTGATCCGGCCGTCGCCGCGCAGGGCCTGGATGATGCGGCGGTCGATCGCGTCCACGCGCGCCTCGCAGGATCTTCGAACTGGCCGCTGATATTTTCACGGCCAAGCTCGAAACTCAAATCCCTTCGACAGGATGCACGCTCGTTCGACGATCCTTCGTGTAGCCTTCCGGCACTGCATCCGAGCGCCGTTCCGAGGGCCGCCATGAGCATGATCGACCGCGAGCTCCGGCCCGATGCGGGCCCGGCCGGGACGGCCTCCGCCCTCCTCACGATCGATCTCGCGGCCGTCGCGGAGAATTACCGCCTGCTCGCCGCGCGAGCCGGGACGGCCGCCTGCGCGGCCGTCGTCAAGGCGGACGCCTACGGCCTCGGCGCCGACCGGGTCGCGCCGGTCCTGGCCGCCGCGGGCTGCCGGCACTTCTTCGTCGCCCAGGTCGGCGAGGGCGTCGCCCTCCGGTCCATCCTCGGCCCCGGCGCGGTGATCGCCGTGCTCAACGGCGCCGCCCCGGGCAGCGAGGCGGCCTGCGCGGACCACGACCTCGTGCCCGTCCTCAACGACCTGTCCCAGCTCGGCGGCTGGCAGGGCCTGGCCCGGCAGCGCGCGCGGCGCCTGCCGGCGATCCTTCAGGTCGACACCGGCATGGCCCGCTTCGGCCTCGCGCCGGACGAGGTCGGCGCGCTCCTCGACCGGCCGGACGCTCTCGCGGGCGTCGATCTGCGGCTGGTGATGAGCCACCTCGCCTGCGCGGGCGAGCCGGACAGCCCGGTCAACGCGGCGCAGCTCTCCGTCTTCCGGGCGGTCCGGCAGCGCCTGCCGACGGTGCCGGCGAGCCTCGCGGCCTCTTCGGGGATCTTCCTCGGTTCAGACTTCCACCTCGACCTGGTGCGCCCCGGCGCCGCCCTCTACGGGATCGCACCGCAGGAGGGCGCGCCGAACCCGATGCGGCCGGTGATCGGCCTGCGGGCCCGGGTGATGCAGACGCGCCGCGTCCCGGCGGGCACGCCGGTCGGCTACGGGCACGCGGCCACGGTCGCCCGGGACAGCCGCCTCGCCACGGTCGCGATCGGCTACGCGGACGGGTTCTTCCGCAGCAATGCGGGCGGCGCGGCGTGGTTCGGCGGCGTCCGGCTGCCCGTGGTCGGGCGCGTCTCGATGGACAGCCTCGTCCTCGACGTCACCGACGTGGCGCCCGGCACCCTCGGGCCGGGGGCGCTCGTCGACATCGTCGGGCCGGAGCGCGACGTCGACGCCGTCGCGGCCGCGGCCGGCACGATCGGCTACGAGGTCCTGACCAGCCTCGGCCACCGCTTCCACCGCGTCTACCTCGGAGCCTGAGGCCCGCCATGCACGTCCTCATCCTCGGCGGCGGCGTCGTCGGCGTCACCTCGGCCTACTACCTCGCGCGGGCCGGCCATCAGGTCACCGTGCTGGAGCGCCAGCCCGGCTCGGGTTTAGAGACCAGCTTCGCCAATGCCGGGCAGGTCTCGCCCGGCTACTCGGCCCCCTGGGCGGCGCCCGGGATCCCCGTGAAGGCGCTCAAGTGGCTGATGATGCGGCACCGCCCCCTGGTGCTGTGGCCGCGGCTCGAGCCCCGCCTCTACGCGTGGCTCACGCGCATGCTCGCGAACTGCACCGAGGAGGCCTACCAGCGGAACAAGGGCCGCATGGTCCGGCTCGCCGAGTACAGCCGCGACGCGCTGCGCGACCTGCGCACCGAGACCGGCATCGCCTACGACCACCGGGAGAAGGGCACGCTCCAGCTCTTCCGGACGCAAAAGCAGCTCGACCATGTCGGCGACGACACCCGCGTCCTCGACGCCTACGGCGTGCCCTACACGGTGCTGGACCCGGCCGGCTGCGTCAGTGCCGAGCCGGCGCTCGCCGCCGTGCGCGACGTCTTCGTCGGCGGCCTGCGGCTGCCGGGCGACGAGACCGGCGACGCGCACCTGTTCACGCAGCGCCTCGCTGCGATCTGCGAGGGCCTCGGCGTCACCTTCCGCTACCGCACGGCGATCGCGCGCCTGCATCACGCCGGGGACCGGGTGACGGCGGTGGAGACCGCCGACGGCGACCTCCTGCGGGCGGATGCCTACGTGGCGGCGCTGGGCAGCTACACGCCGGCCCTGCTGCGCCCCCTCGGGATCGCGCTGCCGGTCTACCCGGTGAAGGGCTACTCCCTGACGCTGCCGATCACCGACGCGGAGGCCGCGCCGGTCTCGACGGTGATGGACGAGACCTACAAGGTCGCGATCACCCGGCTCGGCGACCGCATCCGCGTCGGCGGCACCGCCGAACTCGCCGGGTTCAGCAGCGCCCTGCGCCTGCCGCGCCGCGAGACCCTCGCGCGCTCGGTGCAGGATCTCTTCCCCGCGGGCGGCGACCTCGACCGGGCCGCGTTCTGGACCGGCCTGCGGCCGATGACGCCGGACGGCACGCCGATCGTCGGGGGCACGCGGGTCGGGAACCTGTTCACCAACACCGGTCACGGCACCCTCGGCTGGACCATGGCCTGCGGCTCGGGCCGCCTGCTCGCCGACCTCGTGTCCGGCCGGGCCCCCGAGATCGCGAGCGACGATCTGGCCCTCGACCGCTACGCCGCGTGATCCGCGCGGTCGGGGAGCCGCCGGCGCGCGGCGCGGCGCGTGTCGCGGCGCACCAACACAACCCTGCCCCGTGTTACGCAGATCGAGACCCGACTTTGCGTTGAGAAAGACCCCGCGAGCCATCGCGATGCATAGTCGAGAGCCTCCGCGATCATTCATTATTCATCGCGATACGACCACCGGTTGATTACATGCCGTCCATGGATCAGGAAGCCACGACATCGCAGGATGACTTCCGGCAGGCCCAGGCAACCTCTCGCACCGACTCGAGTTTAGGATCTGAACGAACGATCCGGGTGCGCAGATGAGTCTCATCGTCGTACAGAGCCAGGAAGATCACGAGCAGGCGGATGCCGTCCTCCGGGGCGTCGCCGAGGGGCTGTCCCGCTTGTTCAGCGTGCCCGATCATCCGCCCGGCGTTCGGGACCTGCTGGACTCCGGAACGCAGGAAGAGAGCGCCCACCCTGGGCAGCTCGCCCAGCGCAGCGCGCGGCGCGGCGGGAGCAACGGGCTTCCCCGAGCCCGGTCGGTGAAGACGGGCACCGGCGGGACGCCGCGCGGAGCGGCCCGACCGTCCAGCCGCGCGCGGGGGCGCCGGGCCAAGGCCGAGGCGCAGGCCGGGCAACGCGAACAGTCCTGAATCCGGCCCCGGCGCTCGCCCCCGCCTCAGCGCGCCGCGGACAGGCCGAAGCGCCGGATCTCCAGGTGCATCTGCTCGAGCGGCAGGACCTTGGCGGCCGCGCCGCGGTCGATCGCCTCCTTGGGCATCCCGAACACGACGCAGCTCGCCTCGTCCTGAGCGACCGTCTGCGCCCCGGCCCGGCGCATCTCCAGCAGGCCGTTGGCGCCGTCGTCGCCCATGCCGGTCATGAGGATGCCGAGGGCGTTCGCGGCCGCCGCCCGGGCGGCCGACCGGAACAGGACGTCGACCGACGGTCGGTGGCGCGCGACGAGGGGACCGTCCTTCACCGACACAGCGTAGCTGCCGCCCCGGCGCTCGACCATGAGGTGCCGCCCGCCCGGGGCGATCAGGGCGCGGCCCCGCATCACGAGGTCGCCGTCCTCCGCCTCCTTGACGGTGATCGCGCAGAGCCCGTTCAGGCGCTTGGCGAACGCCGCCGTGAAATGCTCCGGCATGTGCTGCACGATGACGAGGCCGGGGGACTCGGCGGGCAGCACCTCGAGCACGTCGCGCAGGGCTTCCGTCCCGCCCGTCGACGCGCCGATGCAGACGATCCGGTCGGTCTCGACCACCACGCGCCCGGGGACGGGCGGCGGCAGGACAGCGTCGGCCGAGAGTTTCGCCTCGACCAGCTGCCGGGGCGGCCGGCTCCCGCGCAGCTTGGCCCGCGCGGCCGCCCGGACGGCGTCGCAGACGCGGACGGTGGATTCGAGCAGGAACTGGCGCGTGTCGACCCGCGGCTTCGGCAGCACGTCGACGGCGCCCGCCTCGAGGACCTCGAACAGCATCCGGGAACCCGCCCCGGTCAGGGTCGAGCAGACGATCACCGGCAGCGGCTTCTGCGCCATGATCTTCCGCAGGAAGGTCAGGCCGTCCATGCGGGGCATCTCGAGATCGAGGATGATGACGTCCGGGATCTCCTCCTGGATCCGGCGGGCGGCGATGAACGGATCGGCGGCCGTTCCCAGGATCTCGATGTCGGGCGCCGTCTCCAGGATGCTGCACAAGGTCTGGCGGACGGAGGCCGAGTCGTCGACGACGAGGACGCGGATCGGTCGGGACGCGCTCACCGGCTGGACTCCCTCAGCTTGCTGAAGACGGTGGAGGAGACCTGGTCGAGGCCCGCCACGCCGACGCCCGCCATGGATTCGGAATGGCCGACGATCAGGTAGCCGCCGGGGCGCAGATGCGCGGCCAGACGCGCGACCACGGCCTTCTGGGTCGGCTTGTCGAAGTAGATCAGCACGTTGCGGCAGAAGACGAGGTCGACGTCCCGGTCGATCGGGTAGGCCTCGTCCATCAGGTTGAGCCGCTGGAACCGCACCCGGGCGCGCAGCTCCGGCACGATCCGCCCCTCGCGCCGGGCCCGGTCGCGCGCGACCATCACGTAGCGCCGCCGCAGGTCCGCCGGCACGGCGGCCAGCATCTCTTCCGGGTAGATCGCCGCGCGGGCCCGCTCGAGCACCTCCGAGGAGATGTCCGTCCCGAGGATGGCGTAGCGGAACCGGTCGGCGGCCATGTCGTGCAGGACCATCGCCAGCGTGTAGGCCTCCGCCCCCGTCGAGGCCGCCGCGCTCCAGACTTTGAGCAGCGGCCGGTCGCCCCGCGCGGCCAGCCGCGGCACGATCGTCGCGCGCAGCAGGTCGAAATGCGCGGGCTCGCGGAAGAAGTCGGTCTTGTTCGTCGTCACGCAGTCGACGAGGTGCGGGAACTCGTCCGCGAGATGGCCGGCCTCGAACAGGTGGCGGCCATAGGCCTCCAGGGTCGGGAGATCGAGGGCCCGCATGCGCTTGCGCAGCCGGCCCTCGACCATGGTGCGCTTGGCCGGCGGGAGCTGGATGCCGACGTGCTGCTGGATGAGGTCGGCGACGGAGCGGAAGTGTCGGTCGCTCAGGTGACCCGGTTCGGCCTCCATGGTGGCGGATCCCTCAGGCGGCCTGCGGGGCTGCGGCCTGCGGGGCTGCGGCCTGCGGGGCCGCGGCCAGCGCCGGGCCGTTGCCGTCCATCAGCGCGACGAGGTCGAACACCACCACGAACGCCTCGCCCCGGCGGCCGATGCCCGCGATGTAGCGCGCGTTCCACCGCCCGCCGACCTCGGGCGCCGCCTCCATCTCGGCCCGGTCGAGCTCCGTCACCTCGATCACCCGGTCGGCCACGAACCCGACCCGCAGCGCCCGGCCCGGCATCGGCACGTTGAGCAGGATGATCCGGGTGGCCGGCGTGCGCGCCACCGAAGGCAGGCCGAGCTTGGTCCGCAGGTCGACCACCGGGTAGCTCTGCCCGCGCACGTCGATCATGCCGAGCAGGAACGCCGGCGCCTGCGGCAGCGCCGCCGGCACCCGGTAGTCGAGGATCTCGTGGACGTGCTCGACGTCGATCCCGAAGGTCTCGGCCCCGAGGCCGAGGGTCAGGTACTGCCACACACTGGACATGCGGGATCTCCGGATGGATTGCGGCTGCGGCTGCGGCTGCGGCCCGGCGCCGACGGCGGGATCCGCGCGGGGCCTGGCGCCGCGCGGATCCGGGTCTGGGGCGACGCGTCAGGCGACGCGGGTGAAGGCGGCGTCCTGCGCGTCGCCCTCGCCCATGTCGAGGGCGAAGCCGCCGCCCCCGGCCGGGCCGCGCCCGCCCGCCCGCTTCGGGCTCGGCGAGCGGATCGCCGCCGAGGACGCGCCCCCCGAGGCCATGCCCCCCAAGGCCATGCCCCCCGCGGCCGTGCCCATCCGCGCCGCCGTCGTCCGCAGCCGCGTCACCGCCTGATCGACGCCCGCCAGGGGAGCACCGGCCAGGGACGCGCCCGGCGCGGACGCCTCGGTGATGCGGAAGTAGGCGATCGTCGCCTGCAGCTTCTCGGCCTGGGTGGCCAGTTCCTCGGAGGTGGCCGAGACCTGCTCGGAGGCGCTGGCGTTCTGCTGGGTGACCTTGTCGAGCTGCTGGATCGCCTGGTTGATCTGGCCCGAGCCGACATCCTGCTCGCGGCAGGCGGCGGTGATCTCCTCGACCAGGCTGGCGGTCTTCTTGATGTCGGGCACGAGCCGCCCGAGCATGTCGCCGGCCTGCTGGGCGGCCTTGACGGTGTCGGACGAGAGCGTGCCGATCTCGGCCGCGGCCGCCTGGCTGCGCTCGGCCAGCTTGCGCACCTCGCTGGCCACCACCGCGAAGCCGCGCCCGTGCTCGCCGGCCCGGGCCGCCTCGACGGCGGCGTTGAGGGCGAGCAGGTCGGTCTGGCGGGCGATCTCCTGCACGATGGTGATCTTCTGGGCGATGGTCTGCATGGCCTCGACGGCGCGGCCGACCGCCACCCCGCTGGCCTCGGCGTCCTGGGCCGACTGCCGGGCGATCGTCTCGGTCTGGCTGGCGTTCTCGGCGTTCTGCTTCACGTTGGAGGCCATCTCCTCCATCGACGCCGAGGCTTCCTCGGTCGAGGCGGCCTGCTCGGTCGAGCCCTGCGACAGCTGCTCGGCCGAGGCCGAAAGCTCCTGTGAACCCGCAGACACGTTGCTCGCGGCCGCGCTCGCCTCGGCCACGACGGCGCGCAGCTTCGTCAACATGGTCTGCAGGGCGATGCCCATCGTGTCCTTGTCGGAGAGCGGCCTGGCCTCGACCGTGAGGTCGCCCCGCGCGATGGCGTTGGCGAGCGCGGCCGTCGCGTTCAGGTTCTCGGTCATGCGGCCCATGGCGCCGACGAGGTCGCCGAGCTCGTCGTTCGAGGTGACCTTCGCGGTCTGGCTCAGGTCGCCCATCGCCACCGCGTCGGCGAGGGTCACGGCGCGGCCGAGCCCGCGGGAGATCGAGAGGGCGAGCCAGGTGGCGATGCCGAGGCCGAGGAGGAGCGCCGCCGCCGCCACGGTCAGCAGGATGGTCTGACCCTGGGCCGATTCCGCGTTGGCCTGGACCGCGGCCTCGTCCATGAAGCGCTTCTGTCGCTCGGCCAGGGCCTCGAACGCGTCGATCGCGGTCGTGCTCACCTTCGCGTACTCACCCGAGGCCAGCTCGGCCGCCTTCACGGAGGTCCCGGTCTCGACGAGCGCCAGCGCGCGCTGGAACGAGGCCGCCCACGTCGCGAACCGCTCGCGGACGCCCGTGATGGCGATGCCCGCCGCCTGGGCCGCCGGGGTGAGTTCCTCCAGGGACCGGTTGATCTCCTCGCGCGACTGCTTGGCGAGGGCGACGCGCTGCTGCAGCGCGTCGACGCTTGTCGTCCCGGTCGCGGAGGTGAGCTGGCCCCAGGCCCGCTCCACCCGGCTCTTGAAAACCGCGGCGACCCGCGCGACTCGGTCCGCGGCCGGATTCTGGGCGTCCGCCGGCGTGACGGTCAGGGCGTCGAGGTCCGTGCGCAGCGCGGCCAGCGCCGGGCGACCCGCGGCGTTGATCTCGGCCCAGGTCTTCCCGTTCGAGTTGTCGCGGGTCATCTCCAGGGCGCGAGTCCCCAGCTCGGTCTGCTTCTCGAACTTGCCCATCAGGTCCTCGAACAGGCGCCGGCCCTCGTCGGACATGAGGAGCGGCCTGACCTTGGCCAGGGCCGCGCTGGCGTCGGCCCGGTTGTGCGTCACCCGCTTGGCGAACTCCGCCATCTGCGCCTCGTCGGGGCTGAGCAGGGCGCCGCGGACATTGAACCCGGCACGGATGGCGTTCGCCTTGCCCTCGAGGACCTGTTTCTGCACCTCGGCGCGGCTCAGGACGTACTTCATCGTGGTGTCGGCCGCGGTGAGCCGCTGGTAGCCCACACCGCTGGCGGCTCCGAGGAGGACGAGGATCGCGCCGAAGCCGACCCCGAGCTTGGCCTTGATCGAGAAACGCATCGTACTCACCCCTACGCACACAATACTTGGAGAAGACCGCGACAGGTCTTCAGTCGAGGATCTGTTCGAGGTCCGGGACGATGATGAAGTCGTCCCCGGCCTTGACGATCGCGCGGATGTACTCGGGCCGCCACGTCGTCCCGACCGGCGGCACCGCCTCGCAGTCGGCCGGGTCGACCTCGGTCACCGCGAACACCTTGTCGGCCACCAGCGCGACCACCACCGGATCGCCCGCCACCGCCACCTCCAGGACCAGGAAGCGCGTGTCCGGGCTGTCGGCCGCCGCCGGCATCCCGAACCGACCGCGGATGTCGGCCAGCGGCACGACGTTGCCGCGCACGTTCACGATCCGGTCGAGGTGCGCCCGCGCCCCGGCCACGCGGGTCGCCGGGATCGGGTCGATGATCTCGCGCACCATCCCGGCCTCCAGCGCGAAGCTCTCCGTGCCGATCCGGAACATCACCACCTGTCGGCCGCCCCGCTGCCCCGCCGGACCGCCGACCTGCGGGCCCGCCCGCGGCCCTGGCCCGGGAGGCCCGCCCAGAACGCCGCCCGGCACGCCGCCCGTCACACCGCTCGTCACGCCGCCGCTCATCACGCCACCTCCTGGTACGCGCGCGGGCTCTCGCGCGAAGTCTCGCGCGCCCGCTCGCCGCCACTCACGAGCCGGCCGACATCGACGATCAGCGCGGCCGTGCCGTCGCCCAGGATCGTCGCCCCCGAGAACGTCGCCACGTCCGCGTGCAGCTTCGACAGCGACTTGATCACCGTCTGGTGGTTGCCGATGATCTGGTCCGCCACCAGGCCGACCCGCGCCTCGCCCGCCGACACCACGATCACCTTCTGGTGCTCCTCCGGCTCGCCCGACGCCCCGAACAGGTCCCGCAGCCGCAGGAACGGCACCAGCGCGCCGCGGATGTTCAGGAAGTCCCGCCCGCGCCCGCCGCGCGCGCCCGCGGGCAGCTCGACGCACTCCTCCACCGCCGCCAGCGGGATCACGTAGCGCCCCGCCCCGACCCGGATCAGCAGCCCCTCGATGATCGCCAGCGTCAGCGGCAGGCGCAGCGCCACGCAGGTCCCGCCCCCCGGCTCGGTGGTGATGTCGATCGTGCCGCGCAGGCTCTCGATCGTCTTCTTGACCACGTCCATGCCGACCCCGCGCCCCGACAGCGCCGAGATCGTCGCCGCGGTCGAGAAGCCCGGCGCGAACAGGAACTGGTAGATCTGCTGGTCGGTCAGCACCGCGCCGGGCGCGCACAGGCCCCGCTCCTCGGCCTTGGCGCGGATGCGCGCCGCGTCGAGCCCGGCGCCGTCGTCGCGCACGCTCACCAGCACCTGGGCGCCGACATGCTCGGCGGTCAGCGTGATCCGGCCCGTGGCGGGCTTGGCGCCGGCCGCGCGGCGCGCGGGCGCCTCGATGCCGTGGTCGATGGCGTTGCGGATCAGGTGGACGAGCGGGTCGGCCAGGCGCTCGATCACGGTCTTGTCGAGCTCGGTCTCCTCGCCGCCGGTGACGAATTCGACCGGCTTGCCGAGGTCGCGCGAGAGGTCGTGGACGAGGCGGCGGAAGCGGCCGAACAGGGCGCCGATGGCGACCATGCGGATGCTCATCGTGGTGTCGCGCAGGCGGGCCGAGAGGCGCTCGATCTCCTCCGCGACGGTCTTGAGGCCGGGGTCGGCGTGCAGGCCGGCGAGCTGGCCGAGGCGGGCCTGGGCGATGACGAGCTCGCCGACCCGGTCCATCAGCTCGTCGAGCCGCTCCGCCTCGACCCGCACGCTGCTGGCCGGCCGGTCCTCGGCCCGCCGCGCCGCCGCCGGCGCCCGGGCATCGGGCGGGGCGACTGACGGGGCGGCGGGCGCGGCCGGCGGCACCGGCTCCGCCGGGACCGGAGCGGCGGCGCCCGGAACGGGGGCGAGCGCCTCGGCCTCGGCCGGGGCCGGCGGGGCGGCCTCCGGTGTGGCGTCCGGCAGCGCCAGGCCTTCCGGCTGCAGGGTCAGGACCATCTCGTCGCGCACGAACAGGAACACGTCCTCGACCGCCGCGCGGCTGACGGGCCCGCGCAGCGTGACGTCCCAGCCGAGGGCGAGGCTCTCGGGATCGAGGCCGGCCAGCTCGGGCAGGGCGTCGAGCCGCGGCACGACCGTGCAGGCGCCGAGGTCGCGCAGCTCGTCGAGGAGCGCCAGGGGGTTGGTGCCGTTGCGCAGGACGTCCGGGGCGAAGGCGATGCCGATCCGCCAGCCGGCCTCGGCGGCCGGGGCGTCGCAAGAGGCGTCGGACGAGGCGGCAGCGTGGGCGGCAGCGTGGGCGGCGGTGTCGGCGGTGGTGTGGGCGGCCGCGTGGGCGCCACGGTGTGCTGTGGCGCCGAGGAGCTGCTCGAGTTCGGCCAGGATGGCCTCGCCGATGATCGGGGCGCTGGCCTCGGGCTCCTCGATGAGGCCGCGGATGAAGTCCTTGGCCGAGAGGGAGACGTTGACGAGGTCGCGGCCGACCGGGACCTCGCCGCGGCGGACGCGGTCGAAGGCGGTCTCGAAGTCGTGGGTGAAGGCGGCGACCTGCTCGAAGCCGAACATGGCGCCCGAGCCCTTGATGGTGTGCAGGGCGCGGAAGGCGGTGTCGATCAGGGCCCGGTCCTCGGGCCGGTCGCCGAGGTCGAGCAGGGTCGTCTCCAGGCAGGCGAGCAGCTCGGCGGCCTCGGCGCGGAAGATCTCCGCCGGATCCAGAGCAGTCATGGACGATCGGACCCCCGAACACAGAACGCAGATACAGAACGAACCGCCCGATCCTGAGCGCGAACGGATGCTCCGACTCCGGACGCGGACCGTGTCCTCAGCGATCAGGCAGCTGCGCGGACTCTCACGGCGCGCGACGTCCGCGCGGTGACGGGAAATGACGAGCACCCGCCGCCTGACTTGTATGGTTGTATAAAATCGGACCAGAAATTTTCGGTTAACGAGCAGATTTCGATCCTGACCGAACAGTATATCTACCTACACACCGAAGAAATTGATTGTTGTATACGGCGATCGCGTGAGCCGCGGATCACAGGATCTCGGGCGCGCCGTCCGGCGCGGTTCCGCCCGGCACGGCGCATTGACTCGCGTTGACCCGCGTTGTCTCGCATCGACGCGCAGCCGCGCGGATTCGGACCGCGGCAGCCCCGTGCGGGAGGCGGCGAGAGGATCGGATCGGGAGTGCGACCGGGGCCGGTCGCGGCGAGTCGGGCGCGGGAAGGCCCGGCCGCGGTGCGACCGCCGACCGGGCCCGATCGGGCTGCCCCTGGACCGCGCCTGCGCGGCGCGCCCGCGCTCAGAACAGGTCGATGCCGTCCAGATCGTCGGCGACCGCAGCGTCGGCGGCCGGGTTCTCGGTGACCGGGGCACCGCCGAGCAGGCGCTCCGTGAGGCGTGCCCGGACCTCACCCAGCGTGCACCCGGTGATCGCCGCCGCGATCCAGGCCGGGTCGGCCGCGGTACCCGGCGCCGCGCCGCGGTCCGCGCTGTCGGCGGAGAGCCGGCCGAGCTCCGCTCCGGCCGAGCGCAGCAGGCCCTCGACGTTCTGGATGCGCTGCTTGGCCCGGTCCTGGAACTGCATCGCCACGATCGCCGCCGACACGTCCTGCGTGATGGCCTGCGTGGTCTCGGCAGTCTGCTGCAGGATGCCCGCGACCTGCGCGTTCTGCTCGACCAGCGCCCGCATTACCATCCGGACGCGCGTCTCGGCGGTCCGGCTCTCCTCGGACATGTCGATCGCCGCGATGTCGCCCAGCAGGGTGTGGCTGCTGCGCAGGCCGTCCGCCATGGTGCCGATCTGCTGCTTGATCACGTCCGACAGGGCGTTGATGGTCGTGGCGAGGCCGCGCACCTCGTCGGCGACCACCGCGAAGGCCGCGCCGCTGGCGCCGGCCCGGGCCGCCTCGATCTTGGCGTTCAGGGCGAGGAGGTTGGTCTGGCGGTTGATCCGCTCGATCTGCGCCACGCTGCCCTCGACCGACGACAGGCCCTCGAGCACCCCCGCGAGCCCCTGCGCGAGGGTCGACCCGCGGGACGACATCAGGGTGATCCGCTCGATCAGCGCGGTGAGCGTCTCGCCGAGGCCGGCGGCGACGTCGCCGAGCTGCAGGGTCTTGCCGTCGATCTGCACGGTCTGAACCGAGGCGACGAGCCCCCGGACGATCTCCGACTGCTCGCAGGTCGAGGCGGCGATGTTCTGGAACCGGTTGGACAGGCCGTGGACGTTGGCCTCCACGTCGGTGGAGACGATCCCGAGCTCGGCGACGAGGGCGTCGAGCAGCGTCCGCTGCTGCGCGGAGAGGCCGAGCCAGGCCTGGAGCAGGTCGGCCGCCTGCGCGGCGGGCGTCGGCTCGGCCGGCATCGCGACGGGCGGCGCGGGCTCGATGGAGGAGGCGGCCGCCTCCGCGAGCGGGGCCGCCGGGATCGCGGCGCCGAGCGCCGCGCCCGATCCGCGCCGGTCATCGGGCCGCAGCTCGGGCCGGCGGAACCGGGCCGGGACCTGCCTGAGAATGTCGTGGGCGACTTGGAAGGACATCGGCGGGCGGATCTCTCGGAGTCGACCGATGCGCGCGGGTCAAGCGGCAATCCGACGGCCGGTGCCTGCCCAAGGCTAAGGATCGTCGTTAAAAAAAGCGTTATCGCTCGGCCGAAGGCTGCAGCGGGAGACACAGAGCACAGTATTAGCTCAAGACGACTATTCAATGCAGGACAGATCTCAACCCTGTGCTGGACCCGCCCCCGCGTCAGCCGCCCTCGATTGGCCGAACCTTCAGGAAGAATTTACCCGCCGCGGTGTTGACTCGAACGTGGCGGCGCGTCGCCCCGCAAGTCTGTCGTCGAGGTTACGAACCCGCATGTCCGAGGCCCCCGCCCTCACGCTCGGTCCCGACTGCACCATCCGGACCGTCCGGTCGCTGCAGGACACGCTGACGGCGGCGCTCGCCGGCGCGGCGCGCCTGACCCTCGACTGCGCGGCGGTCGAGCGCGCGGACATCACCTTCGTCCAGATCGTGCTCGCGGCCGACAAGGCGGCGCGGCATCGCGCCGCCGGCATCGCGCTGGTCAACGTCCCCCCGGCGGTGGAGAGCGCGTTCCGGCGCGCCGCGATCGCACTCCCCAGCGCGCCGCTCCTCTAGGCGCGCGCTCCAGGCGCAAGAACGGAATCCGTGTCATGGCCACTGTCCTCGCCGTCGACGACTCGCCCAGCATCCGGCAGATGATCAAGGTGGTGCTCGGCCCGGCCGGCCACACGGTGATCGAGGCCGGCGACGGCGCCGAAGGCCTCGCGAAGGCCAGGAGCGAGAGCGTCAACCTCGTCATCACCGATCTCAACATGCCGGTGATGAACGGGTTGGAGATGATCAAGCAGCTGCGGACGCTGCCGAGCTGCACGGGCGTGCCGATCCTCTTCCTGAGCACAGAATCCGACGAGGGGATCAAGCAGCAGGCGAAGGCGGCCGGGGCGACCGGCTGGATCACCAAGCCGTTCAAGCCCGAGCAGCTGCTCGCCGTCGTGGGCAAGCTCGTCCGCGCCTGAGGCCGCGCGGCCGGGACGACCGCGCCCCGCCGAGCCCCCAGCCTCCAGCCCCCGCCCCCGCCCCCGGCGGCGGGCCTGCGGAACGCGGTGCAATCGGCTATGGACCGTGGATCGACCGGCCGGGACGCCTCCGGCCGCGGGGTCTTCCAGTTCGCGGGCCTTCCATGCTGAATACCGGTTCGAACGCGCCGACCGAGGACGGCAAGAGCCTGGAACGGGCGCTCGGGCACCAAGTCCGCGCCCTGCGCCGCGAGCGGGAACTCTCGGTCGCCGATCTCAGCGCGGCGGCCGGCATCTCGCCCGGCATGGTCTCGAAGATCGAGAACGGGCAGATCTCGCCGTCGCTCGCCACGGTCAACGCGGTGGCGAAGGCGCTCAACGTGCCGATCACCACCCTCTTCGCCGCCTTCGAGGAGAGCCGCGACTGCTCCTACGTGAAGAAGGGCACCGGGGTCGTCATCGAGCGGCGCGGCACGAAGGTCGGGCACATCTACGAGCTGCTCGGCGCCGGCATCCGCGGCGAGACCGTGCTCGAGCCCTACCTCATCACCCTGGAGGAGGATGCCGAGGTCTATACCGGCTTCCGCCACGCGGGCGTCGAGTTCATCTACATGCTGAGCGGCGAGGTGAGCTACCGCCACGCCGGGCAGGATTACCACCTCAAGCCGGGCGACGCGCTCCTGTTCGACGCCGAGGCGCTGCACGGGCCGCAGACGCTGATCAAGCGGCCGATGACCTACCTGTCGATCATCGCCTATCCCCGGCAGTGACGCCGGCGCCGCGCGCGCCGAGCGCCCCTGCCCGACGGCGCCGCAGCCGGTGGTGAATTTCTCAGCAGGAAATTTTAGTGATCCTTAGTTGACGAATCCGGGGCGCCGTGCGAGCCGTATGCCGGCAGGCGGCACGGAGTTCGCAGCGTCATGTGCGGGATCGTCGGACTATTCCTGAAGACTCCGGACCTGGAACCGCAGCTCGGCGCGCTGCTCTCCACAATGTTGGAGACGATGACCGATCGCGGCCCCGACAGTGCCGGCTTCGCCGTCTACGGCGACACCGCCGCGGGGGTGAAGCTCACCTTGCGCGGGGCGGATGCGCGGGCGCTGGCGACCGTCGTGACCCGGCTCGAGGCCGCGACCGGCCCGGCCGTCGCGGCGAGCGCGCGGGACACCCACACGGTGCTCACCGTGGACGCGGCGGCGGCGGACGCAGTCCGCGCCTGGCTCGCCGACAACGCGCCGGAGATCGACGTGGTCTCCGTGGGCCGGCGGATGGAGATCTACAAGGAGGTGGGCCTGCCCGCCGCGGTGGCGGACCGCTTCGACCTCGCCGGCATGGCGGGCAGCCACGGCATCGGCCACACCCGCATGGCGACCGAGAGCGCCGTGACCACGAACGGCGCCCACCCGTTCTCCACGGGGCTCGACGAGTGCCTCGTCCATAACGGCTCCCTGTCGAACCACAACGACCTGCGCCGGCGGCTGCGCCGGGAGGGTATGCGCTTCGCCACCAGCAACGACACCGAGGTCGCCGCCGGCTACCTGAGCTGGCGGATGCGCGCCGGCGCCTCCCTCGAGGAGGCCCTGCAGGCGAGCCTGACCGATCTCGACGGGTTCTTCACCTTCGTGGTCGGCACCCGGACGGGCTTCGCCGTCCTGCGCGACCCGATCGCCTGCAAGCCCGCCGTCATGGCCGAGACAGACGCCTACGTGGCCTTCGGCTCCGAGTACCGCGCCCTGGTGGGCCTGCCCGGCATCGCGCGCGCCCGGGTCTTCGAGCCGGAGCCCGCCAAGGTCTACGCCTGGGAGCGCCACTGATGCCGACCGTCGACCTGCGCGCCGAGCCGCTGCGCGCCCTGAACCGCGCCCTCCACGCCCTCAGGCCCGACACGAACGAGACCCGCTGGACGGTCGTGAACCCGGACGGCCGGCACGCCATCGCGGCGGGCCTCGACGCCCCGATCCACGTCGAGATCGAGGGCAACGCCGGCTACTACTGCGCCGGCATGAACAAGCGGGCCAGCGTCGTGATCGGCGGCAATGCCGGGGTCGGCGTCGCCGAGAACATGATGTCGGGCTTCGTCCACGTGCGCGGCGACGCCAGCCAGGCGGCCGGGGCCACCGCGCAGGGCGGCCTGCTCCTGATCGACGGCAATGCCGGGGCGCGTTGCGGCATCTCCATGAAGGGGGTCGACATCCTCGTGAAGGGGTCGATCGGCCACATGTCGGCCTTCATGGCCCAGGCCGGGACCCTGACGGTGCTGGGCGATGCCGGCGAGGCGCTGGGCGACTCGCTCTACGAGGCCCGGCTCTACGTCCGCGGCGCGGTCACGAGCCTGGGCGCCGACTGCGTCGAGAAGCCGATGGCCGACGCGCACCGGGAACAGCTCTTCGCCAAGCTCAAGGCCGCGGGGCTCGCGGGCGAGGTCGATCCGGGCGAGTTCCGCCGCTACGGGTCCGCGCGCAGCCTCTACCACTTCCACGTCGACAACGCCGGAGCCTACTGATGGCCGAGACGCCCCCGCGCACGGCGCCGCGCACCTCGGCGACCTTCACCCCCGAGGTCATGGCGGAGATCCGCCGGGCGGCGGCGACCGGCATCTACGACATCCGCGGCGCCGGCGCGAAGCGCGCGCTCCCGCATCTCGACGACCTGCTGTTCCTCGGCGCCTCGATCAGCCGCTACCCGCTGGAGGGCTACCGCGAGCGGTGCGGCACCGAGGTGGTGCTGGGCGACCGCTTCGCCTCGAAGCCGATCCGCCTGAAGACCCCGGTGACCATCGCCGGCATGAGCTTCGGCTCCCTCTCGGCCAACGCCAAGGAGGCCCTCGGGCGCGGCGCGAGCCTCGCCGGGACCTCGACCACCACGGGCGACGGCGGCATGACCCCGGAGGAGCGGGGGCACTCGCAGACCCTGGTCTACCAGTACCTGCCGTCCCGCTACGGCATGAACCCGGACGACCTGCGCCGGGCCGACGCCATCGAGGTGGTGATCGGTCAGGGCGCCAAGCCCGGCGGCGGCGGCATGCTGCTCGGGCAGAAGATCACCGAGCGGGTCGCCGGGATGCGCTGCCTGCCGCCGGGCATCGACCAGCGCTCGGCCTGCCGCCACCCGGACTGGACCGGCCCGGACGACCTCGCGATCAAGCTCGAGGAGCTGCGCGAGATCACCGACTGGGAGAAGCCGATCTACGTGAAGGTCGGGGCGAGCCGCCCCTACTACGACACCGCCCTCGCCGCGAAGTCCGGCGCGGACGTCGTCGTGCTGGACGGCATGCAGGGCGGCACGGCGGCCACGCAGGACGTGTTCATCGAGCATGTCGGCATCCCGACGCTGGCGGCGATCCGGCCCGCCGTGCAGGCGCTCCAGGATCTCGGCCTGCACCGGAAGGTCCAGCTCGTGGTCTCCGGCGGCATCCGCTCCGGCGCCGACGTCGCCAAGGTGCTGGCGCTGGGCGCCGACGCGGTGGCGATCGGCACCGCGGCGCTGATCGCGCTCGGCGACAACGATCCCCGCTGGGAGGCCGAGTACGCGGCGCTCGGCACCACGGCGGGCGCCTACGACGACTGGCACGAGGGCAAGGACCCGGCGGGCATCACCACGCAGGATCCGGAACTCGCCCGGCGGCTCGACCCCGTGCTCGGCGGCCGGCGCCTCGCCAACTTCCTCGCCGTCATGACCCTGGAGGCGCAGACCATCGCCCGCGCCTGCGGCAAGAGCCACCTCCACAACCTGGAGCCCGAGGACCTCGTCGCCCTGACGATCGAGGCCGCGGCCATGGCGCAGGTCCCCCTCGCCGGGACCGACTGGATCCCCGGCAAGGCCGGCCTGTGAGCGCCGCGCCGTGACGGCCGCGCTCTGACGACCGCGCTCCGACAGACCGGGGCCGCCGCCGGGCGACCCCTCCCCGTTCCGGCCCTCGTCGGCCCTAGTGAGGGTGCATGCGATGTCGCTCGATCTCGAGACCGCCGCCAAGGAGCGCGGCATCAAGTATTTCCTCGTCTCGTACACCGACCTGTTCGGGACCCAGCGCGCCAAGCTCGTCCCGGCCGCGGCGATCGCCAGCACCTGCCGCAGCGGCGCCGGGTTCGCGGGCTTCGCCACCTGGCTCGACATGAGCCCGGCCGATTCCGACCTCCTCGCGATCCCCGACGCGGACGCGCTGATCCAGCTGCCCTGGCGCCCCGAGGTCGGCTGGCTGCCGGCCGATCTCGCCATGGACGGCCGTCCGGTCGAGCAGGCGCCCCGCAACCTGCTCAAGCGCCTGATCGCCGAGGCGGCGGATCTCGGCCTCGCGATGAAGACCGGCGTCGAGTGCGAGTTCTTCCTGATCACCGCCGACGGCGCCGAGCCCGCCGACATGTCCGACCGGCAGACGAAGCCCTGCTACGACCAGTCGGCGCTGATGCGGCGCTACGACGTGATCAGCGAGATCTGCGACGCGATGCTCGCCCTGGGCTGGAAGCCCTACCAGAACGACCACGAGGACGCGAACGGCCAGTTCGAGATGAACTGGGACTACGACGACGCCCTCGTCACCGCCGATCGCCACGCCTTCTTCAAGTACATGACCCGCTCGATCGCCGAGAAGCACGGCCTGCGCGCGACCTTCATGCCCAAGCCGTTCGCCGACCTGACCGGCTCGGGCTGCCACGCCCACGTCTCCCTCTGGCGGGACGGGCGGAACGTCTTCGCGGACCCGTCCGACCCGATCGGCCTGTCGCCGACGGGCTACCACTTCATCGGCGGCCTGATCCACTCGGCCGACGCGCTGGCGGCGATCACCAACCCCTGCGTCAATTCCTACAAGCGGATCAACGCGCCCCGGACCAATTCGGGGGCGACCTGGGCGCCCAACACGGTGACCTACTCGGGCAACAACCGCACGCACATGATCCGCATCCCCGGGCCGGGACGGTTCGAGTTCCGCCTCGCCGACGGGGCCGTCAACCCGTACCTGCTCCAGGCGGCGATCCTGGCGGCCGGGCTCGACGGGATCCGCAACCACCGGGATCCAGGCCCGCGCCTCGACATCAACATGTACACCGACGGCCACACGGTCGAGGGCCTGAAGCGGCTGCCGCTCAACATGCTGGACGCCCTGCGCGCCCTGTCGGGCAGCGCGATTCTCGGCGAGGCCCTGGGCCCCTTCGTGCCGAGCTATCTCAAGCTGAAGAACGAGGAGTGGAACGCCTTCTGCCAGCACCTCACCCAGTGGGAGCGGGACACCACCCTGGATTGCTGACGCCGCGCGGATCGAAGCACGCCGTGGACGGCCGGCTCATTTCAGGTGGTAGGCCACCCCGGCGATCAGCGCCTTCTCCTCGGTGTTGAGGGTGCGTCGCGGGTCGCCGCCGAACTTGTTGTGCCAGTACTGGAAGCCGGCGAAGACCTCGACCCGGTTGGGCGAGTTGGCCAGCAGCTGCCCGACATCGAGCACGAGGTTGGTCTGCGAGACGAATTCCAGCTGCGTGTCGTACTGGTTGATCGTGCCGTAGCGGCCCTTGGGCAGGACGATGGTGTTGAAGCCGGCCAGCGACAGCGGCAGCCCGGTGAACGGCAGCGGGATCGTGTAGGTGATCTCGAATTCCGGCGTCATCTTGAACTCGACGCTGCGGAAGTGGGAGTAGTCGAAGCCCGGCACGGCATCGCGCCCGGAATTGCCCGGTACGGGGCCGTTCCCCGCCAGGCCGTTGCGGGAGAATTCCTTGTAGCCCTGGACCTTCAGGTTCACGAACCCGGCCGGCACATCGAAGGCGAAGCTCAACCCGAAGGTGCCGGCGCGCTTCTCGGAATCGAAGGTCGTGTCCTTGGTGTTGACATCGGCTCCTAACGACAGGCCGACATCCTTCACGAAGCCGGGAATGGCGAGGGCCTGCGTGTCGAAGACTTTGTTGAGGCTCAGGACGCCCCGGTAGATCAGGTAGAACTCGGTGGCGCCGACGCCCTCGAACCTGCGGACCTGGTTGCCCGCCGGGTCCTGGGATCCGGATCGGAGGATGTCGAGGGAGAGCAGGTTCGTCCCGTAGGCCCACGAATTGGCGTGGAACAGGTTGATGACGTTCTTGGGGACCTCGCGCCCGACGAACTGGCCGTCGGGACGCTGGACCCGGAGTCCGGGCTCCGCGGACGGCCCCTGGAAGCGGTAGCTCACCACAGTGTCGGAGAAGTTGAAGAAGGACGGCGGCGGCGCCGCCATCACGGTGGCGGCCGCGACGGGAACGCCGGCCTCCTGGCGCCGCGCGCGGGCCGCCGTTGCCGGGACGGGCGTCCCGTCTGGCCCCCCCGCACTGGCCGGGGCCGCGGCGGGGATTGTAGCCGGAGCGGACGCGGGCTCGGCGCGGGCCGGACCGGCCAGCCCGGTCCCGCAGGCCAGGATCAGCAGCCCCGCCGCCGAGAGCGGGCTCATCCAGGACACCGACCGGAGCATCGCGCGCCCTTCCCCTGACCCGTCCCCTGAACGGCGCCGCGCGGACCGCGACCGCCCCGGCGCGACGCCGGTCAAAACAGCTTCCAGAACGCGAGGATCATGAGCGCGTAGGCGGCGATCAGCAGCGCGGCGCCCTGCAGGTTGACCCGCGTCCGCCGCGCCGGATCCGGCGTCAGCCACCAGCCCAGCCGCTTGGCTGCCCAGGGCACCATCTGCGAGGTGAGCAGCACGCTGAACACGTTGCCGATGAACAGGGCGACCGGGAAATCCACCTTCAGCATCCCGGCGAGGATCGGCGTGCCGACCAGGACGCCCCACAGGAACACGGTCGGGTAGAGCGTCAGCACGACGATCATGTTCATCTTCCACGCCGCGGGCGCCGCCCCGCCGGGCGGCGCGACGTTGCGGAACCACTGCTCGAAGCCGCTCTGCACCGTCCGCGTGTGGAATTCCGCCGTCATCGGCGCCGCCTCGGCGACCAGGGCCTGCCGCTCCGGCGAGTCCATCCAGGTGCGCAGGTTCGCCTCGCTGTCGAAGCGCAGGATCGCGACGTAGTCCTCCTGCACCCCCGGCACGGCCGGCTCGAACCGGTAGCCCTGCATGCCGGGCGCCCGCGACTGCGCGGCCGCGATCTTCTGCTCCCAGCGGAGGTAGGCGGCCTCCATGCCGGGCTTCACGCGGGTGCTGATCACCGCGCTGACCGGCGAGGTCCGGGCCGCGCTGGCGTCGTCCTTGACGATGTGGACGTCGTCGCGACCGACGAGCATCGGCGTGGTGCCCTGGATGCGGACCTGCCGCTCGGGGGAGGCCAGCCAGGTCTTGGCCTGCTCGAGGCTGTGGAACCGCTGCACGATCACCCAGTCCACCTGCAGCGGCGGGCGCGGCGGGATCAGCTGCTGCTCGATGAAGCCGGGGAAGGCCGCGACGACGGCACTGGTGTCGGTCTGCCAGCGGGCGAAGGCGTCCGCGCTCTCCGGCCGGATGGTCGTCTGCGTCACGATGCTGACGGACGTTGTGGCACCGCTCATGACCCGACGCGCTTCCGTTGCACGGCTGCCTGCACCCGCGCGCTCGTGTGGAGAGGCGGACGGCCCTCGGCGCCGCGTCCGGTCACCGCCCGGCGGGTCCGGGACGGTCCCGACCGGCGCCACCTCCGGCGAACCGGACGGCGGGTTCGTGGGCCAAGACACCGAGACGGCGACAGATTCACAGGGACCTGCCGCTCCGCGAAACGCGAGGTGAAACAACCGAAAATTGATCTTGCACCCAGCGTCCAGCACCTGATGTGCGGAACTGTTCTGCAAGCCTGCATCAACGGGCAACTCCCGACCGAAGTCAAGACCTCATCGCGGAAAGCCAATATATTAATTGTAAATACAATAGGTTCTCTACGGCGCTCGTCTTTTTAGCGGAAAGGCTTGGACGATATTTATCTTACGTGCGTGGCGCCTGGGACGCGGGAATTTTTCGGCGCCAACCCGGCCCGGCTCCCGCCACGCTGGGACGGAGCGACAACAAAAAGAGGCGGGCCGGACACGTTCGTTTCCCGGCGCGCGCCGCCGAGAGCCCGGCCCGACAGCCTTTACCAGACGGCATCGGCTGGACGGGCCGGCGCCCCGTAAGGCGGCCTTAACACTAACCGATCATACCCGGGGGCTGTCGTAGAGCCTCTGGGGTGTGTGCGTGCCGCGATGAATGCCGTGTCAGGACCGCCCGCCGGGCTCAGCACGTCCCTGACGCAGCGCGTTCTCGACGGCAGCACCCCGCACCCCGAACCGGTGACCGGCGTCGCGGCGGCCGACGCGGCCCGGGCGACGTCGAGCAGCGCCGCGACAACCTCCGCGGCGCCGGCTCTCGATCCGGCCCGGATCCGGGACCGCATCGACGCCCTCATCGACAACCAGATCACCGCCGGCCGGATCACCGGCGACCAGGGCGGCGTGCTCCGCCAGTTGCTCACCGCGCCCGAGGCCGGAGCGGCCGCCGGACCGGCGGACGCGGCGGCCGCGCAACCGGCAAGTTCCGCATCCACCGGAACCGCCGGCGCCCCCCAGGATCCGGCGGCCTCCAGCGACGCGCGTCTCAGCCCCAGCGAGACGCTGGCCTCCTTCATCCAGCAGATGCAGCGGACGCAGAGCCGGACCATCGGCTACGGCAGCGACGGCGCCCGCAACACCGATGTCACCAGTTCCCGGCTGCTCGACTTCAACACCTGAGCCCGGCGCTACCAGGATCGCGCGATCCGCGAGACCCGCTGCAGGGCGAGGCTGTAGGCCTCCGCGTCCGCGTCGACCTGAACATGGACCCCGCGCGCGCTGGTCGTCACGACGCGGGCGCGCACGGTCCCGAGGATCGCCGCGTCGATCACCAGCACCGTTCCGGGCGCGGCCGCGAACGCGTCGGGCATCGCCATGAGCAGGCCGCCCGCGCTGACGTCGAGGATCGCCGCCCGATAGCTGCGCGCCGCGTCCCGGACCCGGGCCGAGAGCGTGACCGGAAATCGGGGCGCCGCGCGCCGGTCGCCGGCCTCACGCATGGCGCCCTCGCGGACAGGACGATTTCATCTCGACTATAGACACCCACACTGACCTAATAGAGACAAATACATTCTCGATTAAGGTAAAGAGCCGGTTAACCTTCTGCCACGACACTGCGCCCGCGCGCACAGTTCCGCGCCCGCCCGTGTCGGAGCCGATGAGCGCAGACCTGTCCCTTGCCCAGCCCGCCCGTCCCGGTGCCCCCGGTCCGGACACCGAGGCCCTGCGCCAGATCGTCGACGCCGCGTCCGGGCTGATCCTGCGCCTCGACGGCGCGGGTCGGGTGACCTTCGCGTCCGCGGGGGGGCCGTCGATCCTCGGTGCCGGCGCCGAAGCCCTGGTCGGGCATCCGCTGCGCGACGCCCTCCACCCGGAGGATGCCGGCGCCCTCGCGGACACCTCGGGCGCGGGCCAGTCCGACACGGCGCTCGTGCGGATGCGCGGCGGCGATACGGGCTGGGTCGCGACGGTGCTGGTCGTGCGCGCGATCGCCGGCACGGCGGATCGCGTCGTCACGGTCCGCGCGGCCTCGGAGCCGGAGCAGACCTACGCGAACCTGCGCACGAGCCGCGACCATTACCGCGCCCTCGTCGACACGCTGCCGCAGCTCGTCTGGATGGAGCGGGCCGACACGGGCGAGACGATCTACGTCAACCAGGCCTTCGAGGCCTATTGCGGCCCGATCCCCACCACCCGCGCGGCCCGCACGGACCGGTTCCACCCCGAGGACGCCGACCGGATCGCCGGGGCCTACGCCAAGGCCCGCGTGCAGGGCCGGTCGAGCGAGATCCAGGGCCGGGTCGCCGACCGGGCCGGCCGCTTCCGCTGGCACCAGTTCGTGGTCCGGCCCCTGCACATGGGCGGCGACCTGATCGGCTGGCTCGGCTCCGCCCTCGACATCGACGAGATCGTCAGCGCCCGGGAAGCCCTGGTGGAGAAGGGCGAGCTCCTGCGCCTGGCCCAGGAGGCGGCGGGCGCGGGCCTGTTCGACCTCGACCTCGCGACGCGCGACCTGATCCTGTCGCCCGACAGCGCGCGCCGCCTCGGCTTCTCGGGGGACCGTCCGGCGGTGGTGAACGTCGCCGAGGGGCTGCGGCGGGTCGTCCCCGCGGATCGCGCCGCGACCCTGCGGGCGGTGCGGGCGGCCGCGGCCGAGCGCAGGACCTTCGACGTCGCGTTCCGGGTGCCGGACGCGGGCGGCGGCTGCCGCTGGATCCAGGCGATCGGGCGCCCCCATCGCGACCGCGACGGCGTCGCGGCGCGGATCGTCGGCCTGACCCTCGACATCACCGCCCGGAAGGACGGCGAGCGGGCGCTGATCGCCGCCAAGGCGGCGGCCGAGGCGGCCCGCGCCGAGGCCGAGCGCGCCGACGCGGCCAAGACCGAGTTCCTCTCGGCGATGAGCCACGAGATCCGCACGCCGCTCAACGCGGTGATCGGCTTCGCGGGCCTGCTGGCCGAATCCGGCCGGCTCGACGGCGATCTCCGGCGCTACGCGGAACTCGCCGCGACCGCGGGGGCGAACCTCCGCACCGTCGTGGACGACATCCTGGACTTCTCGTCCGTCGAGGCCGGGGCGATCAACCTCGACCCGGAACCGGTCGCGCTGCGCCCCCTCGTCGATGCCTGCCTCGGCATCGTCGAGGCGCCGGCCCGCGCCAAGGGCCTCGATCTGGTCGCCCAGATCGACGCCGCGGTGCCGGACCGCGTGGTGTGCGACCCCGGGCGGCTGCGGCAGATCCTGCTGAACCTCCTCAACAACGCCGTGAAGTTCACGCCGCAGGGCCGGGTGACTGTCGACCTGTTCCACGAGGAGGCCGGTCCGCGCGGCGACACGATCCGCTTCAGCGTGACCGATACCGGGATCGGGATCGCGCCGGACCGCCAGGAGCGGCTGTTCCACCGCTTCTCGCAGGCCGACAGCTCCATCCGCCGCGCGTATGGCGGCACCGGCCTGGGCCTCGCGATCAGCCGCCGGCTGGTCGAGCTGATGGGCGGCGCGATAGGTCTCGTCTCCGCGGCGGGGCGCGGCTCGACCTTCTGGTTCGCCCTGACCCTGCCGCGGGCGCCCGCCGCCGCGGCCCCCGTCCGGTCCGCACCGGCGCGGCGCGGACGCACCGGGCGCATCCTCCTGGTGGAGGACGTGGAGATCAACCGCGAGCTGGCCTGCACCGTGCTCACGGCCGCCGGCCACGTCGTCGACGTCGCGGCCGACGGCATCGGGGCGGTCCGCGCCGTCGAGGCGGCGCCCTACGACCTCGTGCTGATGGACGTCCAGATGCCGCGCCTCGACGGCATGATGGCGACGCGGCTGATCCGCTGCCTGCCGGGCTCGGCCGCGCGGGTGACCGTCGTGGCGATGAGCGCCAACGTCCTGCCGGATCAGGTGCAGGCGTTCCGCGCGGCCGGGATGGACGACCATTTCGGCAAGCCGTTCGAGCCCCAGGAACTCTGCGCCGCCGTGGCGCGCTGGCTCGGCGAGCCCGCCGATGCGGCCCAGGAGGACGAGCCGACCCTCGACCGCGCCCGCTACGCGGACAACATGGCGCTGATCGCCCCGGACACGCTGGCGCGGCTCCTCGGGCAGTTCCAGACCCGCGCCCGCGAGGCGTTCGCGGCGCAGGATCCCGGATCCGCCGGCACGGCGGCCGGGCGCGCGACGCTGCGCGCCGAGGCGCACGCCCTCGCGGCCGCGAGCGGCCTCCTCGGCTTCATGCCGCTCAGCCGGGCCTGCGCGGCCCTGGAACAGGCCGGCGACGACGTGACTTTCGACGCCCTGCTCGCCCGCGCCCGCGACCTCGCCGTCGCGGCCGTCGCGGAGACCCGGACGCTGCTCTCCGGCGGTCCCGCGTCCCTCCGGACCGCCTCGGGAGCGCGGTGATGACGCTCACCAGACCCGGCGGGGGCGCCGAGGGCCGCGTCGCGATCCTGGCCGACGACGACGAGTTCTTCCGCCTCGCCATGGCCTCGCTGCTGTCCCGGCAGCTCGGCTTCGCAAGAGTGATCGAGACGGCGAGCCTGGACGAGGCGCTGGCCGCCCTCTCGGGGACGCCCGAGACGGCCCTGGCGCTGTTCGACCTGCAGATGCCCGGCATGGCCGGCGCGGGCTCCGTGGCGGCGGTGCGGGAATGCTACCCGGCGGTCAAGGCCGCGATCGTCTCGGCCTCCACCGCCCGGGCCGACGTGCTGACGGCGCTGGCCGCCGGCAGCCACGGCTACGTGCCCAAGACCCTCGGGACCGCGGAGGTCCTGCGGGCGGTCTCGGCGATCCTCGACGGCGCGATCTACGTGCCGCCCTTCATGGCGGACCCGCCGCCCAGCGCGGCCGCGCCGCCGGTCGGCGAGGTGTCGCTGACCCGCCGGCAGCGGGAGGTGCTGGAGCTCATCGTGGCCGGACGCTCCAACAAGGAGATCGCCCGGGGGCTCGATCTCGGCGAGGGCACCGTGAAGGTGCACGTCGCCGCCCTCCTGCGCACCCTCGGCGTCGCCAACCGCGCGGCCGCGGCGGCCGCCGGGCCGCGGATCCTCGCCGCCGGACTAGGCCGGACGACCTAGGCACGGCCCTTCCGTCCACAGCCTGTGGGCATCGCCGGGCCGCGGAGGAATGCCTGCGAGTGCTGCCCGGCCCCGACGAAAGCTCCCGGACTCTACTGGATGGACTTCCAATAGATCCAGTAATAGCGGCCTAGTCCTTATTTGCTCTGTATTGTCCGCGACCCGGAAAGGACCGGTTAGGGATAGAGGCCGGATCCTGTCGGTGTCCTGCAAGTCACGTAGCGTATCGACATGCATCGCAGCCTCATCGGGTGCGCCGCGGCCCTGGCCGCGGCGGGATGCCCCGCGGCCCGGGCCGCCGACTGGTACACCGGAGCCGAGACACCGGCCGGCCCGGATGCCTGGATCGTCGCCGTCGACACCTCGGCGGCGATCGCGTCGCAGGGGTCGCAGTTCGCCAGCGCCACCGTGACGGCCGCTCCCGCGGGCGACCTGCTCACCAGCGGCGTCCGCGTCCGGGTCGACGGGCTGATCGGATCGTACCGCGCCGAGAGCCCCGGCGCCCCACGCGCCGTCGGCCAGCAGGCCGACCTCGCCGCGATGGCCGGCTACGCCCTCGTCGGCCCGGACAGCGTGCTCAGCGGCTTCGTGGGCCTGGCCGTGCGCCGCGACGAGGTCGCGCAGTCCGGGCTGACCGAGACGGTGGCCCGCACGGGCGTCGGGCTGAAGACGGCGCTCGACTACTACGCCCGGCCGACCGCCTTCACGATGTTCCACGCGACCGGCACCTACAGCACCGCGTTCAACGCCTATTACGGCCGCGTCCGCTTCGGCATCGCGGCGCTGGCGGGCGGCTATGTCGGGCCGGAATTCGCCGCCCTCGGGGACGACTACTACCGGCAGTGGCGGGTCGGCGCGCATCTGAGCGGGATGCAGCTCGGCGCGGTGCAACTCGGCCTCTCGGCCGGCTACGTCCACGACCACGTGCGCAAGGGCGGCCTCTACACCGCCCTCGACCTGCGGACGGGCTTCTGATGGCCCGCGCGACGCCCCTCGACGGCCCGGCGCACGCCCAGGCCCTCCCGGCCGCCATCCCGGGCACAATCCCGGCCGTCCCGGTGGCGCGCCCGCGCCTCCTGATGGGCCTGCTGTGGGCGACCTGGGCGCTCTGCGCCGCCCTCGCCCTCGGCTTCCTGACGCAGCCGGTGGGCCTGACCGCCCAGGGCGTGCTCTGCGCCGCCGCCGGGGCCGGGATGCTCGCGCTCTGGCTGCTGTTCCCCCGCCGGGGCCTCGCCCGGATGGCCTTCCTGGCGCTCGGCACGGCCGTGGTCATCCGCTACGTCTACTGGCGGGTGACCGGCACGCTGCCGACCCTCGACGATCCCGTCAGCTTCGGGCTCGGCGTCGTGCTGGCCCTCGCGGAACTCTACTGCGTGCTGATCCTCACGGTCAGCCTGATCATCAACGTCGCGCCGCTGGCCCGCGGCGCCGCGCCGGCGCTGCCCGAGGCGGACCTTCCCACCGTCGACATCTTCATCCCGTCCTACAACGAATCCGCCGAGATCCTGGGCCTCACGCTGGCGGCGGCGCGCAACCTCGACTACCCGGCCGGCCGGGCCACCGTCTGGC
Source organism: Methylobacterium sp. NMS14P (assembly GCF_028583545.1). Lineage (NCBI taxonomy): Bacteria > Pseudomonadati > Pseudomonadota > Alphaproteobacteria > Hyphomicrobiales > Methylobacteriaceae > Methylobacterium > Methylobacterium sp. NMS14P. The sequence goes on along the minus strand of NZ_CP087106.1, from coordinate 5,440,767 downwards.
TGCTGGACGACGGCGGCACGGACCAGAAATGCGACGACCCGGACCCCGCCAGGGCCGGCGCGGCGCGGGCCCGCCGCGCCGATCTGCAGGCGCTCTGCGCGGCGCTGGGCGTCCGCTACCTGACCCGGGCGCGCAACGCGCACGCCAAGGCCGGCAACCTCAACAACGGGCTGACCCAGGCCCGCGCCGACCTCGTGCTGGTACTCGACGCCGACCACGCGCCGTTCCGGCCGTTCCTGCAGGAGACCGTGGGCCTGTTCGCCCGGGACCCGAAGCTGTTCCTGGTGCAGACCCCGCACGTCTTCATCAACCCGGACCCGATCGAGCGGAACCTGCGGACCTTCACCCGGATGCCGTCCGAGAACGAGATGTTCTACGGGGTCACGCAGGCCGGCCTCGACAAGTGGAACGGTTCGTTCTTCTGCGGCTCGGCGGCGCTGCTGCGGCGGAGCGCCCTCGACGCGGTGGGCGGGTTCTCGGGCGTCACCATCACGGAGGATTGCGAGACCGCCTTCGAGCTGCACGCCCGCGGCTGGACCAGCGCCTACGTCGACCGGCCGCTGATCGCCGGCCTCCAGCCCGAGACCTTCGCCGACTTCATCGGCCAGCGGGCGCGCTGGTGCCAGGGCATGTTCCAGATCATGCTCCTGAAGAATCCGCTGTTCAAGCGCGGCCTGAAGCCGATCCAGAGGCTCTGCTACCTGTCGAGCATGACCTTCTGGTTCTTCCCGCTGCCGCGCCTGATCTTCATGCTGGCGCCGCTGCTGCACATCTTCTTCGACGTGAAGATCTTCGTCTCCTCGATCGACGAGGCGCTGGTCTACACGGCGACCTACGTGGTCGCCAACATGATGATGCAGAACTACCTCTACGGGCACGTGCGCTGGCCGTGGGTCTCCGAACTCTACGAGTACGTGCAGGGGGTCTACCTCGCCCGCTCCATCGTCTCGGTGGTGCTGTCGCCCCGCAAGCCGAGCTTCACCGTCACCAACAAGGGTCTCGGGCTCGACCGCGACCACCTGTCAGGGCTGGCGTGGCCGTTCTTCGCGATCTTCGGGGCGCTGGCGGCGGGCTGCGCGACGGCCGCGTGGCGCTACCTCTACGAGCCGGGCGTCACCAGCCTGATGCTCGTCGTCGGGCTCTGGTGCCTGTTCAACCTCGTCATCGCGGGCGCGGCCCTCGGCGTCGTGGCCGAGCGCCGTCAGACCGAGCGCAGCCACAGCCTGCCGGTGAACCGGCGCGCCGTCGCGTCGGTCGGCGGCGCGGTGTTCGAGGTGATGGTGGAGCGCGCCTCCGCCGAGGGCTGCCGCCTGCGCCGCTGCGACGGGTCGACCTGGCCGGCCGCGGCCGAGGCCGGCAGCCCGGGCCGGATCGTCCTCGCCGAGGGGTCCGACGCGGTCCTCGCCTTCCGCCCGCGCGTCGGCCTGTCGGGCGACACCTGGGACGTCGCCTGGGATGTCACCTCCGCGGGAGCCGGCGCGCCGCTGTTCCGCGGGCTCGCCGAGCTGATGTACGGCGACGTCTCCGCCCTGCAGGCGTTCCTGTCGGGCCGGCGCCGGCCGAAGGACCTGCTCTCCGGAAGCCTCCGCTTCCTGATCTGGGGCTTCACCGAGCCGGTCCGGGCCGTCACCTACGCGCTCCGGGACCGCGGCGGCGCCCCCGCGACCGCTCCGGAGGTCCCGGCCGCGATCGCCCCGGCGCCGGCGGCCCCGGCGGAGATCCGGCGGGCGGCGTCGATCCCCCTGCCCGTCGCCGACGTGCTCGTCGTCGAGCAGGCCGCCGCGGCCGTCGTCCCGGCGGGACCGGCTCCCGTCGCGGTCGCCGCCCCGGTCGCCGCCCCGGTCGCCGCTCCGGTCGCCGCACCGGCGACCGCCGAGCCGGCACCGGCCCAGCCCGTGCCCACGCCCGTACCCGCGCCCGTACCCGCGCCCGTACCCGCGCCCCTGCCAGTGGCGGTCCCGCTCCGGGCGGCCGAGCCGGACGTCTCCGTCGCGATCCCGCTCACGGAAGCGGTCTGGCGGCAGGCGGTCGCCAGGCTCGCCGCGGCCGAGGCCCCCGCCGCGACGCCCGGCACGGAGGCCGCCGAGCCGCGTCTCGACCCGGCCGCCTGGCTCGCGGGGATCTTCGCCCTCGCCGGCGCCGAGCGTCCCGAGCCGGCCCGCGCCGCCGACATCGTCCGCGGCCCCGACTTCCGCGCGCTCGTCCGCGCGCCCGCCGATCCCGCCGCCATCCGCTCCGCCGCCTGAGGTCCCGATGCGCCACGGCCTTCGCCCGGTCCTCGCGGCCGGCCTCCTGACCTGCGCCGCGGGCGGCCTCCTGGCCGGCGCCGCGGGCGCCCGGGCCCAGACCTTCTCGGGGGTCGGGGCGGCCCCGGTCCTGACGCTGCCGTCGCCCGAGCGGGCGGCGGTCGCCGCGCCCGTCGCGCCGCCGCCGCCCGCGGCCGGCGCGGCGGATCCGGTCGTCGCCGAGCGCGGTCCGACCCTCCGGCGGCTGCCGTCGATCGCCGCACCGATGCGGCTCTGGGGCGAGAATGGCCGCCTGACCTTCGCGTTCTACGCCACCGAGGCCGAGGCGCGGGCGGGCGGGCGCTTCCAGGTCGGCTACATGGCCGCGGTCTCGATCCTGCCCGACACCGCGCGGCTGACGCTCAGCGTCAACGGCGCCGCCCTGGGCAGCGGCGCGATCGACGGCAGCCGCGGGCTCCGCAGCCTCGCCTTCGACCTGCCCGCGGGGACGCTGTCCCGGGGCTTCAACCGCATCGATATCGCGGTGGCGCAGCGTCACCGCGTCGACTGCGCGGTGCCGGCGACCTACGAGCTGTGGACGCAGATCGACCCCGAGACGACCGGCCTCCTCGCGGTCACGGACGGCCCGCAGGCGCCGGCCGATCTGGCGGCGATCGGCGGTGGCCCCGACGGTGCGGTGCCGGTCCGCCTGCTCCAGACCGGCGGGAAGCTGAGCCCGCGCGCCGTCGAGCGGGCGCTCGCCGCCCTGCAGGCCGCGGTCCTCCTCGGGGCCTTCCGGCAGCCCGCGGCCGAGTTCGCGCCTTCCGTCGAGGCCGGCGACGGGCTGGCGCTCGCGGTCGGGCGCGTCTCCGAGCTGGCCGCGAGCCTGGATCTGGCGCCGCTCGGCCCCGTGACCGGGCCGCGCCTCGCCCTCCTGCCGCGGGGCGCGGAGCGTCGCCCGGTCCTGGTCGTCACCGGGCCGGAGGAGGCGGACGTGACCGCGGCCCTGGGGCAGCTCGAGGAGATCGCGCGCGCCGACCGGCCCGGGACGCCGCAGGGCCGCCGGGCCCTGGCGGACGCGGGCGGGCGCCCGGTCTCCGGGGGCGAGACCCTGACCTTCGCGGATCTCGGCATCCCGGACGCCCACGTCGCCGCGCGCACCCACCGGATCGCCTTCGACCTCGCGCTGCCGCACGATTTCATGCCGGCCGATTACGACAAGCTGATCCTCGACCTCGACGCGGCCTATCCGGCCGGCCTCGCCCCCGGCGCCCAGATCGTCGTGGCGATCAACGGTGCCAACGCGGCGAGCACGCCGCTGGGCCGGCCGGGCGGCGAGGCGATGACCCGGCGCGCGGTGGTCCTCCCGCTGCGGCTGCTCCGGCCCGGCCAGAACCGGATCGCGATCCGCGCGGAGCTGCCGCGCGGGGACGACCGGGCCTGCCCGGACGACGCGGCGGCGCCGACCGAGCGGCTGTTCCTGGCCGCCACCAGCCGCCTGACCCTCCCGCCGCTCGCGCGGATCGGGCGCCAGCCCGAGCTCGCCGAGACCGTCGCCGACGCCTTCCCGTACGCGACGGCCGGCCGGCGCCCGACCCTCGTGGTCCCCAATCCCGATCGGGACACGATGGCGGCGGCGGCGACCCTCGCGGCGCGCCTGGGCCTCGCCGCCGGGCGGGTGCTGCCCTTCGCGTTCGCGGCCGGCCGGGCCGGGATCACCGGGCCGACCGTGGTGGTCTCGCCCGCCCCGGCCCTCGACGGCACCGTGCTGGCCGCCGCCGGCCTCGATCCCCGGGCCGTGTTCGACGCCTGGGCCGGGCGGGACGCCGTGCCGGCGCGCGAGAGCGGGCCGGCGCTGCGGCGGCGCGTGCTGCGGACCGACGGCCTCGCCGCCTGCAGCGCCCTGGCCCATCCCGCGCCCGACGCCGTGGCCGAGGCCGCGACGCGGCCCGGCGCGCGGCCGTCCGCCCCCGTCCTGACGGACGCCGCCGCCCTCCTGGCCCAGGGCGTGACCGGGCCCGCCCCGGACGACCTGATCACCCTGGTGACGGCGCCGACCGCGGCGGGCCTGCGCGAGGCGATGGCCTGCCTCGTCCATCCGCGGGTCTGGGCGCGGCCCGCGGGGCGCCTCGCCGCGCTCTCGTCCGTCGACGGCGGCGTGGCGGTCGAGGCGGCGGCCGAGCCCCGCTACGTGGCGACCCTGGCGCCGGCCCCGGGCAACCTCCGCCGCGTCGCGGCGGGCTGGCTCTCGCTCCACGCCGGTCTCTTCGGCCTCGCCGGCCTGCTCCTGGCCGGCGGCCTCGCCGGCTCGACTCACCTGCTCGTGCGCAACCTCGGCCGGAGACCGGAATGAGCGTCCTTCTGAGCGTCCTCCTGAGCGTCCTCCTGAGCGTCCTCCCGCGCGGCCTCGCCGCCCTCTGCGTCCTGACCCTCCTGGCCGCGCATCTGGCCGCGTATCCGGCGCGCGCCGCGTCGGCCTCCGCCCCGCCCCTCGCCGGGACCCTCCGGAACGCCGAGGCGTGGCGGGCCTACAAGGCCCGGTTCGTCAGCGAGCAGGGCCGCGTGGTCGACACCGCCAACGGCGGCATCAGCCACAGCGAGGGCCAGGGCTACGGGATGCTGCTCGCCGTGGCGGCGGGCGACCGCGAGACCTTCGAGCGCGTCTGGACCTGGACCCGGGCGAACCTGATGGTCCGCGACGACCAACTGATCGCGTGGCGGTGGGAGCCGGACAAGCGCCCCGCCGTGGCCGACATGAACGACGCCTCGGACGGCGACCTGCTGGTCGCCTGGGCGCTCACCGAGGCCGCGGAGGCGTGGCACGAGCCCGAGCATCAGGTCGCCGGCCGCCGGATCGCCGTCGAGCTCGGGCGCAAGCTGCTCCTGCCGCGCGCGCCGCAGGGCCCGCTGATCCTGCCGGCGGTGGCGGGGTTCTCGGCCGAGGAGCGGGCGGACGGCCCGGTGGTGAACCTCTCCTACTGGGTCTTCCCGGCCCTCGACCGGGTCGGCCTGCTGGCGCCCGAGTTCGACTGGCGGGCGCTCGCCCGCAGCGGGCGCCGGCTGATCGCGGCCGCCCGGTTCGGGGCGCAGCGGCTGCCGGTGGAGTGGATCTCGCTGTCCGGGGCCGCGCCCCGGCCCGCCGACGGGTTCCCGGCCGAGTTCGGCTACAACGCGCTGCGCATCCCGCTCTACCTCGCGATGGCGGGCGTCACCGAGCCGGACCTCTACGCGCCGTTCCTCGGCCTGTGGCAGAAGCCCGAGGCCGGGCTCGCCCTGGTGGAGACCGGGACCGGACGGGTGTCCGCGCGGCTGACCGAGACCGGCTACGCCGCCATCCCGGCGCTGGCCGCCTGCGCGAGCCGCGGGACGCCGTTCCCGGCGGCCCTGACGCGCGTCCGCGCCGAGAGCGAGAACTACTACCCCGTCACCCTGCAGCTGCTGGCCCTGGCGGCCCTGAACGCGCGGTACCCGGCATGCGCACCGCGCTGATCCTCGCCGCCCTGCTGGCCATCGCACCGGCGGCAAGTGCACCGGCGTCCGCCGCCGAGCCCGCCGCCGCGTCCGCCACCGAGGCCGCCGCAAGGCCGGACGAGACCGCCCTGCGCTACTACGCGAGCCAGCACCAGCGCGCGCGGGTGGAGGCCGAGACGGAGCGGCTGCGGCGGCGCCATCCCGGCTGGCAGCCGCCGGCCGATCTCTGGACCGCGCGCGCCGGCGGCGAGGACGAGGACGGGCTCTGGGACCTGCTCGGCGCCGGCCGCGACGCGGATCTCGCCGCCGCGCTCGCCGCCCGCGCCCGGGCCGAGCCGGGCTGGACACCCTCCCCGGCGCTGCAGGCAGCCCTGTCGGCGCGCGCCCTGCGCGAGTCCTGCCTGTCCCTCGCCAAGGCCGGCCGCTGGCCCGACCTCGCGACCCTCGCCGCCGGCCGCCCCACCGACATCGCCGCGGCCGACGCCGAGGTGGTCTGGGCCGTCGCCGAGGCCTACGGCCGGACCGAGCGGGCCGAGAAGGCCTACGACCTGCTCAGCGGCGCGCTCGCCGGCGGCCGGTTCGGGCCCGAGGAGCGGCGGGTCAGCCTGCTGCGGGCGATGCAGATCCTGCCGATGGCCGATGTCGACCGGCTGGCCGCCCTCGGCGAGGCCCGGGACCGCGACGCGATCCGCGTCGACCTGATCCGCGGCCGCATCGGCGCCGTGCTCCACGACGAGGCCGGCCAAGCGGTCTCGGCCCCCGACCTCGCGGCGTTCGAGGCCTACGCGGAGGCCGCGCCCGATCCCGATCAGGCGGCGCTCGTCGCGTGGCTGGCGTTCAAGCGGCGCGACCTGCCGACGGCCCTCGCGTGGTTCAAGCGCGCCGTCGCGCGGGGCGGCGACGCCATGGTGGCGCACGGTCTCGCCCACACCCTCCGCCTCCTCGGCCGGCAGCGCGACGCGGAGGACGTCGCCTACGCGTGGCGGGCGCCGCTCGTGAACAACAGCCTCCTGTTCATCGACCTGCTGGAGACGGATCTGACCCGGGCGGACCCGCCCGCGATCGAGCCGGAGCGGCTCAGGCGCTACGCCGAGGTCACCCTGGCGACGGCCTCGGGCGAGGGCGCGCAGGCGCTCGGCTGGTACGCCTACAACCGCTGCCAGTTCGACACGGCCCTGGGCTGGTTCCGGCGCGCCGTGGCTTGGTATCCCAAGGAGGCGACGGTCTACGGCTACGCCCTGTCGCTGCGCCGGACGCGCCAGGAGCGCACCTTCCTCGAGGTCGTGAACCGCTACGACGGGCTGTTCCCGCGGGTGGTCGACCTGCTGTTCCAGGCCGCCGCGGCCCGGCCGATGCCCTGCGAGGCGCCGCAGGCCCGGACCGCCAGGGCCGAGCCCGCGGCGAGCCCCGGCTACCTCGAACTCGCCGCCGCGACCGGCGCGGCCGCGCGCGGGCGCGTGCCGCCGCCCGACGAGATCGCCGCCGACCGGACGCCGGCGGCGCCGGCGATCCGGCGCAGCGACTTCCCGGTGGCGGTGGTCATGGAGAACGACCTGCGCGCCGCGCCGACCGGCAGCCCGGTTCCCGAGGCGCGCTGGTCGGCCCGTCCGCGCGGCCGCGCGCCCACGGTCGCCCGCCGCGTGCCGGGCGTCGGGCCGATGCCCTACGAGCGCTACGGCTTCGCGCTCCTGCCGGCCTGGAACGGCGGCGAGCAGGCGAGCCAGCCGAGCGCCGCCGAGAGCCCGGCACCGCGGGGGACCCTCTGGGCCGACGAGCAGGCCGCGCGGTCCGGCGCGGAGCCGGGCGGCCCGGCGGACCGGGACGTGCCGGCGACCACCGGCGCGCTCGGCGCGCGGCAAGCGATGCGTAACCAGACCGTGCGAGAGACGACGCCGTGACGTTCCCTGTCCGCCCCTTCCGCGTCCTGGCGCTGACCGCCCTCCTCCTCGGCGCCTGCACGGCCCGGGACGAGGCGCGCTCCGTCGCCGGCACCCCGCGCTACGCCAGCCTGGACGCGATCGCGGACGGGCGGCCGCCGGCCTCGGCCGACCGTCCCGCCACGCCGATGGTCGTCCTGCCGGACTGGGCCGGCCGGCCGGTGCGGCTGCGGGAGCACGACGGCGCCGACGCCCTCGAGCAGGCCGTGTCGCTGAGCGCCGCGCCCCGCGGCGCGGGGGGCGAGAACGGCATCCTGCTGCGCATGCCCCGCGGCGGCGCGTCCGGGGACGCGAGCCCCGCCGGCGGCCGGCCGACCGAGGCCGGCATCCGCGCCGAGCTCGCCGCGGCCTTCCCCGCGACGGCGATGCAGGTCGTGACCCGACCCGCCGCCAACGCCTACGGGCCCTACGGCCTCGCGGTCGGCCGGACGGCGGGGGGCGCCCGCTGCCTCTACGCCTGGCAGTGGATCGCCGCGGCCCCCGATCTCGACCCGGCCTCCGGGCGGCCCGGCCCGGTCTCCCTGCGGATCCGGCTCTGCCGCGACGACATCAGCCTCGAGGCGATGGCCGCCGCGATCACTCAGATCACGCTCGTGCCGCGCCACGCGGGAACGCCCGTCGCGGGCCCGTCGGCGACGCGGCGCGCCCCCGCGGCGGCGCGGCCCCGCACCGCCGCCCGGGTGCCGGCCGCGGCGCGGGATCCCGCCCCGGTCGCGCGGGCCCCGGTCGCCGCGACCGGCCTGCCGTCGGGCCGGCGCTACCTGGGCGTCGCCGAGGCGCCGGACGGCGGGCGCGGGCTCCAGGACGCGGGTCCGGCCGCGCTGCGGCAGGCCTCGATCGGCGCACCGCCCTCCATCCAGGCCGAGGCGAGCGGCGCCGACCTGCCGCCCGAGGCGCTCCGCGGCCCGGTCGCCCGGACCGGGGCCCGCCCGTGAGGATTCCATGACCGACCGTATCCTGCTGGTCGAGGACGATCCCGGCTCGCGCGACCTGATCGGCGCCCTGCTGGCGGCGCGCGGCGACGCGTTCGACTGCGCGGCCGACGGGTTCCTGGGCCTGCGGCTCCTGAGCGAGCGCCGCCACGCCGTCGTGCTGATCGACTACCACCTGCCCGAGATGGACGGGTACGCCCTCGCGCGGCTGATGCGCGAGATCGTCGGCGCGCAGGGGCGCGTCCGCCTCGTCGGGATCACGGCCGACCGGCACGGCCTCGCGTCGCGCCGGGGCGCCGACGCGCTGTTCGACGCGATCCTGGTCAAGCCGATCGAGCCCGACCTGCTGTACGCGACGCTCGACCGCCTGCGCGCGCCCGACGCGGCACCGCACGTGCCGGCGGACGGCGCGCCGGACCTGCCGCCGGCCACCGTCGCCGACGAGGCGCCGGCCGAGGCCCTGTGGCGGCGGCGGGGCCTCCCGGGGCGCCCGCGCGCCGCCCTGTACCCGGACCTCGGCGCCGAGGCGGCCGCCGCGGTGGGGCACGCCTTCCGCCTCAGCCCGGTGGCAGAGGCCGATCTGATCCTGATCGGCGCGGCGGAGGGTCTCGCGCAGAGCCGGGCTCTGCCGCCGGGAAGCCCTGGGCACCTGCTCCCCACCGTCGATCTGACCGGACGTCTCGGCCACACCTGCGACGCGACGTTCCGGGTCGACGATCCGGCCGCCTGGACGGCGCTGGCGCAGACCTGCCGCGCCTTCGCCGAGCGCCGCGCGGGGCTCGCCGCCGCGGTTCGGGATTCGGACGATCCGGCCTGCCGGCTGCTCAGCTGGCTCCACGTCGGCGGCCGCAGCCTGCCCCTGTCGGCCGCCGAAGCGCCGGCCCCGATCCTCGCGGCCGGCCTGGTCCGCAGCGCCGCCATGGCGGCGATCCTGGCCCTGACGGAGCAGGATCTGGCCGCCTGCGTGCCGGCCGACGGCGGGCTCGCGGTCAGCCTCACGCCGGCCGGGCTGTCCGCCGCCGCGGCCGGCCTCGCCGCGGCTCCGGCCGCGTCCCCGGCCCGCGATCCTGAACCCGTCCGCGACGCGGCGCGGGTCCAGCGCCTCCGCGACGCGATCGGCGCGGCCGAGGTCGCGCGCCTGACCGGCGACCTGCGGGCGCGCCTCGAGGCGGCGTTCCCGCCCGGAACCCTGCGCCCGGCGATCGCCCAGGAGGCGCACGCCCTGATCGCCATGGCGGGAAGCCTCGGCTACACGCGGCTCGCGGCGGCGTGCCGGACCCTCGAGGCCACCGTGACCGGCGGCTCGGACGAGAAGGACGCCCTCGGGCACGTCAGGGGCGCGATCCGCGACGTCCTCGCGGAGCGTCCGGCCGCCTGATCGCCGGCTTCCGGGATGGCCTGCGGTCCGTGCCGGCGCCGGCACACCCGGATCCCGCGCCGCCCTGGACGGGGCCGCGCCCCGGGATCGTCGCCCGGCGCCAGTGACTGGAAAATCGTTCCGCGGCGCCCATGATTCCCGAACGGGCCGACCCGGATCGCGGGGGCCCGTGGCCGGAGCGGTCGGCCGTGACGGGACGGATTTTTTCTTGTCCGTCCGTCTCAGTCGGGCCGCCGCCGCCGCGATCAGGGGCCGCCACCACGACCGCAACGCGCCGGATGTGCTGCGCAGATCGGTGTGCCGGCAACATTGATCGGCTATTCACGGTCGATCTATTGCATTCCCGGATATTTACAATTCCATCGCGAACGATTGCCCGGCAGCGTTGACGCGGCTCCGTCGGCCCTGTCTATCCTATCGACAGACCAATCGTAGCCGCTCGTTATTGGCTGACGAATATGCGCTTCGTGGGACGCACGGTTTCAGCGGGACGTTCCGATCCGCGCGATGCCCCGTCGCCGATCCTGCCCGCGCAGATCGATGGCGGCCGCGTGCCCGTCGCGGCCAACACCGCTCGGCCGAACCGCGCGGCGGCGTCTTTCAACCCGAAGCCAGTGTCGGCAGCCGATCCCGAGTTGTTAAGCACGCCGTGCGAAGTCTAGTGCGGTTCGACACAACAATCGGGACCGCCTCTCGATTAATAAGTTTCCGCGGTTCATAGTCTCGACCAACCGACCAGTTTCGCGACGACAGAGGTTCCAATGTCTGATAACCACGAAAAGTTCATGGCCCGGGCGATCGCCCTGTCGGAGAAGACGTCGCTGGTCGACAGCGCCGGCGGCGTGTTCGGCTGCGTGATCGTCCAGGACGGCGAGATCATCGCCGAGGGCGCCAACCGCGTCGTCGCCGAGAACGACCCGACCTGGCACGGCGAGATCGAGGCCATCCGGAAGGCCTGCAAGGCGCAGGGCAGCTTCAAGCTCCGGAACGCGACGCTCTACACCAGCGCCGAACCCTGCCCGATGTGCATGGCGGCCGCCTACTGGGCCGGCGTCAAGAACGTCTACTACGCCGCGCAGGTCGAGGACGCGCTGGAATACGGCGGCTTCGACGACAGCATGATCTACGCCGAACTCAAGAAGGACGTCGCGGAGCGCTCCATCCCGACCCAGCAGATCATGCGCGAGGAGGCCGTCGAGGTCTGGAAGAAGTACGCCCAGAAGGCGGACCGCGTCCCCTACTGAGGGCCGGATCGAACGATCGGCCGCCCTGCTCCGCCCGCTCCGGCCGCGTTGCCCGGGCGGGCCTCCCCGCCCGCGCAGTGCCCAGTCATGAATGCTGAGACCCTGAGGACGGCCTGCAAGGGCCCGGTCATCGCCGCGGGCGACCCGCAGTTCCGGGACGCCCTTCACGGGAACCTGTGGAACAGGCTGATCCCCGACCGGGCGCCGCAGATGATCGTCAAGGCGGCCGACGAGGACGACATCGTCGCCACCGTGAAGTTCGCCCGCGCGCACGGCCTCAAGGTCGTCGTCCGCGGCGGCGGCCACAATTGGTGCCAGCCGACCCTGCGCAACGGCGGGATCCTGATCGACCTCGGGAGCCTCGACAAGATCCTGGCGATCGACGTCGCGCAGCGCCGGGCCATCATCCAGCCCATTCTCAGCAATCGCGACATCCAGAAGGCGCTCAACGCCCACGGGCTCGCCTTCCCGACCGGCCACTGCCCTCAGGTCAAGGCGAGCGGCTACTTCCTCGGCGGCGGCATGGCCTGGAATCCCACGGTCTGGGGCTACGGGACCGAGAGCCTCGAGGCGATCGAGCTCGTCACCGCCCAGGGCGAATTGATCCGGGCCAGCGAGACCGAGAACCCGGACTTCTTCTGGGCCGCGCGCGGCGCCGGCCCGGGCTTCTTCGGGATCGTCACGAAGTATTTTCTCAAGCTCCACGCGCTGCCGAAGGCCATCCACGGCAGCGAGTACTTCTATCGCCTCGAGGACGCGCCGGCCGTCGGCACGTGGCTCGGCGAGGCGGCGCCGACGATCGCGCCGAGCGTCGAGCTGACCCAGTTCCTCGTGAAGGCGCCGCCCGCCCTGGCCGAGGCGGCGGCGGCCCAGAACGGCTGGGTCTGCATGGTCACCGCCACCGCCTTCGAGGACACCCCGGAGGCGGCGCGGCGCGCGCTGGCGCCGCTGGATGACGCACCGGTCGAGCCCCTGTCGACCGCGCGGGTGACGCCGCTCGACTTCGAGCAGCTGTTCGACGCGTCCGGCGCGCTCTTCCCGGAGGGCGTGCGATCCCGGGTCGAGGCCACTTACTCCAATCACAGTCCCGGCGCGGTGATGGCGGCCATCCTGCCCCTGTGGCGGAGCGCGCCTTCGGCGACCTCGGTGTTCCTGTCGACGATCTTCTGCGGCCCCGACGTCCCGGGGCCGCAGCGGAACATGGCCCGCTCCATCACCTCGAAGGTCTATGGCGGTCCCTGGACCATGTGGCACGAGGCGGACGACGATCAGGCCAACGCCGCGTGGCATCAGGCGGTGATCACCGCGCTGAAGCCGCTCAACATCGGCTACTACATCGGCGAGACCAACACGGTCGAGCAGCCCGAGATCGTCGCCCAGGCGTTCACGCCCGAGAAATGGCAGACGCTGTGCGCGCTGCGCGACAAGCACGACCCGGACCGCGTGTTCTTCGACTACTTCGAGGGTCTTCGCTGAGCCGAGGCGCGGTCACGTCGGCGTGTCGATCGCGTCCCACGGCGTGCCGCGGTCGTTCTGGAAGCCGGTCAGCCAGTTCAGCGCGACGTGACGCTCCGCCACGACGTCGCCGTTGAGCCCCGCGGGGGCTGCTCCCTTCTGCCGCGCCTGCCGGACGACCCAGTGCTCCCGCCACGCGCGGTCCAGCGCCTCCAGGATATCGCCGGACGGCCGCAGGCGCGCGGCATCGGTCGCGCCCGCGTCCTGCGCGAGCGGCGCGACTGCCCGCCAGAGCGCGTCCACGTCGGCCGTGGCGTCGCCGTCGTCGATCCGGGCCGCGCTCACGCCGAGCGCCCACAGGAGGGTGTTCGCGGCCTCGTAGCGCCAGGACGCCGCCGCGGCATCCTTCGGGTCCGCCGCCTCGATCTGGGCCCGCTCGGCCGGCGACAGGGCCGCGAAGCCGGTGGGATTCAGCGCCCTCTGTCCCGGCTCGATCAGCGCCGTGCCGGCGCCGAAGGCCTGCCCCCAGGCGGCGATGTAGAGCAGGGCCAGAGCCCGCCGGAGCACCTCCGCGGGACTTCGCGGCGCGAGCTCTGCCTCGCCGAGCGCGGGGGGCATGCCCGCCGGCGGCTTCGGGTCCAGATCCTTCAGGTGCTCCAGGGTCCGCGCGCGGCGCGCGACGGCGTCGGGCGGATAGGGCAGACGCGCCGCGGGATCCGTCTCGCCCGCGGCCGATAGGAGGAGCGCCATGTCGGGCGCGCGCACGGAGCCGTCGGGCAGGAAGAGGACGGCGTTCGCCGCGAGCGCCCAGGCCTCCACGCGCGGCAGATCGGACGCGGCGACCGCGAAGCTGACGTGATTGCGGACGCGCTGCAGGTGGCGCCAGAGATGGTAGCGCAGGGCGGTCATCTGGCCGTCGCCCCGCCCCATGACGTAGCCGATGAACCCGTCGAGATGCGGCTGCAATTCGGGGTCGGACAGGTCCCGCCGGCCGTTCAGCTCATGGTTGAAGGCGAGCGCGGGCAGGTCGCGCACGGTCGCGTAGGCGTTGACGAGAAGCGGCTCGTCCGCCGGCGCCTCCGCCGCCGGTGCCGCATCGGCGCGTCCGAACAGCCGCTTCAGCAGGTTCATCGTCTCTCCCTTCCGGTCTTCCCGTGGTGCGACGCCGTCGAGGCCGGGGTCCGCACCGGGCCCGGTCGCGCCGGGGTAAGGCCGCGGAAGCGGGCGCGCGCACAGTGAGGCGGGCGCTCCGGCCGGGCAAGGCGCGCCGCGTGCGCCGGGATGATCCGCCGCGAGACAGCCGCGACGGCGACCGGCGGACGCGCACCGGAATAGCCCTGGGGGCGAGACCGCGGACGCGAGCCCGTCCGGACTGCGCCGGAGGCCGGGCCGCAGCATTCGGTTGACGTGGCCGTTCGGCGGGTTAGAAAACCGGCCGTCGAATCGGTTATCGGTCTGGTTGCGCCCAATCTTTATCCCTCAGAAGCTGTGATTCAATAACGCCTATAGCTTCCCCGGACGAGACTGTTCGTTGCGCCGGCTCGATACCGGGACGCCGATCCATCCGCATCTTGCCGCGCCCGCGTCTCGCCCTCCAGGAGTCGACCATCGCCGAAGCAGCGCCCCCGCGTGAACGCTCGCGTCCGCGCGCCCTCGCCGGCCTCCTGGCAGCGACCGTGCTGCTGCCGCTCGCGATCCTGCTGATCGGGCTCTGGCAGGGCCGGCGCGGCGTCGACGACCGGCGGGCGTTCGCGGCCGAGCGCGATCGCCTCGGCGCGGTCGTGGCGGATCTGGAGGCGCGGTCTCCGCGGGACGGGCGCCCCGATTTCAGCCTGCAGTTCCGGCACGACGGCCGCCTCTACGGCGGCCCCTACGCCGCGGTGAAGGCCCGCGAGGTCCGCGACCACGCGGGGACCCTCGCCGCCGTGATGGACTGGCGAAGCCGGTTGCCGGCGGTCGCGGTTGCCGGCGGCGGCCTCGCGGCGGTGCTGTCCGTGCTCGTGCTGCTCGTCGGCGGCCTGCTCGGGCACCTCGGGCGCGGCTCGCGCGACGCCCTGGTCCGCGGCTTCTCGCTGGTGCGGCGGCTGCTTCCGGCCGCGCTCGCCGCCCAGATCGTGGCGGCGACCGCCGGCCTCGTCGCGGTGGTCCTCTTCGAGGCGGGGCTGCTCGTCGACGGCGGCCTCAGCGGCGGCGGCGTGAAGCTCCTGGCGATCGCGGCCGGCGCGGTCGGCGGCACGATCCTCGCCGCGTGCGGCGCCCTGATCGGCCTCCGCCGGGCCCTCGTCGCCTTCGCGCCCGACCCGCTGCCGATCCTCGGGCGGCGGATCGCGCCGGCCGAGGCGCCGGGTCTCTGGCGCCTCGTCGAGGCGCTCGCCGACCGGATGGGCGCGCTCAAGCCCGAGGCCCTGGTCGTCGGCCTCACCGAGGGCTTCTTCGTCAGCGCCGGCCCGGCCGTGCTCGAGCCCGGCGGCGCGCGGCTCGACGGCCGGATCCTCTACGTCCCCCTGCCCTATCTCGCCCTGCTGCGCGTCGACGAGACGGCGGCGATCCTCGGGCACGAACTCGCCCACTACGCCGGCGGCGACACCGCCTACAGCCAGCGCTTCCTGCCGATCTACGCCGGCGTCGGGCGCTCCCTCGACGCGATGGCCGAGCGCGAGCGCGGCGCGCTCGGCGTCCTCGGGCCCTCGATCCGCCTCGGCCTGTACGTGATGGAGCAGTTCCACCTCGCCGTGCGCCACTGGAGCCGGGTGCGCGAGTTCGCGGCCGACGCGGCCGGCGCCGCCGTGACGTCGACCGCCGCCTCGGCCCGGGCGCTGCTGCGCTACGGCGCCGTGCGCCCGCGCGTCGTCGAGGCCCTGGACGCGGCGGCCGACGCGCCGGAGGCGGCCCCGGCCGACCTCGTGGCGGCGGCGCTCGACGGCGCGATCGCGCGCGGCCTCGAGGATCCCGCGGCGCGCCTCGAGGACGGGCAGGCCCACCCGACCGACACCCACCCGTCGACCCGCGACCGCGTCGCGGCCCTCGGGCTGGCGATCGACGCGGGCCTGCTGGCCGCGGCCGGAACCGCGCCGCCGGCCGAGGCCCGCGACCAGCTCGCCGCCTACTTCGCCGATCCGGACGGCCTGTGCCGGGCCGCGACGCAGGACTTCCTCGGCGCGGTCCGCGCGCAGGAGGCGGCCAACCGCGCGCATCTGGAGGCGACCGCCGCGGAGGTTGGAACCGAGGAACGAGTGCTGCGCGCCAGCCACCGCGCCCGCGGCCTCACGCTGGCCGCCAGCGCCGGCCTCTTCGCCGCCGCGGCGCTCGCGCTCGCCCTGCTCCGCGTCCCGGGGCTGTCGCCGTACGAGGCCCGTATCGTGGCGGCCGTGGCCCTGACCCTCGCGGCCGCCTTCGGCGGGGCGGGCGCCCTCGTCCTGTCGCGGGGCGAGCCGATCGCCCTGATCCTGAGCCCCGCGGGGCTGACGACGCCCGGTCTCGACAGGGTGATCCCCTGGGAGGCCGTCGCCGATCTCGACATGTCGCTGAGCCGCGGCGGCATCGTCACCCGCCTGCTGCTGCCGCCGGGCGCGGACTGGCCGGAGCGGGCCCCGGGGCGACACCCCGTGAAGCTCGACCCGAAGCGCCGCATCGTGACGCTCACGGTCGGGTTGCCGCGCCGGATGAAGCCGCAGGATTTCGCTGACCTGATCACCCGCTACCAGGCCGCGCACCACGCCCGCCGCACCCTGGCCGAGCGCGCCGCGCGCGCGACCGTCGCCACCGGCACCCCCTCCCCCGAAGATCAGCCTGCTTGAGGATCATATGGGATCGCCCGCGAAGCCCGAGACCGCCGAAACCCTGCGCCTGCCGCCCGACCGCACGAGCTGGACCGTCATCCTGGGTGTGCTGTTCGGCTTCGTGCTGTTCGGCGGCCTCCTGGCAGCCAGCGCCGTCTACACGGCGCCCGTACTGATCTCGGACTGGCAGGTCCGCGAGGCCGCCCGGCCCGTCCCGAACGCCCGCGTGAGCGACGGCAAGTGCAGCACCAAGCTCGTGTTCCACATCTGCGACGCGACGCTCTCGCTGCGGACGCCCGCGGGCAGCGTGACCCGCCGGGTGAACTACGTGTTCACCGGCCTGCACGCGGGCGACTGGACGATCGGGGTGATGGCCGACCCGGCGCATCCCGAATCCCTCACCACCGATCTCGGCCTCGACCGGCTGTGGAACCGGGCGATCACACTCCTGGCGATCGACGGAGTGATCCTGGCCGGCCTCGTCGGAGCGCTGATCTCGATCCTCCGCAACGGGCGCGCGGCGTTCCGGACCGCCGCCTGACCGGCGCCGCGCCGGGATCTCGGCCGCGCTGCGCCGTCCGCGCGGCGGACGCGTCCGAACCGGCGGGCCGGGGCCGTACCGGTTGCCGGTCCGGCGATCCGGTACGTGTGCGTCATTGCGCCGGCGCGGCCGGTCGGCCAGACCGCGCTCCCTCGAACCTCTCGGGAGAACCGCATGAGCAGTACCCGCAAGACGGCGCTTCGTGGCGCCCTCCTCGGCCTCGCCCTCGCAGGCCCGGCGCTGGCCGACGACACACCGACGACGGCGGGCGCCGTCGACAGGCTCAAGGGCCTCGCCAACGAGGCGGTCGGCAGCGCCAAGCGCGGCGTCGGCAACCTCACGGACGACGAGGCGATGAAGGCCGAGGGGCGCGACCAGAAGCTCCAGGGCCGGGCCCAGCAGGAGCGCGGCAAGGCCAAGGACGCCGTCGAGAACGCCCTCGACAAGTAGGCGAGACGGGGCCGGCGGCGCCGCGGCCGGCCCCGGAAGGGGAGCCGGCGGCCGCGGACCGAACGATTGTACAGCGGCTCAGCGCGCACGCTGAAACGGCCTAATACCTGAGAACACCCATATACTTTATCAAATTCTCCGATTTTTCTCTCGATCTTACACATCTCGCGGCCACCACAGACATCACGCTGCCGATTTGCCGGACGACCAACGCTTTAGGTAGTATGCGCTGGTTGATAACGATTTTTGTTGCGACAACTTATCCGCGACATATGCTATCGATACAGGACAGGCACCCGAATCGGGTCGGTCTTGCGTATCGAGCTTGTATTGTCGCAGGACACGGCAACCGTGCGGGGCCGCCAAATCAGGGATCGACCGGGCCGCCCGGTCGACGCGACGCGCGGGTGTGCCGATCATGATGTTTGCTGTCCCCGCCCTGCTGTTGGAGATGGCGTTGACGACGCCGGTCTCGGACAAGATGCCGGTCTTCGACGTTCGCGGCAGCTGCCGGGCGGCGACGACGGCGATGACCCTCGATCCCGTTCGGCAGAAGCTCTGCCTCCAGGACGAGGGGTCGGCCCGTGCCGAGGTGGCGAAGAAGTGGTCCAGCTTCCCGGCGGTCGACCGGACGCGCTGCGCGGCGGAAGCCCAGCTCGACGGCCTGCCCAGCTACGTCGATCTGCTGGAGTGCCTGACCCTCGCCCGGGAAGCCAAGGCCGAGGACGATCAGTAGTGCGCGTCAGGACCGAGACCGAAGACCGTCCCGTAACGCTCTCAGGTTGAGGGTCGACCGTGCCGATCGTGCTGCAGCTTCCCGGATTCCTCCGTCTCCTCGCCCTGGCGGCCATCGCGGGACTCGCCGCCGGTTGCCGCGATGCGAACCAGTACGTCCCCCCGCCGCCGCCCAGCGTCTCGGTCGCGCAACCGGTCGTGCGCACGGTCACGCGCTACTTCGAGCTCACCGGCAACACCAAGGCGTTCGCGGCCGTCGAGCTCGAGGCGCGGGTCCAGGGGTTCCTGGAGGCGATCACCTACAAGGACGGCGCCGTGGTGAAGAAGGGCACGCCGCTCTTCTCCATCCAGCGCAACACCTACGAGGCGCAGCTCAAGCAGGCGCAGGGCGCCCTGGCGGCGCAGCAGGCCGCCCTGGCGAATGCCCAGTCCGAGTACCAGCGCCAGTCCACGCTGGGTCGGCAGGAATTCGCCTCGCAGGCGCGCGTCGAGGACGCGAAGACCAAGCAGGACCAAGCCAGCGCCGCCGTCATGGAGGCGCAGGCCAACCTCGACATCGCCGCCATCAATCTCGGCTACACGCAGGTCTCCGCACCGTTCGACGGCGTGGTCACCAACCACCTCGCGGATGTCGGGGCGCTCGTCGGCATCAGCGGACCGACCAAGCTGGCGCAGCTCGTGCGCATCGATCCGCTCTACGTCTACTTCAACATCAGCGAGCAGCAGGTGCTGCTGGTCAAGGAGCACCTGCTCGCCACGCATCGGACGCTGGGCGACCTGTCCAAGATCCCGGTGGAGATCGGCCTGCAGACCGAGACCGGTTACCCACACACCGGCAAGCTCGACTACCTCGCGCCGCAGGTCGACCCGTCCACCGGCACGCTGATGGCCCGGGCGCTCATCGAGAACGGCGACCACGCGCTCCTCCCGGGCCTGTTCGTGCGGGTCCGGGTGCCGGTCGGGCGCCAGGACAAGGCCCTGCTGGTCCGCGACGACGCCATCGGGACGAACCAGCAGGGCAGCTACGTGCTCACGGTCGGGGCCGACGACACGGTCGCGCAGCGGGTGGTGACGCTCGGGCCCCGGGACGGGCGCTACCGGGTGATCGAGACGGGGCTCGCGCCCGGCGACTGGGTCGTCACGGACGGCATCCAGCGGGCGATCCCCGGGGCCAAGGTCGCCCCCCAGAAGGCGGCCGTGGCCGAGGCCTCATCATCCGAACCGCCGCCGCCGCCCCAACGGTGAGTGACCAGCCGCGGGGCCCGGCAGGGCTGACGTGCCCGGGCGCCCGCGGCGCCGATGCTCCCGGCACCCGGGGATCGGCCATCGCCACACCGCGTCCCGCCGATGCGGCGGGATGCTCCTGAGACGCCGGCACCGAGGGCCTACGGCATGATCTCGCGCTTCTTCATCGAGCGACCGGTCCTGGCCAACGTGCTGGCCCTGGTCATGGTGCTGATCGGCGCGGTGTCACTGCTCAACCTGCCGGTGTCCCAGTATCCGAACGTCGTGCCGCCGACGGTGCAGGTCACCACCCGCTATCCGGGCGCGAGCGCCCGCACGGTGGTCGACACGGTGGCGCTGCCGATCGAGCAGCAGGTCAACGGCGTCGAGGGCATGCTCTACATGCAGTCGACCAGCGCGAGCGACGGCACCTACACGCTCACCGTCACCTTCGCGATCGGGACAGACGGCGACCAGGCCCAGGTGCTGGTGCAGAACCGCGTCGCGATCGCGATGTCGTCACTGCCGCAGGCGGTCCAGGTCCAGGGCGTCACGACCCAGAAGAAATCCACCGCGGTCCTGCAATTCGTGACGCTGTCGGCCGCCGACGGGAAGTTCGACAGCCTGTTCCTGTCGAATTACGGCGTCATCAACGTGCAGAACGAGCTGGCCCGGCTGCCCGGCGTCGGCAACGTCACGGTGTTCGGCGCGGGCCAGTACGCGATGCGGATCTGGCTCGACCCAGACCTGGTGCAGGCCCGGGGCCTCACCCCCGACGCCATCATCAACATCGTGCAGCAGCAGAGCCAGGAGGTCACCGCGGGCGCCGTGGGGATGCCGCCGGTCCCGGCCGGACAGGATTTCCAGTACACCCTCAACGTCAACGGGCGGCTCAACAACGCCCCGGACTTCGAGAACATCATCATCAAGGCGGACGCGCAGGACGGGGGCCGCATCACCCGCCTGCGCGACGTCGGCCGGGTCGAGCTCGGCGCGCAGACCTACAGTCAGTCCTTCACGCTGAACGGGCAGCCCGCCGCCGGCATCGGCATCTACCAGCTGCCCGAGGCGAACGCGCTGACGGTGGCGAACGCGGTCCGCACCCGGATGGCCGAGCTCGCTAAGACCTTCCCGTCGGGCCTCGTCTACGCCATCCCGTTCGACACGACGGAGTTCGTGCAGGCCTCGATCCACGAGGTCTACATGACGCTGTTCGAGGCGGCCGTGCTCGTCCTGATCGTCATCCTGGTCTTCGTCCAGGACTGGCGCGCCATGCTGGTGCCGGCGACGACGGTGCCGGTGACGATCATCGGCGCCTTCGCCGCCATGGCGGCGATGGGCTTCAGCGTGAATCTCTCGACGCTGTTCGCCATCGTGCTGGCCATCGGCATCGTGGTGGACGACGCCATCGTGATCGTCGAGGGGGTGTCACACCACATCGACGAGGGCCTCTCCCCCCGGGCGGCGGCCGAGAAGGCGATGGAGGAGCTGTTCGGCCCGATCATCGGCATCACCCTGGTGCTCATGTCGGTGTTCGTGCCGGCCGCGTTCCTGCCCGGCCTGACGGGGCAGCTCTACAAGCAGTTCGCCCTGGTCATCGCCGCCACCGCGCTGATCAGCGCGATCAACGCCGCCACCCTGAAGCCGACCCAGTGCGCCCTGTGGCTGCGCAAGCCGGTGCCGCCGGAGAAGCGGAACGTGTTCTACCGCGGCTTCAACCGCGTCTACGGGGTCCTCGAGGGCTGGTACGCCCGGCTGATCGCCAGCATGGTCCGGCGCAGCGGCCTCATGGTCGCCGTGGCGCTCCTGCTGATCGGGCTCGCCGGGTGGGGGCTGACCCGCCTGCCCACCGCCTTCCTGCCCACCGAGGATCAGGGCTACGTCCTGATCGGGGCGCAGCTGCCGGACGGGGCCTCGAAGGAGCGCACCGACGCGGTGATGCAGCGGATCAGCGCCCAGGCGAAGGCGACGCCGGGCGTCGACAACGTCCTCTCGATCAGCGGGATCTCGGTCCTCGATTCCAGCGCCAGCCTGCCCAATGCCGGCGTCGCCTACGTGGTTCTCAAGAACTGGGACGTCCGGGCCAAGGAGAAGGGCCAGGATCTGCGCAGCCTCTACGAGCGCTTCAACACGATGCTGGAGGGCGTCGAGGACGCCGACACCTTCGTGCTGATCCCGCCGCCGATCCAGGGCATCGGCAACGCCAGCGGCTTCACCATGCAGATCGAGCTGCGCAACGGCGACTTCGACTACCCCCTGCTGGAGAGCCTCGCCCGGACGGTCGTCGCCGACGGGAACTCGCAATCCGGGCTGCGCAAGCTCAACACCTCGTTCCGGGCCGGCGTGCCGCAGATCGCGATCGCGGTGGACCGGGTCAAGGCCGAGGCGCTCGGCGTGACGGTCGGGCAGGTCTTCTCGACCCTCTCGAGCTACGTGGGATCGTCCTACGTCACGCAGTTCAACAAGTTCGGCCGGACCTTCCAGGTCTACGTGCAGGCCGCGCCCGATTACCGGCTCCGCCCCGAGGACGTCGAGAACCTGAAGGTGCGCGCCGGCAACGGCGTGATGGTGCCGCTCGGCACCGTCGTGGAGATCAAGTCCGTGCAGGGGCCGTCCCTGATCAGCCTGTACAACCTCTACCCGACCGCCACGATCGTGGGCGGGGCGGCGCCGGGCTTCAGCTCCGGGCAGGCGCTGGACCTGATGCAGCAGATCGCCGCCAAGGTGCTGCCGCCGGGCACGGGCTACGACTGGACGGCGATGTCGTACCAGGAGAAGGCGGTCGGCGCGCAGATCTACCTCGTGTTCGCCCTCGCCATCCTCCTCGTCTACTTGGTCCTGGCCGGACAGTACGAGAGCTGGATCCTGCCGCTGGCGGTCCTGCTCGGCGTGCCGCTGGCGCTGCTGGGCACGGTCGGGGCGCTGCTGCTGCTCGGCGTCGCCAACAACCTCTACACGCAGATCGGCCTGATCCTGCTGATCGCGCTGGCGAGCAAGAACGCCATCCTGATCGTCGAGGTCGCCCGCGAGAAGCGGCAGGCCGGCCTCGACATCGCGGCCGCCGCCGTGGAGGCGGCGCGGCTGCGCTTCCGCCCGATCCTGATGACCTCGTTCGCCTTCATCCTCGGCGTGCTGCCGCTCGTCACCGCCTCCGGGGCCGGGGCCGCGGCGCGCAAGTCGATCGGCATCACGGTGTTCAGCGGCATGCTCGCCTCGACCTGCCTGGCGGTGCTGTTCGTGCCGTCCTTCTACGTGATCCTGCAGCGCATCGAGGAGCGCCGCGCCCGCGGGCGGCAGCCCGGTCCGGTCGCGGCCCCGCCCCCGGCCGGGACAACCCCCGAGACCGGACAGGCGTGAGCCGGAGCGCGGGCGCGGTGCGGCTTCGCGGCGCGTCCAACGGTCGACGACCGGCGCCGCCGCGCCGGATTCGCGACCGGACCTTCGTCGACCCACCAATCCAGCACGCTCGACCGTTGACGGACCAACATCGCCCATCCTATTAGATATAGCATCAGCTATAATTATGGGTTCGGGCTATGCCGCACATCGGGGCTCCGCGTCGCCTCTCGGCTCCAGGATGGGCCCTGTTCGGCCTCGCCGCGGCGCTGGGGCTCACCGCGGGACCGGCCCTGGCCCAGTCCCTGCCCACCGCTGCGGAGAACCTGACGCCGGGCGACCTCGACAGCGAGCATCTGTTCGGCTTCACCGAGGGCAGCGACCTCGGCGTTCCCGGGGAGGCGGAGCTGGAATGGGAGACGAGCGGGCGCCTCGGCCGGCGCGTCGCCCGCTTCCTGACCGTGGACAGTTCCCTCGCCCTGAAGGTGCCGCTGACCAACGATTTCCGCCTGGCCCCGGGCGTCACCTTCAACGCCTACGACATCGGCGCGCCGGGCACCCCGACCCGGACCACGGGCGGCTTCAACGGCGGCTTCCTCGAGACCCGGCTGCGCCTGCTGGATCGCCGGGCGGCCCCCTTCGGCCTGACCCTCAGTATCGTGCCGGGCTACGGAACCGTCGACGGCGGGTCCGGCGTGCCGGCGCGCAGCTTCGGCACCGAGATCGGCCTGCTGGCCGACCGCGAGATCATCCCCGGCAAGCTGATCGCCGCCGTCAATGTCGGCTTCGCGCTCTCCACGACGCGGCTGACCGTGATGGACGCGCCCGTGCGCGGATCGGGGATCGAGGTGGCGGGGGCGCTGGCCTACTGCGTCCGGCCCGGCCTCTTCCTCGGCGGCGAGGCACGCTATGCCCGGACCTACGACGGCCTGGCGCTAGACCGGTTCGCGGGCGAGGCCGTGTATCTCGGACCGACCGCCTACACGACCCTGTCACCCCAGGCCTGGGCCTCGTTCACCTGGAGCTTCCAGGTGGCCGGGCAGGCGATGGGCGAGCCCGGACCGCTCGACCTGTCGAGCTTCGACCGCCATCAGATGCGGTTGCGCGTTGGGTACAGCTTCTGACCGCGGCCTGCGGGCTTCACAGGGGCGAGGGACAGGCGCCAAGACAGCGGGAGGACGCCGGTCTTCGGGTGCTTTGACGGAGAGACTGGCGGAGAGGGGATGCCGCCGTATGATTTAGAAAAACATTACACATCAAAGACTTATTTGATCGGCCGCGGAGGCATCTGTGCCACCACAATGGCCCGTGGGGTGCGTCTCAGCAAGCGGCGCAAGACCGCCTCAACACGACCTTCTGGGGACGACTGAAACGGTGGTGCGCCTATCGCCGAATGGATTGCGACGTTCGCCGGATGGATTGTTGGCTCGCGTTGACTCACGAGTTCGTGAGGCTGTAGCTGGATCGTGACGGTTCCCCCTTCGGGGGATCAAAAGGGAACGCGGTGAGGGTCTCCCCGATGCCGCGGCTGCCCCCGCAACTGTAAGCGGCGAGCCCAGCACCACCGCGTCACTGGATGAGCCTCATCCGGGAAGACGGTGCGAGGGCGGTGACCCGTGAGCCAGGAGACCTGCCGTCAGCCGTGGTCACACGCGAAACGCGTCGGGCGGGGTGTCCTGACGGGTGTCAAAGCGCTGCCTCGTGAGGTGGTCGCCAAGGCCTCGTTCGCGGTGACGTGCCACTGCCGTCCCGAGGTCTTGAGTCCGTGTCCCGTCCCGCGCCGCAATGGCGGCTTCGCGCATCCGTCGCATCACTCGCTCTCGTATTCCTTGGGCTGACCCCGGCGACCGCCCAGGGCTTACGAGCCGACGCCGCCACAGAGGCGGTCGTTCTCGACCCGCTCTCGGTCGAGGGCAGCTACACCGCCGCCCCCACCTACCAGGTCAGGGATCTCTACAGCGGGACCAAGACCGTGATGCCGCGGCTCTCGCTGCCGCAGCAGGTCGACGTCGTGCCCCAGGAGGTCCTGCGGGATACTGCCGCCACGCGCGTCGAGCGCGCCCTCGACTACGTGCCGGGCGTCGGCAAGCAGAACGATTTCGGCGCCCAGAACCTCGCGCTCTACTCGGTGCGCGGCTTCGCCACCCAGGACATCTTCTTCAACGGCTTCAACATCGCCCGCGGCTACAACGGCGCGCCGGACACCCAGAACGTGCAGTCCATCGAGGTGCTCAAGGGACCGAGCGGGGCACTCTATGGGCGCAGCGACCAGGGCGGCACCGTCAACATCCTGACCAAGCAGCCCGTGGCCTTGCCCTTCGTGGAGACGGGCACGCTGTTCGGGAGCTTCGGCACGGCGCGCACCACCGTCGATGCCGGCGGGCCGCTGAACGAGGAAGGCACCGTCCTCTACCGGTTCAATGGCGCGCTCTCCCGGCAGGACAGTTTTCGCGATTTCGTCGACGGCGACCGCGTCTTGGTCGCACCGGTGGTGAGCTGGCTGATCAGCCCGGAGACCAAGCTCACCGTCGAGGCTCAGTACCTGCGCAACCGCCAGACCTTCGACCGCGGCACCACCGCGGTGAACAACCGCCTGGGCCTCGTCCCGCGCTCGCGCTTCTTCGGTGAGCCGGGCGACGACTCCGTGTCGGAGGCCGGGATCCTGCAGATCCGCCTCGATCACGCCTTCAACGCCGACTGGCAGCTCAGAGTCGCCGGACACTTCAACACCGGCAGCCTGACCGGTTTGCAGACCGGCGCGACCGGCCTCCTCGATGACGGCCGTACCCTGCTGCGCGAGTTCCGCCGGCACGACTTCACCTGGGGCGTGGCGATCGGGCAGGCCGAGCTCGTCGGGCACTTCGACACCGGGCCGTTCGCCCATACCGTGCTGCTCGGCCTGGAGCACGAGCGCTACAACAGCACCGAGAACCTGCTTCGCTCGACGCCGCGGCTCGACCCTTTCGCCATCGACCTGTTCACCCCGGTCTACGGCCAGCCCAAGCCGCCCTTCACGCGGCGCTACAGCGCGAGCGAGAACGTCGGGAACACCGCCGTCTACGTGCAGGATCAGATCGCGCTCAGCCCGGAATGGAAGCTCCTCATCGGCAACCGGACCGACTTCTACAACCAGACCTTCCGCGACAAGGTCGGCAACGAGCGCACGGAGCAGGACCGGACCGGCTTCTCGCCCCGCGCGGGTCTCGTCTACCAGCCGCTCTCCTTCCTCTCGCTCTACGGCAACGTGGCGGCCTCGTTCCGTCCCAACACCGGCTTCGACATCGCGACCCGTCCCTTCGCCCCAGAGACCGGCTTCGGCTACGAGGCCGGCATCAAGCTCGACCTCTTCACCGGCCTGAGCGTGACCGGCGCGGCGTTCCACATCGAGAAGGAGAACGTCCTGACAACGGACCCGCGGGACTTCTTCTTCCAGATCGCCGCCGGGGCGGTGCGGAGCCAGGGCTTCGATCTCAGCTTCGTCGGACAGGTGACGCCCGAGTTCCGGGTGATCGGCGGTTACGCCTTCATCGACGCCGCGGTGACCCGCGACGAGGTCCTGCGGGTCGGCTCGCCGCTCCTCAACATCCCGCGCCACTCCGGCAGCCTGCTCGGGGTCTACGAGGTCCAGGCCGGCGACTGGAAGGGTTTTGGGTTCGGCGGTGGCGTTCGGGCCGTCGGCTCGCGTCTCGGGGACAGCGGCAACGAGCGGTTCCGGCTTCCTGGCTACGTGCTGACCGACGCCCTGGCCTACTACCGCTACGAGAACCTGCGCTTCGGGCTCAACGTCGATAACATCTTCGACGAGACGTACTACGAGCGCTCCTACAACACATTCTGGGTCGGCGTCGGCGAACCGCGGCGGGTGACCGTCAGCATGACGGCGCGCTTCTGATGGGCGTGCATCCTGGAACGCTGCAGGCGTCGACGAAGGCACCGGCCGCGACCGGACGCCTCGCGTCCATCGACGCCCTGCGCGGGCTGGTGATGGTGCTGATGCTCCTCGACCACCTGCGTGAAACCTGGTTTCTGCACGTGCCGGTCGCCGATCCAGTCGATGCCAGGACCGCCCTGCCAGCCCTGTATCTCGCCCGCCTCGCGGCCAGCCTGTGCGCGCCGATCTTCATCGTGCTGACGGGCGTGGCCGCGTACCTGTTCAGCGCCCGGCACACCCTGGCGGAGACGCGCGCCTATCTCGTGAAGCGCGGTCTCGTGCTCATGGCCCTGGAGGTCTTCTACCTCTCGGAACTGTACTGGGGCGTCGCCAGCCCGACGCTTTGGCTTCAGGTGATCTGGTGCATCGGCGTGTGCATGATCGTCCTGGCAGCGCTGATCGGCCTGCCGCGCTCGGCGTTATTCGCGGTCGGAATGCTGGTCGTTTGCGGACACAACCTCCTCGATCCGATTCAACTTCAGCCCGACAACCCCCTCTTTACCGTCTGGGCCATGCTGCACCAGCGCGACGTCATTCCCCTTCCCTTCGGATTGGTCGCGAAGACGACCTATCCGGTGCTTCCCTGGATCGGTGTCATCGCGCTCGGCTATGCCATCGGTCCGTGGTTCCTCCCCGGTGTCGCCACACGTCGGCGCGAGCGCCGTTTCGCTGCCGTCGGCATCACGTTGCTGGTCACCTTCGCGCTGCTGCGTCTGGCGAACGGCTACGGGGACAGGCCCTGGTTCATCGTCGACGAGAGCGCCTTGCGGACCGCGATGAGCTTCTTCGCGTTGACGAAGTATCCGCCATCGCTGCTGTTCCTGCTCCTGACGCTCGGGAGCGGGGCGCTATTGCTCGTCCTATTGGAGCGCATGGGCGACCGCCCGGTCGTCGCGGCGCTGGCGGTGTTCGGCGGTGCGCCGCTCTTCTTCTACCTGTTTCACCTGACGGTTCTGCGGCTGCTCTACCACGGCGCGTTCGCGACCTGGGGCGCGACGCAGGGGACCGTGTTCGGCGTCGGCAACTATGCGTGGATTCTCGTGTGGTCCGCTGGGCTGATCGCGCCCCTCTACTTCCCGACGGCATGGTTCTCGCGCCTCAAGGCGTCGCGGCGCGACATCGCTTGGCTCAAGTACCTCTAGGTCAATCTGCAATATGCTTGTCCCGTGAGGGGCTGCTTGCGGCGTGCTATGATCATACGGCAGCCCCCAACAGAACCCTCAAAGCGGATTTCGATCTGGCGCGAACAATACCGTCGACGACGCCCGCCTTGAGCCGCAGGGTCAGAAGCTGACCGTGAGCGACCCGGTGACGCGCCTCGGCGATCCTGGGTAGACGCGGTACACGTTGAGCGAGCTCTCATGGTGCTCTGCCCCGGCTCCCCGAGGAAGCGCGAGATCGGCAGGAAGCCGAGCTGCTTGTTGATGGCGATCACGCCCCGGTCGAAGATGATCCGGTTGCGCTGGATGTCGGCCTCGACGGTGACGCGCGTGTCCGGCGTGATCTGCCAGCTCACCACCGGAGCGACGAGCAGCCGGTCGCTGTCGACGAAGTCGCGGAAGCTGCCCGCGCCCTGGGCCGCGAAGTTGAAGCGGTAGAGGACGGTGCCGTCCTCGGTGAGCGGACCACCCGCGTCGACGGTCCCGCGGGTCAGGCCGAACGAGTCGAGCTGGTTGCCAAACTCGACGAAGCGCTGGGCGGTCGGCTGCTTGGTGACGATGTTGACGAGCCCGCCCGGATCGCTGCGTCCGAACAGGCCGGCGCCCGGCCCTTTCAGAACCTCGATGCGCTCGATGTTCTGCGCGTCGGGCGGGGGCGGCGTACCGCGGTTGAGGGGGAAGCCGTTCTGGTAGATCTCCGAGGTGGTGACGCCGCGGATGGCGTAGCTGAAGATGCTGAGGCCGCCGAAATTGTTCTGCTGCGCCACGCCCGGCAGGTAATTGAAAACCCGGTCGACCCGGGTGGCGGCGAGATCGGTGATGGCCTCGCGCGGCGCGACCGTGACCACCTGGGGGACATCCAGTTGCGGCGTGTCGGTCTTGGTGCTGCTGACCGCCCGCCCGGCTCCGTAGCCCGGTGTTGGGCCGATCAGGCCGATCAGGCCGATCGTGCCGGCGGCGGTCGTCGTGCCGGACGGCGAGCCGGCTCCGACCGACTCGACCGACAGCTCTTCCAGCGCCACGCTCTCCTGCGCCCGCGCCTCGCTCGAGGGCGTCCCTGTGGCGAGCACGGCCGCGAGGGCGAGACCGGTGCCGTTTCGCGCGCCACGTGACGGGCGGGTCACCCGCCGACGGACAGGGGCCCGGGCCGGATGGAGCACCCGCATCATCACGTCCGGATATGCTCGTGGGGATGGGGCGTGTGCCCGTGCGGGTGGTCCACGACCTCGATCCGCGCCGGGATGATCGACAGGCTGTCGTGGCGCACGCCGCGCTGTGTCGCGATTGCGTCGACGAAGGCGTGGATCTCCCGGACACGCCCGCGCAGGACGAGGGTGTGCAGCGCCGCCTCGTGGTCCAGTGGCACCTGCACCTGCGTGATGACGAGGTCATGCCTTGCCCGCTGTTCCTCCGCGAGGCGCTGCCCAAGGTCTCGCACGCCGGCTTCCGCCACGAAGGTGAAGGTCGCCACGCAGGCGTGGTCGGGATCGCGCTCGCGGCGCGCTTCCGCGAGGCCCCGGCGCAGCAGGTCGCGCATCGCCTCCGAACGGCCCGCGTAGCAGCGGACCTCCGCGATCCGGTCAACGGCGTCGACGAGTTCGTGGTCCAGGGTGACGGTAATCCGCTGCATCAGCTTGCACCCGCTGGGAGGGCCGGGAGGACGGCGTCGACGAGCTCGCGCGCGGCCGGATGCTCGAGCTCAAGCCTCGGTCGACACGGCGACGAGTCGACGACCCGCCCGTCGTCGAGAACGACGACCCGATCCGCGAACCGGCTCGCCAGACGGATGTCATGCGTGACGAGCAGGAAGGCGGTTCCCTGTTCATGTCGCAGGACGGTGAGGCGGTCGAGGATCTCGATCTGTAGCGGCGCGTCCAGGTTCGAGACCGCCTCATCGAGCACGACGAGCGCAGGTCGGGTAGCCAGCGCCCTGGCGAGGCCGACGCGCTGCACCTGGCCGCCGGAGAGCTGGCTCGGGAGCCGCCCGATCACGGATGGGTCGAGACCGACGAGAGACAACAGCGCATGGACCCGTGCTCGCCTCTCCGTCGCCGAGAAGCCGGTCAGATGCCGCAACGGCTCCGCAATCGTGCGGCCTACCGTATGGCGCGGGTTCACCGCCGTGAGCGGGTCCTGAAGAACCATCTGGACCGCCGACCTGAAAGCTCGCCGCCCCGCGTCGTCGAGCCCGGCTAGACCCATTCCGCGGAACCGCACGACACCGGCAGAGGGGCGTTCCAGGCCGAGGAGGAGGCGGGCCAGCGTGCTCTTGCCCGAACCGCTGCGTCCGATCAGGGCGACGCACCCGCCCTCCTCGATGGCGAGGTCGACGTCTGCGAGGACGGGTCGTGGCGCGCCGCGGCGCCACCCGGTGCCCGCGTAGACTTTGCCGAGCCCATGGGCGGACAGGAGGGCCGTCACCGCGCGACCTCGTGAAGGGCTCGGTGAGCCGCGAGCAGCGCCCGCGTCTCCGGTCGGTCCGGCCGTGCGAAGACTGATGCCGTGCCTCCCGTTTCGACGATCCGCCCGTCCGCCATCACGGCCATGCGATTTGCAAGGCGGGCGACGACGCCCAGATCGTGCGTGACGATCAGGAGGCCGAGGCCTCTGTCGCGCACGAGGGCTGCCAGCAGGTCGAGGATCCGAGCCTGGGCGACGAGGTCGAGATCCGTCGTCGGCTCGTCGGCGACCAGGAAGGGAGCCCTCGCGAGCAAGGCGAGCGCGATCATAGCGCGCTGGAGCATGCCGCCGGACATCTGGAACGGGTAGAGGTCCGGCACCCGCGGATCGTCGCCGAGCCCGACGGCCGCCAACGCCTCGCGCATCGCCGCCCGGCTCTCGGTGCGCTGGAGGCCCACAGCCGCGCCGGTTTCACCCGCATGGTCACCCATCGTGCGCAGCGGGTTGAAGGCCGAGCGGGGCGCCTGGAGCACGGTGGCGACCGTCCGGCCGCGGAGCTCAGCTGGCGCCACCGCCGTGCCGTCGAGGTGGATGCGACCGGCGACGCGCCGGGTCCCAGGCGGCAGCGTGTCGAGGAGCGCCGCGCAGGCCAGAGACTTGCCCGAGCCGCTCGTGCCGACGAGGGCCAGCACCTCGCCCGTGCGCAGTTCGAACGAGGCGTCGGCGACCAGCGGCACGGCCTCGGCTCCGCGCCGGGTCTCGACGCGCAGGTTCTCGGCCCGGAGCACCCGCGGGCTCATAGGCCACGCTCCGCAACGAGTGTCGGGTCGAGGCGGTCGCGCAGCGCGTCGCCGAGCTGGTTGAACGCGAGGACGGCGACGGCGATCGCGAGCCCCGGCCAGACGACCAGCAGGGGCCGTGTCCAGAAGAAGGCCCGGGCCTCGCTGATCATCACGCCCCATTCCGGGGTCGGGGGCTGCACGCCGAGGCCGAGGAAGGACAGGCCGGCGACGTGGAGCGCCATGTGGCCGACGTCCAGGGTGGCGAGCGCCGCGAGCGGCGGCAGGACCCCCGCCAGCACGTGCTCGACGAAGACCGCCACCGGCGATGCCCCCGCGATCCGGGCGGCCAGGACGTAGTCGCGCGTCTTGAGTTCGAGGACGAGACCTCGGACGATGCGGGCGTACCAAGCCCAGTGAGACAGCGCGATCGCCGCGATGACGTTGACGAGGCCGGTGCCGAACGCGCCGATCAGGAACAGCGCCAGCACGAAGGTCGGCACGGTGAGGAACACGTCGCACAGGCGCATGAGCACGGCGTCGGTCCGGCCGCCCAGCATCCCCGAGACGGCGCCGACCCCGAGGCCCAGCGCCACCACCAGGGCGAGGGCGGCCGCGACGGCGCCGAGCGTCGTCTGCGCACCGGCGATCAGCCGGGACAGGATGTCCCGTCCGAGATGGTCGGTGCCCAGGGGATGGATGAGGCTCGACGACTCGAAGCGGGCCGTGAGGTTCACCGCCAGGGGGTCGTGCGGCGCGGCCAGCGGTCCGAGAAGCGCCAGCAGCAGGATCACGATGGCGAGCGCGCCGGGGACCGTGACCGATCCCAAGCCCGTGCGGGCCACCCGCACGGAAGCGTTCGGCCTCACGCCGTCGCCTCCCCAGCAAGGCGCATGCGTGGGTCGAGCCAAGCATAGGCGATGTCGACCGCGAGGTTGCAGAGGACGAACACCGCGGTCATGACCAGGGTGAAGCACTGGATGACCGGGTAGTCGCGATTGTAGATCGCCGAGACCGCGTAGCGGCCGACGCCCGGCCACGAGAAGATCGTCTCGACCACGAGCGCGCCGCCCAGGAGCTCGCCGACATGCATGCCGGTGGCGGTCACGACCGGCACCAGGGCGTTGCGGAAGACGTGTCGGCGTCGAACGGTTCGCTCGGGGAGCCCGCGCAGGCGCGCGTAGAGGACGTGGCGCGTCCCCGCGACCTCCAGCATGCTCGCCCGCAGCAGGCGCGCGTTGACCGAGAGGGACATCAGGCAGATCGCGAGCGCCGGCATGACGAGATGCGCGAGCGTGCCTCGGCCCATCGGGGGCAACCAGCCCAGGGTGACCGAGAAGAGGGCTACGAGGAGGAAGGCGATCCAGAAATTCGGCAGCGAGACGCCGAGCACGGCGATCCCGCGCACGAGGCGATCCTGCCAGCCGCCGCGATGGGCGGCCGCCCAGGCGCCGAGCGGCAGGCTCACCGCGATGGTGACGGCGAGCGCGGTCCCGGCCAGTTCGAGGGTCGCGGGCAGGTAGCCGAGGAGTTCGGGCAGGACCGGCCGGCGCGTGACGTAGGAGAGGCCGAAATCCCCCCGCAGGGCGCGCCACAGCCAATCGAGGTATTGGACGACGGATGGCCGGTCGAGGCCGAGCAGGATGTGCGCGTCGGCGAGGGCGGCTTCGGTCGGCGGGATCTGCGAGAGGCGCAGGTAGTCGAGGGCCGGGTCGCCCTGGCCGAGCCGCAGCATCACGAACACGAGGATCGAGACGCCCAGCAGCATCGGCGGGATCAGCGCGAGGCGGGCGGCGATGAAGCGGAGCATCGGCTTGCCGTTCATCGGGCTGCCGGCCGCATCGCCGCGAAGGGGATCTCGTTGATCGTCGCTCCGAAGCCGACGCCCGTGATCGAGGAACGATGGACCTCGACGGCCACGGCGTGAGAGATCGGCAGGTAGATTGCGGCCTCGTGCAGGGTGGTCAGCAGCCTGGCATAGATCCGTTGGCGCTCGGTCTCGTCGGTCGTGGCGAGCACCTCCCCGATGGCCGCGTCGATGTCCGGCTTCTCCGGCAGCCCGACCTGCGCCTGGTAGTCTGCGTGCGACGGGGTGCGCATCGAACTGATGAAGGAGGCGGGATCGTAGGGCGGCCCCCAGGTCTCGCCGAAGATGAGGCCGAAGCGGCCGTCCTTCTGACGGGCCAGGATCGAACTCTCCTCCTCGCCGATCAGCCGGACGTCGATGCCGACGCGGCCGAGATCGGCCTGGAGCACCTCGGCGATCGCCCGCTGCTGGGCGTTAGTCCCGACGAAATCGACCTCGACGGCGAGGCGGCGTCCGTCCTTCGCACGCACGCCGTCGCGCCCGAGCGTCCAGCCGGCCGCGTCGAGCATGCGGGAGGCCGCGTCCCGGTCGAAGCCGTAGCGCTTCAGCCCGACGTCGGCGTACGGCACGCGCGGCGCGAACAGGAAATCGGCTCGCGGCTCGATCCCGTCGAGCACCGTCCGGACCAGCGTGTCCTTGTCGACGGCGTGGTTGATGGCGAGGCGGACCGCCCGATCATCGGTCGGGAAGCGCGCGGAGTTCATCGCCAGCACCCGGGTCGCCAGCGGCGGCGAGACCGCTGCGGCGAAGTTTGGGGCCATGTCCCGAAGGCGGACGAGGGCTTCCGAAGGAATCTGTCCGGCCGCGCCGTAGACGAGGTCGATCTCCCCCGTCTGCAGGGCGATGACGCGGGTGTTGGGATCGGGGATGACCTTGACGACGAGCCGGTCGAAGATGAGTCTCGGGCCCCAGTAGCCCGGGTTGCTCTCGAACGTGTCGGAGACGCCGAGCTGGGTGTCGACGAGCCGCCACGGCCCCGTGCCGACCGGCGCCCCGATGCCGACGGCCGTCGTACCGCCGGGGCCCATGGCCCTCGGAGACAGGAACCGGAAGGGCCGCGGCAGGGAAAGTTCGAGCAGTGTCGGGTAGTGCGGCGCCTTCAGGACGAGACGGAATGCCAGGGGCCCGACGATCTCGGTACGCTCGATTTGCTGGATGAGATCGAGCCACGCGTGCCGCGGGCGGTTGGCCAGGATCGCGTCGAAGTTCGCCTTGACCGCGGCCGCGTCGAAGGGAACCCCGTCGCTGAAGGTGACGCCGGGGCGCAGGGCGAAATCGTAGGTCCGCCCGTCCTCGGAGATGGTCCACGAGGTCGCGAGCCAGGGCTCGACCGATCCATCGCCGCGGTACTTCACCAGCGATTCGTAGACGCTCGCCTGCGCGAACATCTGATTGGGTGCGTAGAGGTGCGGGTTCAGGGAACCAACGTTCGAGGGCCACGAGTAGGTCAGTTGCCCGGCGGCTGTCTGGGGCGGTCCGAGGAAGCTCGCCGCCATCGCGGCGACGGCGAGGGTCGCCAACTTGGTCATGTACGGGTCGCGGTATGAGGATCTCTACAGAACGTCATACACTGCCCGAGCTTGACCGTGAACTGACCTGACCGGCTGGCTTTGGACCGGGCTGATTGAGAGGATCAGTCAGGACCGAAGGAGTCGGACATGCGGCGAGGTCAGAAGACGAGCGCGGAGCAGGTGGTGCTGAAGCTGCGGCAGATCGAGGTGCAGACAGCCCAGGGCAAAAGTTTGTCACTGGCGTGCAAGGAGGCGGAGCTCTCCGAGCAGAGCTACTACCGCTGGCGCAAGGAGTACGGCGGTCTCCAAGGCGACTCTTGCCAGACAACAACTTCAAGCGGGAGTTAGCGATTTTCCGCTAGCTGGCGGAGAGGGGGGGATTCGAACCCCCGATGCCCTTGCAGGCATGCCGCATTTCGAGTGCGGTGCATTCAACCGCTCTGCCACCTCTCCAAAGCCTTGGGATCATTGCAAAATCGGCGCTTTTGCAGGTCGGTTGAAAACCCTGCTTGCTACCGGATTGCTACCCAACACTCCGTGGGCGCTTCTCTAGCGCCTGAGATAGGGCCTCGTCAACGCGGGCCACGGCCTCTTCCTGCATCCCCGGCAGGACGTGGCTGTAGAGGTCCAGGGTTATGGAGACTCGAGAGTGCCCGAGCCGCTCTGACGCGACCTTGGGGTGCACCTTGCTGCCGAGCAGATGGGTGGCATGGGCATGCCTGAGATCGTGCAATCGGATCTTCGGCAGGTCGCTCGATGCCGCGAGCTTGCGCCAGGCCTGCGTCAGGGTGCGGGGCTGGATCGGCTCACCATCCTCTCGCGTGTAGAGGTGGGTCGCCTCGGTCTGGCGCACGCCGATCGCGAGCAGCTCTTCGGCCTGCTCGACACGGAACAGGCGAAGGCGCGCAGTCAGCATCGCCGGCAGCGTGACGACCCGGCCCTTGCCCGACTTGGGCGGCTTGGTGCGAACGCCTTCCTTAGTCTGCTCGACGCTCTCCGCGACCGTCAGGCGGCCGTTCGCCAAGTCGATATGGCGCCAGCGGAGCGCGACGATCTCGCCGCGCCGCAACCCGCACAGAACAGCGATCATCACCGGGATCAGCAGCCGGGACTTCTCCAGTTTGTCCAGGAGGACGATCGTCTGGTCGAGGTCGTAGGTGTTCATCGCCTTGCGCTCGACCACGGGCGGGTCGACGGCTTCGGCAGGATTGCGAGCTGTCAGCTCCCACCGGACGGCCTGCTTGAGCGCCTTCTTGAGCAGCCGGTGCATGAGGACGACAGTGGCGGCCGCAAGGCCTCCCGTGCCGCCACAACGTCCACTCGCGAGTGCCTTGGTGTAGGCCGCGGAGATCTGCGCCGGTCGCAGCTTCGTGAGGTACACGCTACCGAGTGCCGGGATCAGGTTTTTCTTGACGACTTCGGTGTAGCGCTCGTGCGTCTTGGGCGAGACCTGCGACTTTGCGTGGTCGATCCAGCGCAACAGCAGGTCGCTCATCAAGATCTTGTTCGGCTCCACATAGCCGCCGTTCTGGATCTCTGTGATGAGCCGGGCGCACTCTTTCTGCGCCCCTCGCTTCGTCCCCTTGAACGAATGCCACTTCCGCTTGCGCTTGCCGGTCTCAGGATCACGGACATCGAGGATGATCGCCCACTTGCCGGGCGATCGTTCGCGTATGTGACCTTTCATCGGCGCGGCCTCTTCTTCGGCTGTGCGACTGGCTGCTGCTCCTCCCGGTCCAGCCGGTCAGCCTCGGCACGCATCTGCTCTGCTGTACCCTGGAAGATGTGCGGCCGGTCGGCAAGCTCGCCCAGGTCGCTTTTGATCAGCGATCTAATTTGCGCCTTCCGACTTCCTGTGAGCGGTAGGGCCTGCTCTGCATCTTGGATGCCTTTCAAGACTACAGCCGGGTGCTCCTTCGCCGTCACATCGGCGAGTAGTTGCTCAAGATCGGACAGCTTCTGCGCCTCACCTGGCGGGCGCATCGCCTTGAGCACAGCTTCTACCTTTCTGCAGACCTGATCATAGGCTGTTGGGTCGTGTCGCCAGTCGGCCGAGAGGTTGGCGGGGTTGTGCCAGAGCTCCAACACCATCGAGATAACACGCATCAAGGCATAATTCTCGCGACTTCCGAACGCGTCAATAATCTTATCGTCTTCAATAAAACTACGACGTATCCTATGTTCGACCTCGCGAGAGATTGTATTGTTGTCCCTCTTCGCGACCTCTTCTTCAAGTCTTGCGCGGAGATCAGGCGTTAGACGCGTCGATAGCACGGCGGTCTGCCCAACATACTCGCCCTTCGGTGCCGGTCCACGCTTACCCATTCGATTCCTCCAAAACCTGCTTACAGATCGTAGGGATACGGCTTGTGATGGTCAAGGACGGAGCGATATCATCTTTCAGATCGTAGGGTCGTTTTGGAGGCAAAGACCATGAGAGCCAACGAGCCGGGACAGACCGGCGCAAAGACCATCAGTGTCGAAGAGGCCGGGCGCTGGCTCGGCGTCAGCCGGAACACGGCCTACGAGGCCGCGGGCCGGGGCGAGATCCCGACCATCAGGATTGGGAGGCTGCTGCGGGTGCCGGTGGCCCCGTTCGAGCGCCTGCTGGGTCTCGGCGCGAGCGCGAACTCGGAGGCCGCGTAGACGGATGGCTTCCAGACAGAGTGAAGCCCGCGCGGCGGTGGCACGCCGGCGGGCCTCGGAAATGTCGTATCGCATCGACCCTTCCGAAATAGCACCTCACCCCTTTGCGGTCCACAGGATCGCCCGGCGCTTCGGCCTCTCGCCCGCAACTGCGGTCGTGCTCGCCGAACTCGCCTTCCCGGCCACCGACACATGGAGGGCGACGCGATGACGTTGACCCTTTCCCGCCAGCAAAGGCGCGCCATGCAGCGGCACGCCGAGGACGCGGACCGCGCTGTCGAGGGTGATCGGCGGTTCTTCGCTCGCTGGCCCGCCCGCACCTATCGCATCCGCCTGCTCTCGCAGGCTGAGCGGCGGCAGGTCGAGATCTTCCGGGGCAAGCCGATCCAGCCATTGCCGGACCAGGCCGTGTTCACGGTGATCAAGCAGCTCGCTCCGGGAGTCCGGATGCGGGCGACCGTGATTGGTCCCCAGGACAGCATCGGCGAGGAGCTGACCGACGCCGAGGCCGGCAGCATCTACGAGGGGTACGCGGACCATCATCCCGAGGTCCGCCAGCGTGAGGCCGCGTTGCTCGCGGCGGTGCGTCTCCCGGGCGGGCCCCTCCACGAAGGGGGCGGACGATGACGGATCACTTCCGCCTCAATCCCACGGAGCTGCGCCTCGCCCTCCGTGAACGCGGCTACCACCCGGTCCCGGTTTCGGGGCCGACCATGAACGTGTCGTCGGCCGGGAAGCGGCCGACCATGTCAGGCTGGGAACGCCGCTGCCTCGATGCTTCCCCAGAGGAGATCCAGCGGTGGGGCTCGATGCAGCCGGACTGCACCAATACCGGCCTGCTGTGCGGTCGGATGGTCGGGGCCGATATCGATGTGCTTCGTCCCGATCTCGCCGAGGCTATTGCGGACCGAGCACGCCTGGTGCTCGGCCCCACGCCCCTGGTGCGGATCGGGCGCGAGCCGAAGGTGCTGCTCGGGTACCGGCTCGACATCCCGACCGATAAGCTGCAGACGGCCGCGCTCCACTTCACCGACGCCACGACCGAGAAGCCGACCAAGGTCGAGGTGCTCGCCCGCGGGCAGCAGTTCGTTGGGTTCGGCGTCCACCCTGAGACGCAGGCGCCTTACCGCTGGCCCGACGCCTCGCCGCTGACCGTCGACTTCGCCGATCTGCCCGAGGTCACCGAGGGCGCGCTACGCCAGTTCGTGGCCGAGGCGGAAGAGATCCTGCGCGAGGCCGGCGCCTGTACGCGGCGCGAGCGCAAGCAGGAAGGCAGGAAGCGCGAGGACAAGGGCCGCCGGGCGGCTGGGTTCAAGGCGAGCGAGCGGCCCGACCGGGCGACGATCGAAGACGCCCTGGCGCACGTGCCGAACGACTTCGACTATGACGGCTGGGTCCGGATCGGGTTCGCCCTGTACGAGGGCCTCGGCGAGGCCGGGCGTGATCTCTGGGAGCAGTGGTCCGCCACCTCGCCGAACGACGACGCAGCCTTCACCTCCGGCAAGTGGTCGAGCTTCGCGGGCGGACGCTCCGTCACGATCGCCACCCTGTTCTGGCACGCGGCCGAGAACGGCTGGCGGCGTCAGGGCCGCTCCGGCGCACCCAAGCAGGACCGCGCTGAGCGCCGCGCCAACGCGGATCCCGAAGCCGCTCCGCAGGAGGATGACGGCCGCCCCATCGTGCGCTTCGTCGCCGGCCGGGTGCCGGAGGCGGTCGACCGGATGGAGCACCTGCTCCTGAGGTCCGGCGTCGAGATCTATTCCCGAGCCGGCGCTCTGGTCCGGCCCGTGATCGATGAGGTGCCGGCCGCCAAGGGCAGGATGACCACGGTGGCACGGATGTCGCCGCTGGTCGCCGTCAGCCTCGCCGATATGACGGCTCGCATCATGCGGGTGCAGCGGTTCGACCGGCGCGCCGAGGACTGGCTCGACATCAACCCGCCGGCCGAGATGACCATGACGCTGCTGGCCCGCGAGGGGCAGTGGCGGGTCCCGCCAGTCGCCGGTGTCGTGACCACGCCGACGCTGCGGCTCGACGGCTCGATCCTCGAGCGCCCCGGCTACGATGCCGCGACCCGCCTCTACTACGCCGCGGATCCCGGCTTCCACCTGCCTCCGATCCTGGAACGCCCGACGAAGGTCGA
Organism: Methylobacterium sp. NMS14P; assembly: GCF_028583545.1. NCBI lineage: Bacteria > Pseudomonadati > Pseudomonadota > Alphaproteobacteria > Hyphomicrobiales > Methylobacteriaceae > Methylobacterium > Methylobacterium sp. NMS14P. Next base: position 5,401,623 of record NZ_CP087106.1, on the reverse strand, counting down.
CGCCCTGCGCGCCCTGGCGGTAATCGAGGAGCTGCTGGCGGGCTTCCCGTTCGTGGATCACGTCGACCGGTCCGTGGCGCTGTCGGGGATCCTGACGGCTTTGGTTCGCGGCGTCCTGCCGACGGCGCCTCTGCACGCCTTCCGTGCGACGACGGCCGGGACCGGAAAGAGCTTCCTGGTCGACCTCGCCAGCGTCATCGCCACCGGCCGGCGCTGCCCGGTGATCGCTGCCGGCAAGTCGGAGGAGGAGACCGAGAAGCGCCTGGGCGCGCTCCTGCGCGACGCCGTGCCGGTGGTGTCGATCGACAACGTCAACGGCGAGCTCGGGGGCGACATGCTCTGCCAGCTCACCGAACGCCCGCTGGTCCGAGTGCGAATCCTCGGCAAGAGCGAGGCGCCGGAGCTGGAGTGCCGGTCCACGGTGTTCGCCACCGGCAACAACCTGGTGCTCACGGGCGACATGACCCGGCGCGCCCTGGTGTGTTCCCTGGACGCCGGAATCGAGCGTCCCGAGCTTCGGGCCTTCGACTTCGATCCGGTCGCCGAGGTGTTGGCTGACCGCGGCCGGTTCGTCGCCGCCGCGCTCACCGTGATCCGGGCCTACCGCGTCGCCGGCGCGCCGAAAGTGTGCGGGGCGATCGGCTCCTACGAGGATTGGAGCGACATGGTGCGCTCGCCGCTGATCTGGCTCGCCCAGGCGGATCCGGTCACGAGCATGGAGACAGCTCGCGAGGAAGACCCGGAGCTGTCCGCGATCCGCGAGCTGTTCGGGCAGTGGCGCGAGCACCTGAGCCTGTCGAGCGGCTACACGACCAACGCCATCATCAAGACGGCCTGCGAGAAGGGGCCGGGCTCGAGCTTCGACTACAACGTCCAAGACTTCCGGGCCCCTGAGTTCCGCGACCTGCTGCTGAGGCAGGCCGGCGAAGGCGGGGCCGTGAACAGTCGTCGGCTCGGAAAGTGGCTATCGCGGATCAAAGGGCGTGTCGTCGGCGGCCACCGGATCGAGATGCGGGAGGATGGAAGCCACGGAAACCGCTTCCTGCTCACCTGTATCGACCCTCGCCACACGGGCCAGGAGCCGCAGTTCTGATGCGCGCGCCAGCTCACAATGGGGGTTTGGGGGGTTTTGGGGGTTTGTTTTCAGCCAACGCGGCAAACTGTCAGGTCATTCTCGTAATCGAGTGCACCCGTCATGCGAGTGCGTGCGCACGTGACAGTTTATGGGTAGCGGCTGAAACGAACCCCCCAAACCCCCCAAACCCCCAATCGGCAGCCGAGGGGCTGAGGTGCCGCTCAGATCCCGACGCTTGCAGCGCCCGCTTCGGCCGCCTCGTCCACGGTAGCGCCGTTCCGCAGGGCCATCGCGATCACGGCCGACATCGTGTCGACGGCTTGAGCACGATCCTCGGCGTGATCCTGGGTGACGCTCAACCTCATCCGCCGGTGAGCGTACTGCCCGTCGGGAAACTTGCGATCCAGTCTATCTCTCAGTCGTCTGACTGCCGCAGTGTAATCGTGATCGAAATTCCTTGTTCTGCGAAGGGTATCTTTCCTGCGGATCTCAGCCTCATCTTCTGTAGGCAACAGATCTACGTGGCGCGTACTGGCGCCGCCGACAATAAAATCGAACGCTTTGGCGATCACTCGAAACATGAACGGCATCGGAGCCTCCTGAATAGGCAGCGGATGACGCAACTGATCAGTGTTCGTGACGCGGACCCTCGGTATGCAGCTGCAAGGAGTGGACCATGACGCCCGCCGAGCAACGGGCCGAGCAGCTCGATGCGCTCGCGAAGGCGCGCGACCTGCGAGCCATGGCTGACGCGGTGATCGGTACGCTGGAGCGGGTGCTTGCCGCCACGGCCATGGCGATGCCACCGCTCGCTGAGCCCGAGCGCCCCGAGTGGCTGCCGGTGAAGCTGGCCGCCCGACAGCTGGGGATTGAGCCGCTTGCTGCCAGGCGTCGGGCACAGCGCGGCCTGCGGACCGGACGAGCGAGGAAGGTCGGCGGTCGACTCCAGCTTCACATGCCGAGCCAGCCGGAGCCGAGCGATGGGTAGGACCCAGGTACTCCCCTGCCCTGCCCGATCACCAACGAAGGAGGGTGCTCAGAGTTTAACGGCGGGGCCTCCTGACCCCCTCCCGGATCGGAGGTAACGCGCGAGGCTCGGGCCCTGTCTAGCCGCAATATCGCAAAACCACTTAACTCTTAACGAGAGGAGCGCCGCCCATGGCGATCACAACCAAGGCTGCACTTGCCGCCGAGCTGCGAATTTCTAAGGCGCGCGTCTCGCAATACGTGAAAGCGGGCATGCCTGTACGTTCGGACGGCAAACTGAACCGCGAAGAAGCCTTGCGGTGGGTGTCAACGAACCAGTTAAGCCAGACCTACGAGGACAAGGGCGCGAACCGGGCGCGCAAGCTGGAGAAGCCGTCGAAGCTGAAGGCGAGTCCCGGCCCGATGGTCGGCAACTACGAGCCCGAGGTGGCGGTCGCTCGCGCGATCCTGGGCCCCGCCTACAGGCTCATCGCGGAGCGTGCGGTTGAGGCCGGCGTCTCGATCGAGATGGCCTACGCCCTGGCCCTGCGGGTTGCGTCCGAGCTGGACGACCTCGGATCCAAGACGCTCGTCCGGTGCGGCTTCCCGGGGTTCGCGAAGACGCTGACGATCGGGGACCTGTGTGACGTGAGGGAGTTTCCTGACCCGGACTGGCCAGCGCTCGCCAAGAAGACGGGAACGACGTTCGACGAGCTCGCCTGCGAGCGGTTCGTCGGCCAGTTCGAGGACACCGCTGCCGCCTGACCTGTCGCCTTTTGTGACCCCCAGGACCGCCCGTTGTCGCCTTTTGTGACCTCCCCAGGCCCGTAGCCCTCACCGACACTGTCCCCTGTCGCGCACCGGAGGTCATGCCGGGCCGCGCGGCAGGAGCGGCGCCTTTCCTCGCGGGCTTGGCGCCGCTCCCCAGATCCGGGGAGCGCAGATGCTGGGACGACGGGACAAGGCGAAGGGTCTGGAGGCCGAGGTGCAGAGCCTGGAGGTGCGCCGCGCGGGCGTGCTGAACCGGCTCACCGACGCCACCGCCCGCCACGAGGCCGCGATCGCCGAGCAGCGGCGCTTCCTCACCGAGACCGACGGCGCTGACGCCCGGCAGGCCAAGGCCGTGGCGGAGGCCTGCAGGAAGGCCGCCGACGACCGCGTCGCGCTTGAGGATGCTGCCCGCACCCTGGCCGGCCTGATCGAGGACGCGAAGGCCCGGCTGGCCGCAGAGCGCGACCGGCGCGAGCGGGACAGGACCGCCAGCGAGATCGAGGCCGGCGCCTCTGCGATCGAGGCCGCCGCCGTGGGCCTCTCTCGTGCCGCTGTAGCCTTCGACGTCGCCCGCGAGGCGCTGGTGGCCGCCTGCCGCGACCACGCGCCGAAGGACGTCCTCGGCGGCGACTGCCGCCACGTCATCCTCACGGCCGCCGCGCGCCAAGCGGGCATCACCAGCCGCGAGCCGGACGTCTCGGCGATGTTCGGCACCTTCCACGTCGACGCCGTGCCCGCGGCCGGAAATACGGTCTCGGCGATGCGGGCCAGCGCCAAGGCGATCCGCGAGGGCGCCGCGCCGAACACACTGCCGGCCAAACCTGAGGCGCTGCCGACCACCCCGACCTTGCCGATGGTTCGCGCCTGCCTCTGGCGCGAGGCGATCTACGCGACACACCTGAACCACCGGATTCAGGTGTTCCCGGGCAACGTCGAGCTGCCGGAGCCGATCGCCCAGGCCGCCTTCGACAAGGGCGTGGCCTTCCCGCCCAACACTGTCGGCGGCCAGCGCGTCATGCAGATCCTGCGGACGGACCCGAACGCCCGGCTGGAGCAGGACGGCCAGGGTTCGATCCGCGCGGTTCGGTTCGCCGGCGTGATGGGTGATGGCGGTCGCGGGCTGAAGCCGGCCGAGCCGCCGGTCTTCCTCGGCACCCTGCCCGATGGTGATGGCGTGTTTGCGGAGGCTGCACAGTGACCGACCGAAAGACCAAGGAGGCAGCCGTCCGCATGGCGGTGCGGTCCACGCAAGACCTGCTGGTGACGCGAGCGCTCTACGCGAACAGCAAGACCGCCAGGAACCTCGTCACTCCGAACATGCTCGCGATCGTCCAGGCCGAAGCCGAGGTCGCCATGACGGCCGCCGATCGCGCGCACGGCATTCCCATCCCGCCCCTGCGGCGGGTCCAGTGACGGAGAACTGACATGGCCGACGCCTACACCGACCTCGCAGCCCTGGCCGCCAAGGATCCCGCCGGCAAGGGGCGCCTCTGGGCTGTCAGGGACGGCAACTGCTGGAGCTACGCCGGCTGCGCGGTCGACCCTCGCGGATCGAACCTGAAGGTGCCGGTCGAGAGCGTGCCGGATGCCCGCGTGAAGGCCGCGCTTGCGGACGGCACGTGGATGGGGGCGGTGATCGACACCAACGCCACGCCGATCAAGATCCTGGCCGTTCAGGTGACGCCCGCGCCCGGTGCCCCGCTGAACGTGCTCAGGGCTAGCGACCTCGGCACTGTGGCGGCGGCCTAACCGTGTCAGTTGCCCCCGCCTCCGCCACCGCTGTCACCTCCACCGCAGCTCCCGCTGTCACCGGAGGAACCGCTATGCGAGCAGTGATGACTGCCGTGGCTGTCGGAGGTCGAGCCCGAATCAATGCTCGAAGCGCCCCAGGTGCTGCTGTCGCTGTAGGTGTAGCTGAACTTCCGGCTCCGCTCCTTCGTCAGCAGGGCCAGAAGGCTTGCCACGATCGCGATTGCCGCGAGGATGATGACCGCGAGCTCGATCGCGTGCTTCTCGTCCATCGGAACCTCCACGGGTTCGTCGGTTCGAGAAGTATAGCACACCGATCCGCGCGGGCGTCACTCGCCGGTCGTGCCGGTGCCCCTGGCGCGCGGCCGCTCGTGCTGCCGCTCGATAGTCTCCGGGGTCAGGCTGGCCACTCCGTAGATCGCATCGTCGCCGGTTCGCGCCGCCCTGCGCCGCCGCTGGAGAAGCCCCCAGCCTACCGCGACGAGGGCGACCATGAAGATCGCGAACATGACCAAGCGCCAATCTTCCATCGCGGTCTCTTTCTGATTCGTCTCGACGATATCAGTGCAGTGCACCAACTGCGTAGACCTCAGAGGTGCGGCAAGTCGGCTGAGGTCTCGGCATGAACCGCGTCGCCGAGATCGCCGACTACCTGCTCAGCACCGGCATCGGCGACACCGAGGCGGCGTGGAAGGCCGAGGTGCTGGAGACGATCGCCGCTCGCTGGCCGGACGTGGGCGAGGCCGAGCTGACCGCGGCATTCCAAATCGTGATCGTGGAGACTGCCGCCGATCTGGCGCGGGCGCTCGCGAAGCGGGTCGAGGCCGACGCGCCTCATACCGACAGGAGATGCTGCGATGGCCGATGAACCGCTGCGCATGGAAGTCGAGGTCCGGGACAAGTTCACCGGCCCGCTGAAGGCCTTCCGTCAGCACCTCCTCGACGCCGCCCGTTCCGGGGCCGACCATTCCGAGACCCTGACCAAGGGCTTCGGCAAGGTTGAGGGCGCGCTCCAGGGCACCGCCCGGACCGCGCAGACCGTGCTGAACCCGGCGCTGTCCGCGCTGGGCGTCACCGGCCTCGGCGTCGGCGTGGCGGTGGCCGGCATCGCAGGCGCGCTCCGCAACCTGTCGGGCAACCTGACCGCGTTGGGCCAGCTGTCGCGCGAGACGGGCGTCGCCGCCGACACGTTGCGGGTGTTCGGTTCGGTGGCGAGCAAGTTCAACGTCGACCAGGACACGATGGCCGCCGGCACCAAGAACTTCGTCGCGAACCTGCGCGAGTTCCGGATGCACGGCAACGAGACGTTCGCGTGGCTGCAGAGCCAGGGCCGGACCACCGAGGGCCGCAGCGCGTTTCAGAACCTCGCCAAGGACCTGCGCAACTCGACCGACGCGGGCGAGGCGCTGAAGAAGGCGCTCCAGTTCGGCGAGCAGATTAAGGACCCGACCGAGCGCGGCATCTTCTTCCAGAAGCTGTTCGGCAACGCCGACCTCGCGCGCGTGGCCGACGGCCACCTCGGCAAGCTTGAGGACGTCTGGAAGAAGACGCAGGCCCGCCTGCCGCCGCTGGACCCGAAGGCGATCCTGAAGGCCGAGGAGTTCGACCGAGCGGTGGCCGACCTGCGCGGGTCGATGAAGAGCATCGGCACCACGATCGCGTCCGAGGTGCTGCCGTTCGCGTCCGACTTCACCAAGTGGATCGACGACATCGTCAAGGACCAGCGCGGCGACTTCATGAAGGCGCTGCGCGAGAGCCTCCAGGGTGTCAGCCGCGAGCTGCGCGGCATCGACTGGAAGACGGCCGGCGAATCCGCCAAGGACATGCTGGTCAGCACCACGGGTCTCGTGACCTCGCTGGCGCATGGCATCCACGACATCGCCGACGTGATCGCGGCCCTGAAGAAGGGCGAGTATGCGGAGGCCTTCGCTCGCGCCGACAGCATGTCCGGCCCTGCCATCGCCGGCAAGGACGAGGGCGCCGACGGCCCGCTGCGCCGCCGCCTCGCCCCGCGTCTCGGCGACGATGAGATCGCGGCGCGCCAGCGGGTCGAGGAACTGACCAAGCTGCGCGACGCGGCCAAGGAGGCGGGCGGCTACTTCATCGGCCGGACCCAGCAGCGCATGGGCCTGCTGGACACGCCCGAGGCGGCGCAGAAGAAGCTCGAGGAGGCCCAGGCCGAACTCAGCCGCCTCCAGGCGCGCACGCCCGAGCAGCGCGAGCGCGACTTCCGGGAATCGGCCGACAAGCTCCGGCGGTCTATGGACGGGCTGTCCGAGACCATCAAGGGGCAGAAGGACGCCAAGGTCTCAAAGTCGAGCGCCGAGGACGATGGCCTGTTCGGCGGCGCCCGGATCCAGACCGCATCGTTCGGCGGTGGCGGCGGTGGATATCGGCGCTACGGCGGCGGTTCGGGCCCGGGCTACGTCGGTGAGGCGGGTCCCGCAGGTCCGGGCGCGGGCCGCAGCTATGGCGGTGGCCGACTGAACGGGCTCGGTGATGGAGGCGCGCCGAGCCCGCGTCTACCAGGCATTGGTGGCCGCACGCACAGCGTGCCTCAGGCAACAATGCCGCCAAGAACTCAGGGTGGTGTGCCAACCGGCAGCGATGCGGGCAACCTCACAGCGCTAATCGAAAGGGAAGCGCGCGCGGCCGGCATCGACCCGCGGATAATGGAAGGAATCCGAGCGGGTGAGAGTGGTCACCGACATAACCGTGGCAACCCGCGAGCGGCATACGATCACAACCCCGGCACGCGGGCTATTCCCGAAGATTCATGGGGGCCCTTCCAGCTAAACCGCCGCCGTGGAACAGGGCAAGAATTTGAGCGAGATACAGGGTTGGACCTTAGTGATCCGAGAACAATTCCAGATCAGGTTCGATATGTAGCGCAATACTTGCGAAAGAAACTCGCCAAGAATCCGCGCTATAGCCCCTACCCCAACTGGCAGGGGTATCGCGGCAACCGAGACGCAGATCCTCGATGGGGCGATTCTGGGTACGTGCCGGAACAGAGCGGTTCGCCGACCCGCTTGCCTGGCGGAGGCGATTTTCTTCCGAATGGCGCGCCGCGCGTTTTGAAGCCCGACAGCATGCGAGGGGCGCCAGGGCTCACCATGTCGGAGAGCGACCGGATGCGCGCCGGCAAAGCCGATGGGGATGCATGGGCGGCTCGCGAGAAGGCTCGGAAAGAGTTCGATCGGCGCCTACAGGCTGGAGATGAGCGCCTGACTGCCTCCGCTAGCCGTGCCGGCGTTGGCGGCGGCAAGCTCGAGGCGAATGGCAGCGTCTACGTCCAGGTCCATCGCCCGGGCCCGGAGACGCAGGTGAGCACGTCGGCGTCAGGCAATCTGTTCAGAGACGTGCAGATGCGTCGTGGTCAGGCGATGGAGAAGGCGGGGGGCGGGTAACGACGATGTGCGGCAAGTGACTTAGCGACGGCGCGGACGAGCAACAGGGAAAATCTCCCCCGCTCCAACCTCGTGCATGAAGCGCCGCTGGTCTTCACACCAGCGCTGGTCACCGGTAATTTCAACCTCGGCAATACGCCGCTTGATTTCCGCTGGCATCATATCTTCTAGGCGAGCGCTTCCAATGCGCTCCGCAGCCTTGATGTAGACGCCCGCGTATGTCCTGGCGCGGCCAGCGTCCGTGGGGATGAGGGGCGGGCAAACCCGAGCTATAGCCTCAAGCCTGGATGCGGCGCGGATGGTTTGCTCCAACTCATCGTCCGCAGCCTGCGCCCCACCGGCGGCGACGACGAGAGCGAGGGCGGCGAGGGCTGTGCGCATCCCGGCAGGATAGCCGCCGGGATGGTGGTGTCGAGAGCGTCAGTTCGCGTTGGCCCGCGCGTCGGTCTCAGAGTCCGCGGGCTTCCCGTATTTTTGCTCGAAGGCGTGGCGCGACCAGCGCAGCCAACCCCAACCCACGCCAGCCAGAATGACGGAGACGATCGTGACTTCTAGCAGCATGGCCTCAATCCTCCCTCTGAAGCTCGGTGTGGATGATGAAGTGCGAGAATGCATGTAGGGCCACGCCGAGGCCAACCCAACCCCAGTGTGACTCCCGAATGAGAAGCACGGCATCCTTTAGAAGCGGTTGAACGAATCCGATGCTGACAAGGCCGATGCCTAGCCCACTGAGCCCCGACGAGATCAGCTTGACGCTCTCATTGCGCCGGCGGGCGGCCAATTTGCGTTCAGCCGCGCTAGGGCGCCGAGGCGGCCCGCTGCCGCCACCGGTTCTTGGCGGTTCAGCCGCTGGGTCTGGAGGGCGATATTGTGCCCTGGCTTCAGCGATGTCGACGAGATTGGACTTAGGCTCACCGTCGGCGTCGGGGCGCCTATAGGTTCCGGACGCCATTATTTGTTTCGCTTGTAAATGGCGTAGTTCGCAAAGATCAGATGATCGACGTTATCTCCAAACACATGGCTATTGAGGCACATGTAGAATAATTCTTTTTCCGTTTGGGCGACACCGACTCCATAACTGAGCACGTTGCTTCCGGCGACCCATGGCCGGGTAATGTGCACTTCCATTGGGACGACGTCAGTATTGGTCTTCCAGTCGCCATTGTCGGTAACGGTCATATCAACTGATATTCTAAGAAAAAAAGAATATTCGCTGCCGTCGAACGGGAAAATCTGCGCTCTTTCGCCCTTATTTAGCAACACAGATCCTGTGCTGATGAATTCATGGACCCCGATAATAGCCTTCATAGATGGCATCAATCTGCCCCCTGAGATTTTTCTTGCTGGCACGCAAAACCCTGAATGGCGAGCCATTTTGTGAGGGCGTAGCGAATGGCCTCTGGCCTTGAGGGTTTGGGATCAGGCTGCTCCGCGATCCATGCGTCGAGCGGTGCGATCTGTGTCGGCATCAGCCGCACCAGAACGGGCGTGGCGTCCGTCGCCGGGCGTCCGCGCTTCTTTTTTCCAATATCATCTATTGACGCCATGCATTAGATGATATTACAAAATGCGGGCCGGAACAAGGTTGCAGCCTCGTTCCGGCCCTGACCACCAACCGCATCTGGAGATGCTGTTCATGGATACCCGTCATTCTACAGCACCGGCACGCGCCGGTGAACGCTCTAGCTCGCCTTCGGCCCTCTACAACCGCACCAAGCCGGCGTTCGAGAGCGATGAGGCCGCCCCCGGTACCGTCGAGGCCTGGGAGGCTGTCGCGCCGATCCGGCCGGACACCGCCCACGTCCGGGCCCCGCGCTTCCTCGACTTGGCCGGCGAGCTCGCCACCGCGGCTGTCATCATCGCCGGGGGCGTGTTCGCCTACGGCTACCTGCCTGTCGCGTGAGGGAGGCCACCATGAGGAAGCCGAACACCGCCAAGGCCGCGCCGGAAGCCCAGAGCCTCCGCCAGCGCGCTGCGCAGGCCCGTGACGCAGCTGGCCGGTTTAACAGGCGCCTCGCGCCCGCCGAGGCGCCGTCCGCTGAGCCGGATCCCGCCCTCGCCGTCACGACCGTGTTCCGGGCCAGCTGGGACGCGCTGGGCAAGGTGCTGGACGCCGAGGTGCCGGACGACTTGTCGGCAGCGCTCTCGGACGCCCATGACACAGCCTATCGCGAGCTGCAGACTGTGCGGCCGACGACGCCCGCAGGCTTTCGAGCCCTCGCGGAATGTTGGGCCATAGCGCTCAACGGCGAGCGCGGCGACGAGCCGGGTATGACGGTCGGCGACCACGCCGCGGACTCTCTGATCGCCGGGGCGGGCGTGTGCGTGCCGGTCGAGGTCGTCGACTGGTACGACCCGCCGCCCGGCTTCATGGCCTCGCCCGCGATCGAGCCGGTCGGCTTCGCCCGAATCCCGGACGCAATCTCGCTCGAACTGGAGCGCCTGCGCGGCATCGCCATGGCCGAGTTCAATCGACGCGTCGGGCCCGAGACCTCCGCCGGCGACATCGCACGCATCAGCCTTGAGCTGCGGCTCGACGTGCTGGCGAACGCTGCGCACCTTGACGACAGCATCCCTGGTCAGGTCGACGTGGCCAGCGCCAGCCTGCTCGAATTGCGGGCGATCCGAGAGAAGATGGCCCTCCTATCGGATGTCGCCTACGGCTTGGCCTCTCAGGACTGCTGCAAGGCAGGCAGCGGCGACCCCCGCGTCAGTTCCTACAATGCTGCTGGCTCGTTGATGCACTGGCTGGCCGACGAGTTCACGACCGTCGAGGATCGGGCCGGCGCCGAGCTGCAGCGCCGAAAGCCCACGGACTTCTGGGACCGCAGGACACGCCTCGCGAACGTGGCCGAGCGCGTCATCCTGAACGGCGACGACGCTGAGACCGCCTCTCTTATCCAGGACCTCACGGCCTTCGCGGCCGAGCAAGCCGAGCACTGACCATGGCCAACGTCATTCCCTTCCGGCCTCGGCGAAAGGCCGTTGCCGTGCCCGACACCCGCGCTCGCATCGAGGGCGCCCTGGCCTTGGCCCTCGACGCCGTCGACCACCTCGTCGCCGCCCTGGACGAGATCGACGGGGACCCGGACCTAGAGGACAGCGGTGATGCCGAGCCGAGCCTGGGCGCGCCTGATGGTCATGCCTCTCAGATCGTGTGGCTGCGCGGAGGAAGCCGTGATCTTGAAGGATGATCGGGGCATCCACGCCCGCCCTTCGGTTGGGGGACGAACGTTGGGGCGGGCGTGGCGGTCGAGAGGAGGCTCGACGGTCCGACTGAATGCAATATTCATGCATCCACGCCCGCCGCGACAGCTGAGGGGCATATCTGCGGACGGACGTGGACGGCCAACGAGACGGTCGAGAACTCGCCGGCAAGTTGAGCGCTAACCCAAGCCACCTTGCCAAAATATGACCGCGCGGACGCCCGATGCGGGCGGTCAGAGCACCGGAACAGACAGCGTCCATCCGCTACCGCTTTTGCTACCAAACTCGGTAGCACAGGCCAGGACGGAACGGGATGAGAACGAGGTTAGGACCCAGAAATGCCTAGGCGTAGCAGGACATTAGGGGATCGGCTGGGAGGTGGCGGGATGGCCGAAATCGCATTTCGAGTGCGGTGCATTCAACCGCTCTGCCACCTCTCCGCAAGGTGCCTCGATGAGACGGGCGGTGCGTAGCACGCGCGGCCCGGCTTCACAAGCGAGACGTCGCGCGCCGGCACCGGGTCAGACCACCACGGTGATCGCCTGCGCGGCGCGGGTCAGGCCTGTGTAGAGCCAGCGCGCCCGGTGCTCGCGGAACGCGTAGGATTCGTCGAACAGCGTCACCCGATCCCACTGCGACCCCTGAGCCTTGTGCACCGTCAGCGCGTAGCCGTAGGTGAACTCGTCCGTCTCGCGCCGCAGGAACAGCGGGATCTCCTCGTCCGTGCCGGAGATCATCGCGCGCAGCACCTTGATGTCGGTGGGCTTCCGGCGGAGCGCCGGGTCGTCCTCCGGTACGACGTCGAGGCGGATCAGGTCCGGACGCGGCGGCGCGCGCAGGGCCTGCACGGTCCAGGTCGAGCCGTTGAGCAGGCCCTTCACCCGGTCATTGCGCAGGCAGACCAGCTTCTCGCCGATCGCCGGCATCGGGTCCGTGTGGCCGGCGAGTTCCCGGAGCCGGGCGTTGTAGAGGCGGCGGGTCTTGTTGAGGCCGACCAGCACCTGGTCGCACTCGAGCACCTCGGCCGGATCCAGGGCACGGCGCGACACGATCCGGCTCTGCCCGTAGCTGCCGAGCTCCAGCCGGCCGCCCTCGCGCACCGTCATGGCCATGCGGACGATCGGGTCGTCCTTGGCCTGCCGGTGCACCTCGGTGAGCATCACGTCGGGCTCCGCCTCGGTGAAGAAGCCGCCGCCGCGCACCGGCGGCAGCTGCGCCGGGTCGCCGAGCACCAGCACCGGGCGCTCGAAGGACAGGAGATCGTTGCCGAGGTCGGAGTCGACCATCGAGCACTCGTCGATGATGATCAGGTCCGCCTTGGCGGCCGGGCCCGAGCGGTTCAGCGTGAAGGTGGGCCCGCCCTCCTCCGCCTCCTTGGTGCGGTAGATCAGCGAGTGGATCGTGGCGGCGTCGTAGCAGCCCTTCTGGCGCATCACCGAGGCCGCCTTGCCGGTGAAGGCCCCGTAGACCACCGTGCCGTCGACATCCTCGGCGATGCGGCGGGCGAGCGTCGTCTTGCCGGTGCCGGCATAGCCGAACAGCCGGAACACCTGCGATCCCCCGTCCCGCCGCCACGCGGCGATCGCCTTCAGCGCCGCGTCCTGCTGCGGCGCGTAGGCGGCCGGCAGACCCGCACTCACGGCCAGCGCACGGTCGGCGGCATCGAGGAGAGGATGGAGGCGACGTTGCCGCCCGTCTTCAGGCCGAAGATCGTGCCCCGGTCGTAGAGCAGGTTGAACTCCACATAGCGACCCCGCCGCACCTGCTGTTCGTGGCGGTCCGCCTCGGTCCAGGGCGTGCCGAGATTGTCGCGCACGATCTTCGGGTAGGCCTCCAGGAAGGCCCGGCCCACGTCGCGGGTGTAGGCGAGGTCGGCCTGGGGCGTCCCGCTCCAGAGGTAATCGTAGAAGATCCCGCCGATGCCGCGCGGCTCGTTCCGGTGCTTCAGGTGGAAATACTCGTCGCACCACGCCTTGTAGCGGGCGTGATCGATGCCGTGCGCCGTGCAGGCCCGCTCCAGGCAGGCGTGGAAGTGGCGGCTGTCCGGATCGTCCTGCGTGCGGCGCCGGTCGAGCACCGGCGTCAGGTCGGCACCGCCCCCGAACCACGCCCGCGTCGTCGCGACGAAACGGGTGTTCATGTGCACCGTCGGCGCGTGCGGGTTCCACGGATGGGCGATCAGCGAGATGCCGGTCGCGAAGAAGCGCGGATCCTCGGAGGCACCGGGCATCTGGGCGCGGAATTCCGGCGCGAACTCGCCGTGCACCGTCGAGATATGCACGCCGGCCTTCTCGAAGACGCGGCCCCGCAGCATCGCCATGACGCCGCCGCCGCCCGGCCGGCCGGTATGGTCGGTCCGGTTCCACGGCGTCTTGTCGAACGTCCCAGGGCCCTCGGGCGCGTCGGGGTGGAACGGGCCCGCCGCCTCCGCCTCGAGGGTCTCCAAGGCGGCGACAATCCGGTCGCGCAGCGTCTCGAACCACGCCGCGGCCTCGGACTTCATGGCCGTCACGTCGGCCTCGGAGGGAGGCGCAGCCAGGGCTGCGCGCGCGTCGTCCGGCATCGTCATGACACAGGCTTTTCCACCCTGCCGGGCGCACGTCAATGCGGTCGCGGCCCCGCACGAGCGCGCAGGGCTCCCGCGCCGGCATCCCGGCCGGCATCCCGGCCGGCATCCCGGTCGGCGTCCCGGTCGGCGTCCCGGTCGGCGTCCCGGTCGGCGTCCCGGTCGGTGACGACCGCCCTACGCGGGCGCCGGCCGCTCGCCGACGGGCTTGAGCAGCCCCGTGGCGGCCGCCACCAGCTCCCCGGCCTCGTCCCGGATCTCGGCCTCGCAGAAGATCACCGAGCGCCCGGCCCGGGTGACCCGTCCCTCGGCGATCAGGACGCCGCGGCCGGGCGCCAGGAAGCGGGTCTGCATGTCGAGGGTCACCACGGGGCGCCCCGCCCGCAGCCGCGCCGCCGTGCCGAGGGCGACGTCGAGCAGCGTGCAGAGCGCGCCGCCGTGGGCGATGCCGAGGTTGTTGGCGTGCTCCGGCCGCAGGGGCAGGCGCAGCCGCGTCCGGCCCGCGCGGACGTCGAGCGCCTCGATCCCGCAGTAATCCACGAACGGGATGGTGGCGCCGAAGACGGTGCCCGGTTCCGATTGCTGGTCCGCTTGCTGGTCCGCTTGCTGGTCCACGTCGATCGCCCCGGCTCCTGCCCCGCCCGGATGCTTATCGCCCGGCCGCGCCCGAGGCCATGACCGGACCGCCGCAGATCACGTGACAGTCCGGCCGAAACGTTCGTCCCGCCCCGACCGGCTCACGGGACGTCGCGGCGGGCCGCCGCGTGAAGTTCTGCGCCTCTCATCAGACCGGAGACGGATCTTCGCAGAGGAAGCCGGCAGCGAGATCGCGGCAGTAGGCATAATCGGCGCCCGTCCGCGTAGCCGGTCTCATCCAACCTCGGCTCCGGGGTGTCGGTTTGCTCGACCGTCGATTTCAGCTCGACCCGCGGTTTGAATAATATGCGTGTTCATGGCGGGGGCATTGTGTAGGGAAATGCTCGACGACGACTTGATTTTGCTGCACAGACGTTAGAACCGTCTCACCACGGTCGGATAGAGGGAATCATCGATGGACGACAACGCCACTGAGCAGCAGCAGACCTTTATCGAGCAGGCGTCCGACATCGTCTCGGCGTATGTCTCGAACAATTCCGTGCCGATCAGCGAATTGCCCGGTCTGCTCGCCGGCGTTCACGCCGCACTGACGAAGCTGTCCGCCCCGACGGCGGCCGTCACCGAGACGGCCGACAAGCCGACGCCGGCCCAGATCCGCAAGTCGGTGACGCCGGACGCGCTGATCTCGTTCATCGACGGCAAGCCGTACAAGACGCTGAAGCGGCACCTGTCGCGCAACGGCCTGACGATCGAGCAGTATCGCGAGCGCTTCGGGCTGCCGCGCGACTATCCGTCGACGGCCGCGAGCTACTCGGCCCAGCGCTCGGAACTCGCCCGCAGCCTCGGCCTCGGCCAGCAGCGCCGCAAGTCCGCCGCCCCGGCGCCGGCCCCCGAGCCCGTCGCGGAGGTGGCCGAGAAGCCGAAGCGCGCCAGCCGCCCCCGCAAGGCCAAAGAGACGGCCTGAGACCACCCGAGACCGGCCTGAGCCCGGCACCCGCCCGGGCTCGTGGATACCGGCCGGCGCGCGGCTCGCGCGCCGGTCCGTCACGCGAAGTCGGCGAGGTCGTCGGCCACGTCGCCCGCGGCGATCTCCGTCTCGGCCTTGTGCCGCTCGCCCGCCTCGGCCTCCGCCTCTGTCATCCGGGGCCGCGGAACCGGCCGCTCGGACGCCGGCACGGTCTCCGGCCGCGCCTGGCCGGCCTCCCCCTCGGAAGATCGATCCGTCACCCGCCCCGCCATGCTGCGCGCTCCCCGACCCGCCGATCGGAGGGCAAAGCGCGTTCGGCCCTCCGCGTTCCACCCAGGGCGGTCGCGCCCGTTCGATCGGGCCGCCCGGAGGAGAAATCCGGGATGTCGGCGTTGTCGGAGCGGACGCGCCCGACGCGCCGCCGGCATCAGGGACCGAACGCACGATGACCGACACACAGACCCGGGCGGAGACGCGCCGCGACGTGCTCGCGGCCTCGCTCCTCGGAAGCCTGCCGCTCCTCCTGGCACAGGCCGGGCGGGCGAGCCCGCTCAATCCCGAGCAGACGATCATCCGCGCGCCCGAGGACCTGCCCTGGATCCCGTCGAAGGACTATCCCGAGCGCAGCGTCGACCGGTGCGCGCTCACCGGCGACACCGAGGGCACCGGCCTTTACTACACCCTGATCCGCTGGTGGCCGGGCTACATGAGCGCCCCCCACACCTACACGTCGGACCGGTTCTGCATGGTCCTGTCGGGCACGTGGTGGTGCAACAGCGGCGCGGATTTCGACCCGGCTGCCTGCGTGCCGGTGAAGGCCGGCAGCTTCGTGCGCCGGGTCGCGGGCACGCCGCATTACGACGGTGTCGTGCGCGACGGGGCCGAGCCCGCGGTGATCGCCATCTGCGGGATGGCGCCGGTCAACTACCGGCTCGTCGACCCGGCGCGGCCGGGCTGGCGCCGCGTCTGAGGATGGCGGATCGCGGCGCGCCGCGCTGAGAGGCGCCGAGAGGCTGTGCGATGCGTTGAACGGCCGGACATGCCGATCGGGAGCGGGATTTGGGCAATCGCTACGGGCTGGAGATCCGCGCCGCCGCGGGGGCCGACGCCGCGGGTCTCGCGGCCCTGCTGGGCGAGGCGGGGGTCACGGTCGGCGCCGCGGACCTCGCGGCCCGGCTCGAGGCCCTGCAGCGAGACGGCGGCATCGCCCTCGTCGCCGTGGAATGGGGACCGCCGAGCGGCCTAATCGCCGTCGCCCCCGTGCGGACCCTCGACGCGCCGCGGCCCTTCGGCCTGATCACCGGCCTCGCGGTCGCCGCCGAGTCCCGCCGCCGGGGCATCGGCCGGGTCCTGCTGAAGGCGGCCGGCCGGGCGGCGCGGCAGGCAGGCTGCGACCGGCTGCTCCTGGCCGCGGGGCCGGACCAGGAGGCCCTGCGCGCCTTCTGCGCCGCCGCCGGCTTCGCCGACGAAGGGACCATGCTCGCGCGGCCGCTGCTGAAGCGGGGCGCCGGAGACGGCTGAGATCCGCGACATCCTGGCCGAAGCCGACACGGCTCACCGGGCGTTGACCTCGGAGAGTGGAGCCCCCGATGACGCTGCGATCCGAGACCCCGCCGCCGCCCGCAAACCTGCCCGCCGATCCGCCGCCGGATTCCGAGGCGCCGACCGCCGCGCAGCTCAAGGGCGACATCGACAGCGGCCGCACCGCCGACAAGACCCCGCACATGGATATCGGCGCGGCCCCGCTCGGGACCTGCGAGGAGGCGGGCGGGACGCCGCCGACGCCCCGGGAGGTCCGGATCGCCCGGCAGAACGAGCGGGCGCCCTCGGAGCGGGCGGCCAAGGGTTACCCGCACCAGCGGCAGCCCTGGGTCCTGCCGCTCTACGCCGGCTTCATCGTCGCGGCCGCCGTGGGGCTCGGCCTCGTGCTCTGGCTGACGCGCTGACGGTCGGGCCGGGGCGGAACCGGGCCGGTGCCATCCTGGCGCAGGACGGCACGGTCGCGGCGGAGGCGGTTTAAAGGTCGATTCACGTCGATGCGGTTAGCGTGACCTTACTGCAGTCTTGCGTAACCGATCCTCCATGCCCCCATCCGTCGATGCTCCGCCGGACCTGTCCGGGCTCCTCGAACTGTCACGCATCGAGAATCTCGATCTCAAGCCGGTGATCCTCCGGGTTCAGACGGACCTGTTCGTCCGGGCCGCGGCCCGGGACCGGACCGAGATCGAAATCTTCGAATCCCTGGCCTGCGGCCTGATCCCGACGGTGGACGAGGAGACGGCCCGGGTCGTGGCCCGCAAGCTGGCCCCCTGCCCCGAGACGCCGCCCGCGGTGCTGGAGGCGCTCGCCCTGCGCGGCGGCGGCGCCCGCGACGCGGTGGTGGAGTTGGCCCCGACCCTGAGCCACCGCCTGATCGAGGCGGCCCTGGCCGAGGGGTCCGACATCGCCGCCCGCATCGCCGCCCGAGCCGGGCTCAGCCGGGAGGCGGTGGACGAACTGTCCCGCGAGGGCCGCCCCGAGATCGACCGCGCGCTCGCGGCCAATCTCGGCCACACCCTGCGGGGCGCGGCCCTGTCGCGGCTCGTGGATCGCGGCCGCGGCGCCCCCGACCTCGCCCGGCTGCTGCTGGTCCGGCCCGACGTGTCGGCCGCCGACCTCGTGCCCCTGTACCTGCACGCCGACCCGATGCGCCGCACGGTCATCGGCCGGGCCGTGGAGGCGACCGCCGCCCTGCGGCCCTGCCCGCCGCCGCCCCGCGGCCTCGGCGAGACCCTGACCGGCCTGTCCGCCGCCCGCGACGTGCCGGCCTTCATGGCGGCGCTGGCCGACGGCCTCGGCCTGCCCCGCGATTTCCTGACCGTGGTCGCCGACGCGAGCGCCCGCTACGACCTGCTGACTCTCGGCCTGCGGGCCGCCGGCCTGCACGAGGAGGAGGCGGTCTACATCTTCCTGACCCTCAACCAGGGGGTGGCACGCTCGGCCGAGCGCGTGGCCGACCTCGTCCGGCTGTTCCGCACCGTGAGCCGCCCGGCCTCCCGGGACCTGATCGCCGCGATCCTCGACCGGCCGCTCGCCGAGCGCGGGCGGAGCGAGGCCCACCAGCCGGCGCACGGCCCGGAGGCCAAGCTGCGCCAGGGCGCGGAGCGCGTCGCCGCGCAGCGCCCGCCCCTGCCGGCGCGGGCCCGGACAGCGAGCGGCGGCGAGCCGGCCTGACCGGCCGGCCGTCAGCGCGGGCCGGCCTGCGGATCGCTCCTCGGATCAGCCTGCGGATCGGTGCCCCGCCAAGCGGGCGCCCGATCGGTCTCCTGCAGGGTGTCGTTCGAGGGCGGCGCCTCCGCGGCGCGGCGGCTCAGCTCCGCCATCAGTCCGCGGGCCAGCACGGCGCGCACCGCCCGGTCCCGGGTCTCGGGGGTGACCGCCTCGAGCGCGGCCGGCACGACCGCCTGGGCGCTCGGGACCGCCCCGGCGAGCTTCCGGGCCTCCGCGGCCGGATCCGCCCCGGTGCGAAGCATGGCGAAGTAGGAGAGCACGCCGATCACCAGCGCGGCGCGCAGCAGGACGGTCATGGGACGGTTCCTCCGCTCGAGATCGCGCGAAGCATTCGACGGATTTCGTGAACCGGGCCTCTACCGACCCGAGCTTTCCCGCACGATGGTGAATGAAGCTTGTTCGCGATCGGCTGGTTACCTCGCGGAAAGCATCCCGATCATTCGGACAAATCCCGCAACACTCGTTTAAGCCGGCTCTGCGACCGTCCGGTAGTCGTTCGAAGTCGAACCGGAGGCGCGACGGATGCGGGAACGCAGCCAGCGCGACGCGTGCCAACCTTGACCATCAAGACTGTCCTGACGTCTCTGATCGACGACCGGCTCGCGGGCCTCGTCCACGAATCCGTGGCCGACAATCCGGCCGCCCGCGCGCGCCACCAGCGCTTCCTGGTGTCGCGGCTGGCGACCGGCGCCGTGATGATGGCCGGGCTGCCGCCCTACCTGCTCTGGCGCGGGGTGCCGTCGGGCTTCGAGGTCCTGGCGATCGCGAGCCTGCTGCTGCCGGTCTTCGCCGCCGTCCTCCTCACCCGCACCGGGTCCCTCTGGGTCGCCCACGCGGTTTCGTCGGCGGGCCTGACCGGCCTCGTCGTCGCCCTGGCGGGCGTCACCGGCGGCGTCACCTCGCCCGCCGCGGTCTGGCTCGTGGCGATCCCCCTGGAGGCGCTGGTCTCCGGATCGCTCCGCGCGACGATCGCGGCCGCCGCGATGGCGGTCCTCGGCGTGCTGACCGTGGTGGCCCTCGGCGCCTGGGCCGGCTCCCTGCCGGTCATGGACATCTCGGCCGCGATCGCCCTGCCGGCCTTCGCGATCACGGCGATCGGCCACGTCGCCGCCCAGGCCCTCGAGCACATGCGCAACGAGGGCGTCTGGCGCGAGCGGCTGCGCGACAACGAGGCCCGCGACCGGCTGCTGCTCTCGGCGATCGACGACCTCGTGACCTGGCACGACCGGAACGGCCGCGTGCTGGAGGCCTCGGTCTCGGCCGTGCGGCTCCTGGGCAGCGACCCGGCCCGGCTGCGCGGCCACGGCCTGCTGGAGCGCGTCCACGTCGCCGACCGCCCGGCCTTCCTCAAGGCGGTGAGCGACGTCGCCGCGACCGGGCGGCCCGCGACCCTGCCCCTGCGCCTGCACGTTGAGCCCGAGACCGGCCGCGCCGACGGCGCGAGCCTGATCTACGCCGAGATGCGCGCGCACCGGATCGAGCACGGCTCGCACGACGCCGCCATGGCGGTCGTGGCGGTCACCCGCGACATGACCGAGCATCACCGGCATGCCGTGGAGCTGGAGCGCGCCCGCGCCGAGGCCGAGCGGGCCGACGCGATCAAGGGCCGGTTCCTGGCCAACGTCACCCACGAACTGCGCACGCCGCTCAACGCGATCATCGGCTTCTCGGAAGTCCTGGCGGGCGAAGGCGCCGTCAGCCTCGGCCCGGTTCAGGCGCGGGAATATGCCGGCATCATCGGCGCCTCCGGCCACCACCTGCTCGGCGTCGTCAACACGCTGCTCGACATGAGCCGGATCCAGAGCGGCAACTTCGACTGCGCCCCCGAGGCCTTCGACATCGCGGACCTGCTCCGGGGCTGCTGCGACCTGATGCGCCTGAAGGCCGACGCCGCCGGCGTCGTCCTCACCGCCGCCCCGTCGGGGCCGGTGGAGATCACGGCCGATCCCGCCGCCTGCCGGCAGGTCCTGATCAACCTCATCTCGAACGCCGTGAAGTTCACCCCGTCGGGCGGCCGCATCGATCTGTCCCTGCGGCGCGGTCCGGGCAGCCTGGACATCGTCGTGGCCGATACCGGCGTCGGCATCGGCGCGGACGACCTGCCCAAGCTCGGCACCCCGTTCTTCCAGGCCGGGAGCGGCGGCTACAAGCGCCAGCACGAGGGCACCGGCCTCGGCCTGTCGGTGGTCCAGGGCCTCGTCGGCCTCCACGGCGGCTCCCTGCTGATCGAGAGCGCCCCGCAGGCCGGAACCGTGGTGACCGTCACCCTGCCCCTCGTCTGCCAGGCCCCCGTGGCCGTCCACGGCCCGGCCCCGATCCGGACGGCCGTGCGGGGCGCCCCGGCGCCGCGCCGCGTGGTGCGCCTGCCGCTCGGCCTGTTCGACGCGGAGCCGGGCCCCGGCGCGGCCCCGGCCGACCCGGTCCTGCGCCGCACCGGCTGACCCGAAGATCCCCGGAAGGAGACATGATGTCAGGCTACCGCGAGATCACCGTACCGGGCGAAGCCGGCCGCGCCCGCCGGGCCGCGCCGGGCCGCGCCGCGGTCCAGGGCGACTGGCGCGCCGTGCTCGTCGGCGCGCTGAAGGCGACGGGCGCCACCTGCCGGACCAGTCCGGGCACCGTCCTCGGCAGCCTCGTCGCCCTGGGCGCCGCCGGCTTCGTCTGCGTCAACGCCCTCGGCTACCAGACCGGGCGCCACCCGGCGCCGATCCTGCCGAAGCTCGCCCAGAAGGCGCCCGCCCCCCGCGAGGCGGCGCCGGTCGCCAGGGAGGCCGTCCGGGACACTGCCCGGGAGCCGGCCCGGGAGCCGGTGCGCGTCGTCGAGGCCGACCGCGTCGCCGCGCCGGCCGCCGCCAAGCCGGCGGCCCGGGACGCGATCGGCGACCTGATCCGGTCCGAGGAGACCACCGCCTCGGTCACCCCGAAGGCGTCGCCCGTCCGGCCGGCCGCCAAGCCGGCCGCGAAGGAGACGGACGCCAAGGCGGCGAAGTCCGAGAAGGACGGCGATCCGGTGCTGCGCGCCCAGAAGGCGCTGTCGAAGCTCGGCTACGCGGTGAAGCCCGACGGCGCGATGGGCCCCGGCACCCGCGCGGCGATCGAGAAGTTCGAGCGCGGCGCCAAGCTGCCGGTAACCGGAGAGGCGACGGGCCGGACCCTGCGCGAACTGGTGGCGCGAGCGGGCCACGGCTAGCGAGACCGAGGGGCACCCGCTCCGCCGAAGCGGCGCGAGTGCCGGTCGTCGTGAGAGCGCGCCCCTCAGTACTGCGTACCGGTGAACCGGCAGATCGTCTTGCAGCGCGGGCCGCCGTTGGCCTGCCAGGACTTCGCGTGGCCGATCGATCCGGTCATGTCCTGCGTGGGATTACCGCCGGGCCGATGCGCGACGATGTTGCAGGCATCGCTCGGGGTCCGCTGGTAGCGCGGGCAGGAGGCGGAGTCGCGGTGGCCCAGTAGATCCACGAGCGTCTCCGGACGGGCGTGGGCCGACGGCACAACAAAGCACAGGCAGGCGACGATCAGCGTCGCGAGCGAGGTCATTCTCCGCATCGGATTGCTCCTCAAATCATCGTGGCATGCGAATTCGGGCGCCCTTTGCTCAGTTAAGCAGCAGAAAATACTATAGATGTGCGCTGACGCACATCGTTCAATTCTTTTTTAATCCCGAAATATACTGGATTTTTCGACGGATTATCCGCCGCGCTGAGCCGTTCATTCTAGACGTGCGGCGTCGCGCATCCGCGCTTGCCCGTGCCGGCGCTTTCGCGCATGGCGGAGGCCGCGCCGCTCCGAAACGGCCGGGCTTCAGGGGCCGACCGCCGCGCCGGATCGCCCGCCCGCGGCGCGGGCCGCGCGATCCACAGGGCTACAGACGCATGCGCCTGCGCTCCGATTTCTGGGTTTCGGCCCATCTGCGGCGTCTGGACGTCGCGGGCATCCCGGCGGTGCTGCGCCGGCGCGGGTCCGCGGAGGCGGGCGCGATCTTCGTGAAGGTCGATCGGCTCGACGGCAGCGCCGAGCTCTACGGACCGGCGCCGCAGGCCCTGTTCGAGGCCGAGGAGAGCGGTGACCGCCGCTTCGCCGCGATCGTCACCGGCGGCAGCCCGCTCGACGTGGAGGAGCGCCTGACCAAGGAGATCCGGTTCGATTCCGATCTCTGGATCCTCGAGATCGACGACCGCCAGGGGCGGCACTTCCTGGATCTGGCGGAGTAAGGAAGGCGCGCCGACCGTCTTTGCGAGCGCGAGCGAAGCGATCCAGGAGCGCCACGCCGACCGACGGCGCGCCGCCCTGGGTCACTTCGCTCCGCTCGTGATGACGGAGTGCACAGCGCGACGCCGCGCGGCGCCGCGCCCGATGACGTGCCCGTCAGCCCTCGATGATGCGCTCGTCGAGCTTGCGGTCGACGGTCTCGACGGTGCGGTCGATCTCGGCGTTCGGCTCGCCGAGCTGGTGCGAGATCAGCTTCACCAGCAGGTCGACCCGCTCGATGTAGGGCGCGCCGTTCGCCACGGCCCGCGCCGCCGAGGACGGCTTCAGCAGGCTCTCGGCGGCCTTGGCGTACTTCTCGAACGGCACCTGGTCGGCCGGGTCGGCGCCGAGCTTCCGGGCGATGCCGTCGACGTGGTCGTAGATCGCCCGCGAGCGCGCCAGATCGCCGTGGACGGCGTCGTGGATCGATTGCGGCTCGCCCGGGGTGATGCACCGGTAATTGCCGGTCAGCAGCATCGACCACTTGGCGAGCGGCACGAACAGCGAGTCGAACACCTTGAGCTTCACCGGCACGTCGTGCCCGTCGAGGCGCACGGCGTCGATGTCGGCCTCGAGCTCGCGGAGCAGCCGGTTGTGGGCCTCGTCCGCGAAGGTCGCGGCCTTGAAGTTCGTGGGCAGGCCGACGTGGAGGACGTTCGCCTCCTCCTCAGGCGGCCGGAAGGCCTGCGGGTCGGGGGAGCAGAGCGACACCAGACCCGGCTCGAATCGGTCCCACACGCCGGCATTGGTGTAGGCATCCTCGAGGTCCATGGCGGCGAGCGCCGGGATCCGCTTGAGGTAGGGCAGCGGCGGCATGTTCATGATCGACAGGCACGGCAGCTTCGCCGCCGCGATCTTGATCATGAGGACGCGGATCGTGTGGTTGTTGTACTGCGGCTCCTGCATGGCGAGGCCGACGAGGTCGTAGCGCGACACGTCGACGTCTTCCGGCGGCATCGCGTCGACCTTGCCGGGCAGGTCGCGCGAGTGGATCGCGCGGTGCTCCTTCTCGTCGCGCAGCTTGATGCGGACCTCGGTCCCCTCGCGGTTGATCAGGTCCGCGGTCTTGCGCCGGCACACCAGGGTCACGTTGTGACCGGCCATCAGGAGCTTGGTTCCCAGGAGCGAGCCGTAGGAGGCCCCCAGGATCAGGATGTTCTTGGCCACGTCGTTCCTCCCCAGCATTGAGACTTGCTGTGTGTTGTCTGGCTGCTGGGAACAGCGCGTCCACGCCACGCCCCGAGCGCACTTGCGATGGATGGCAGCCGGGCGAGAGGAAGGCAAGCCTTCTGGTATACCTAATCCCAAACCCTCTGTGAGGCCCCGGCGGTGACAGGCGGGGCAATCCCTATCCTCGCCGGCCGAGATCTCCACAAGGTCGAGCCTCGGGACCTCGCGCGGGGCCGTCTCGGGACCGCGGGCGACGAGCGCCCTGCCCCTGCCCTACCCCCACAGCTCCGGCGCGGGCGGGTGCATCAGGCTGCCCTCGTAGCGCAGCGGCGGGTCGCGGTCGCGGGCCAGCAGAAGCGGCCCGTCGAGGTCGACGAACTCCGCGTCGTTGGCGAGCAGGGCCGCCGGCGCCATACCCAGCGAGGTGCCGAGCATGCAGCCGACCATGATCGAGAGCCCCCGGGCCCGCGCCTCGCGGGCGAGGAGCACCGCCTCGGTCAGGCCGCCGGTCTTGTCGAGCTTGATGTTGATCGCGTCGTAGCGCCCGGCCAGCGCGTCGAGGCCGGCGCGGTCGTGGAGACTCTCGTCGGCGCAGACCGGCACCGGGTGGGGGATCTCGGCCAGCAGGGCGTCGGCGTCGGCCGGCAGCGGCTGCTCGATCAGCGCGACGCCCGCCTTCAGGCAGGCCTCGAGGTTGGCCTCGACGTTCTCGGGCCGCCACGCCTCGTTGGCGTCGACGATCAGCCGGGATTCCGGCGCGCCGGCCCGCACCGCGGCGATGCGCTCCGGATCGCCGTCCCCGCCGAGCTTGACCTTCAGCAGCGGCCGGTACGCCGCCTTGCGGGCCGCCTCGCCCATGCTCTCCGGCGTGCCGAGGCTCAGCGTGTAGGCGGTGATCGCCGGCCGGGGCTCGGCGAGACCCGCGATCTCCCAGGCGGGACGGCCCTGGCGCTTCGCCTCGAGGTCGAACAGCGCGCAGTCGAGGGCGTTGCGCGCGGCGCCCGCCTTCATGCGGGTCGTGAGCGCGTCCCGCCCGATCCCGGCCGCGATCGCCTCCGCCTGACCCGCGATCAGGGCGCTGACGCTCTCGACGCTCTCGCCGTAGCGCGGATAGGGCACGCACTCGCCGCGCCCGACCGTGTCGCCGTCCGCGATCGTCGCCACCACGACGGCGATCTCGGTGCGGCTGCCGCGCGAGATGGTGAAGGCGCCGGCGATGGGAAAGCGCTCGACGGCGAGGGTCAGGCGGCGGGACATGTCAGACGGTCTCCGGTTGAAGCCTGCGATCGATGCCACCCGTCATCACGAGCGCAGCGAAGTGACCCAGGGCAGCGCGGCCGGTCGGCGTGGCGCTGCTGGATCGCTTCGCCCCGCTCGCAAGGACGGCGTCAGAGCCCGCAGATGAGAGCGGCATCAGATCGCCGGGAAGTCGGCGACGATCCGGTCGACCAGCCCGTCGACGCCGAAGCGCACCGGGTCGGTGGCGGGCAGGCCGTGCTCGGTCCCGAGCTTGTCCAGGAGCGCCCGGGCCTCGCCCTCGGCGAGCGCCTGGGTGTTCACCGCGATGCCCACCGGCTTGATCGCCGGGTTGGTCAGGCTGCCGAGCTGCACGGTCAGGTCGATCACCTGCCGGATAGTCGGCAGGGGGTGCTTCACGCCGCGCATGTTGGTGCGGGTCGGCTCGTGGCAGACCACGAAGGCGTCGGCCTGCGCGCCGTGCAGCAGGCCGAGGCTCACGCCCGCGAAGGACGGGTGGTAGAGCGAACCCTGGCCCTCGATCAGGTCCCAGTGGTTCGGGGCGGCCTCGGGCGAGATCGTCTCGACGGCGCCGGAGATGAAGTCGGCCACGACGGCGTCGATGGCGACGCCCCGGCCGGAGATGAACACGCCGGTCTGGCCTGTGGCGCGGAAATCGGCGTCGAGGCCGCGCTCGCGCATGCCGCGCTCCAGGGCCAGCACGGTGTACTTCTTGCCAACCGAGCAGTCGGTGCCGACGGTGAGCAGGCGCCGCCCCGTCCGCTTCGTGCCCTTGCCGGTGGGGAAGCGCTCGTCGGTGTGGCGGACGTCGTGGAGCTGGCGGCCGCGGCGGGCGGCGGCCTCCGCGATAGCCGGGACCGTCCCGAGCTTGACGTGCAGGCCGCTCGCCACGTCGAGGCCGGCCTCGATCGCCGCCACGATCTCCTTGACCCAGTGGTCCGGCAGCACGCCGCCGGCGTTGACGACGCCGATCACCAGAGTCCGGCAGCCCTTCGCCAGGGCCTCGGGCAGGGTCATGTCGGGGATGCCGAGATCGGCGGCGCAGCCGGGCAGTCGCATCTGGCCGACGCACCATTCGGGGCGCCAGTCCTTGATCCCGTAGGCGGTCTTGGCCGCCAGCGTGTCGGGCACGTCGCCCAGGAACATCAGGTAGGGCGTGGCGATCTGCATCGGTCGAGCAACCTTCTCCGGGAGGCCGGCGGACCGTCTATGCGGGATCGCGGGCGGCGTGCGCAATGCATGGGGCTGGCCAAGGCGGTCGATGCGGCCGCCCCACGGAGCATACCGGCTCTGCACGCCGTCATCGCGAGCGCAGCGAAGCGACCCAGGGCAGCGCGACGTCGGGAAGCGTGGCGCCGACTGGATTGCTTCGCTCCGCTCGCAAAGACGGTTCGTCGCCTCAGATCGGCGGAGCGCCGAAGCCCCGTTCAGGCAGCGCGTCGTCGCGCCACCCCCGCCTCGTCGGCCACCGCGCCCACCGGCGCCGGCACGCCGGTCGCCCGGACCAACCCCTCGGAGCCCGCCAGCGCGCCCGCGCGCAGCTCGAGACCGAGGAAGCGCGCGCGCTCGAACGGCCCCGGCAGGGTCAGGCCGTCCACGAGCGCCCGGTCGAATCCGAAGCGGGCGTAGTAGGGCGCGTCGCCGACCAGCAGCACGGCGCCGTGGCCGAGGGATTCCGCCCGGCCGAGGGCCGCCTGCATCATCACCGAGCCGAGCCCCTGCCCCTGGATCGCCGGATCGACGGCGAGCGGGCCGAGCAGCAGCGCCGGGCGGGCGAGCCCGGCCTCGACGTGCCACAGCCGCAGGGTGCCGACGAGGCGCCCCGCCCGGGTCGCCGCAAAGGCGAGGCCGCGGGCCGGCAGGCGGCCCTCGCGCAGGCGCTCCGAGGTCTTGGCGCGTCGGTTGCCGGGAAAGCACGCGTCGAGCAGGCGCTCGCGCGCCGGGACGTCGTGGAGATGCTCCGCGCGGATCTCGATCATGGCTGTGCCCTCCCCGGGCCGGCAAGCGGGAGAAGCGGTGGATTCCGACGGGCGGCCGAAGCCCTCCGTCGATGCGGCGGTGGATGTCCGGGTCCGGCCAGGTCGCCCGCGCCGTCATCACGAGCGGAGCGAAGTGACCCAGGGCTGCGCGACCTCAATCGGCACGGCGCCACTGGACTGCTACGCTCCGCTCGCAGAGACGGCGACGTCTCCGCGGCCTCGACCGGAACCCGTCTCGATCCTAAGAAGAATCAGATGACGATCTGCTGAAGGGGCGGGAAGCCGTTGAAGGCCACCGCCGCGTAGGTGGTGGTGTAGGCGCCCGCGCCCTCGATCAGCACCTTGTCGCCGATCGAGAGCGAGACCGGCAGCGGGTAGAGCTGCCGCTCGTAGAGCACGTCCACCGAGTCGCAGGTCGGGCCGGCGATCACGCACGGCTCGGTCGCGTCCCCGTCCCGCGCGGTGCGGATCGGGTAGCGGATCGCCTCGTCCATGGTCTCGGCGAGACCGCCGAACTTGCCGATGTCGAGGTAGACCCACCGGACCTCGTCGGCCTCGGCGGACTTCTTCGACACGAGCACGACCTCGGCCTCGATCAGGCCGGCATTGCCGACCATGCCGCGGCCCGGCTCGATGATCGTCTCGGGGATCTGGTTGCCGAAATGCTTGGTCAGACCCCGGAAGATCGCCTCGCCGTAGCTCTCCACGCCCGGCACCGCCTTGAGGTACTTGGTCGGGAAGCCGCCGCCGAGATTGACCATCGACAGGCCGATGCCGCGCTCCGCGCACTCGCGGAAGATCGCCGCCGCGGAGCCGAGCGCACCGTCCCAGGCCTCGGTGTTGCCCTGCTGCGAGCCGACATGGAACGAGATGCCGTAGGCCTCAAGCCCCTGGCGATGGGCGTGCTCCAGCACGTCCGCGGCCATCTCGGGCACGCAGCCGAACTTGCGCGAGAGCGGCCAGTCGGCGCCCGCGCCGTCGCACAGGATGCGGCAGAACACCCGGATCTCGCCGGCCGGCACGTCGACGGCCTCGGCGGCCCGGACGATCTTCTCGACCTCGGCCTGGCAGTCCACCGCGAACAGGCGGATGCCGAGCTTCAGGGCGCGGCCGATGCAGCGCTCCTTCTTGATGGTGTTGCCGAAGGAGATCCGGTCGGCGGTGGCGCCGGCGGCCAGCACCATCTCCATCTCGGCGACGGAGGCGGTGTCGAAGCACGAGCCCATCTCGGCGAGCAGGCGCAGCACCTCGGGGGCCGGGTTCGCCTTCACGGCGTAGAACACGCGGGTGTCCGGCAGGGACCGCGCGAACGCGGTGTAGTTGTCGCGCACGACGTCGAGATCGAGGACCATCACGGGGCCCTCGTCCTGACCGAGGTCGCGGCGCACGCGCAGGAAGTCACGGATGCGGTCGGTCATGGTCGTCTCCCGGCACGGGTTCGCGAGCGCCCTTCGCGGGGCGCGCTGTCGAAGATGACGGCCCGAAGGGACCGCCGGCGTCAGGGGGCGATGCGTCGCGCGGACCCACGCGCTTTGGAGACGCGTGCGTCAGTGCGGGCGCAGAGCACCCGGAAGCTGCCGTGGATTGGAAGGGAGGACCCCCACCGCACGCCGGGCAAAGAGAAACAAGCCTCTTCGGTGCCGGCCTTTGGAGGGCCGACGAGACCAAAAAAGCCCGTTCGTCGTTGCTTTAAGCTGCGTCCCCCGTGGAGAGCGGGGTTCGCCGGTTTCGCCTCCGGCTGCCGGTTGTTGTCGGGGTCCGGTGTCGCCACCTGGATGCCGGCCGTAGGGATCCACCCTTGCGACCATCGATCCTTTAAGACCCCTGGCGGCTGTCCGGCAGTTGACCGGATGCCCACCAACCGACACGCGGCCACAGGCACGTGCGAAATTGGGCACGGCGCATATACGGAGACGGGCCCCGCGCGACAAGGGGAAACCGCCCCGGAGCGCCGGCTTTTCTGCCCGGAATCCACACCCCGCGCGGTCCGTTGCAAAAACGCCGCATCCCGCCGGCGCGCCGCGGGCCGTGCGGGCTTCCCAAGCGGGGCGGAAGCGGGCATCTCACCGGAGGGGGCAGAGTACTCAGGCGAGCGAGCGATGGCCGGGCCGAACAGATCCAGCGCGACGGCGAAGGCGTGAGCGCCCCCCTGTGAGCGCCCCCCTGCGCAACCCGGTCGGCGACGGGCTCCCCGAGCCGACGATCCGCATCGCCACGCTCGCCGATCTCGACGCCCTGGTCGCCCTGGAGCACGCCGCCTTCGCCACGGACCGGGCCGAGCGCCGGGCGATCCGCCACGCGATCCGCTCGCCCACCATGGACGTGCTGGCGGCCCTGATCGACCCGCCGGACCGGGATCCCGTTCCGGTGCTCGTCGGCGCCGCGGTGCTGGAGCGGCGGCGCGGCAGCCGGATCGCCCGACTGGCCTCGATCGCGGTGGCGCCGAACCGCGGCGGCCTCGGCCTCGGCGGCCGGCTCCTCGATGCCGCGGAGGCCCGCGCCCGCGCCGAGGGCTGCGACCGGCTGCGGCTGGAGGTGCGCGCCGACAACGGCGCCGGCATCCGCCTCTACGAGCGCCGGGGCTACACCCGCTTCGCCGTGCGGCCGGACTATTACGAGGACGGGATGGAGGCGTGGCGCTACGAGCGCGCGCTGTAGGCGACGCGCAGGGACGCCGCCGGCCCGCGGGCTGCCCGCGGGTCGGCAGGGATCGCGCCGCCATCCCGGTCCGATCGGACCGGTCCGTCCTCGCGGCCCGCCCTGAACGGCTTCGCCGGACCCGCGCGGCAAGTGCCGGCAGGCCGGCCGCGTTCGGCCCCGGGGCTCTTCGCCGTCGCGGCCGCGAGATGCCAGATCCGCCGATCCGAGAGCGTGAGCAGCCCCGCAGCGCCCTCAGATATTACGCTGCTTCCAGCACGTCGAAATTCCGCACGACCGCCCAGAACAAGTATCTATCCCGAATTAATTCGTATCTATCCTCGAAAATCCTAGATTATCGCGCATTGATCTGTTTATTACGGCGACACGGATCGATCGATTGCCGGACGAAACCTCACGTTTTAGGATAAAGCATCGCGGGTCCTGAGATTTTACCATGAGTCACTGGCTGGGACGCTTCTCGATCCGGACGCTGCTGTGCCTGGTGATCGTCATCATGGCCTGCATGGCGCTGGGCAACGCGGTCCGGACACTCGTCGACGCGCGGGCGCAGGCGGCGGGTGCGGCGCGCGCCGTGACCCTGGCGCAGGCGAGCCAGGGTCTCCTCAGGGCGATCCTGCCACTGCGACTCGAGCGCGGATCGACCCTGGCCCTCGGGGGTGAGGCGCCCGCGGACGCGAAGACCCTGTCGACCATCGCGGGCAGCCGGCAGGCGCTGACGGAGAATTACCGCCGGGCTCAGCGCAGCCTGGGCGATCTGGCCGAGCCGGCGGTCAGCGCGACGCTCGATCGCCTGAACGCGGCGCAGGAGGCGATGGCGGCCCTGCGCCCCCGCATCGACGCGGCCCTCAGGCTGCCGAAGGCCCGGCGCGACCCGGCGCTGCGGGACGCCGCGATGGCCGCCTTCCAGGACCTGCTCGGGGCCCTGACGGCCACGCTGAAGGCGGTCGACGATTCCATTCCCCGGTCCGATCCCGTCCTGCAGCGCTCTCTCGCCCTCAAGCAGGCGGCCTGGGACACGCGCGTGGCCAGCGGCAACGTCGCGGTGCGGGTGCAGGCCTCCCTGGTCGCCGGGACGTCGTGGTCCCTGCCCGAGACTGTGGCGGCGGCGGAGGAGCGGACCGAGCTGCTGTCGGCGTGGCGGCGCACGACCGAGGCCGCGGCCGACGTCTCGGAGACGGTGCGGGCCGCGTTCGAGCGGGCGAGGGCCGACAATTTCGAGGGCGAGACCGGGGCCATCGCGCGGGCAGTGTTCGACGCGCTCAGCACGCACGCGCCCCCGCGCCACACGTTCGCGGAGCTGCGCGACCGCAACACCGAGAACCAGCGCTCCCTCGTGGCCCTCTGCGACGCGGCCCTCGACGCGATGGTGGCGCGCGCCGAGGCCCTCGCCGAGGCAGCCCGGGGCGACGTCGCGCGCAGCGGGGCGGCGTTGCTGGCGGTGATCCTGCTGGTGGCCCTCGGCCTGTGGACCCTGTTCGGCGGCGTGCTGCGCCCGCTCCGGGCGCTGACCGCGACGATGCGGGCGCTGGCCGACGGGGACGCCGCCGTCACGGTCCCGGCGCGCACCTACCGCAACGAGATCGGCGCGATGGCGCGGGCCGTCCAGGTGTTCAAGGACAACCTCATCCGCAGCCGGCAGCTCGAGTCCGAGGCCGCGGAGGCGCGGCTGGCGGCGGAGGCGCGGCGCCGGTCCGACCTGCGGGCGATGGCCGAGCGCTTCGAGCAGGCGGTCGGCGGCATCATCGCCCAGGTCTCGGACTCGGCCGCCGCGCTGCAGGGTACGGCGCAGACCATGACGGCCACCGCGACCCAGACCGCCAGCCAGTCCAGCACCGTGGCGGCCGCCGCCGAGGAGGCCGCCGCCAACGTCAGCACCGTGGCGGCGGCGGCCGAGGAACTCGGCGCCTCCGTGGAGGAGATCGGCCGGCAGGTCGAGGGATCGACCAGGCTCGCCCAGGGGGCCGTCTCGGAGGCGGGGCAGACAGGCGCGCTGGTCCGGGACCTGAGCGGCGCGGTCGCGCGGATCGGCGACGTGATCGGGCTGATCGCGGCGATCGCCGGGCAGACCAATCTGCTGGCGCTCAACGCCACCATCGAGGCCGCCCGCGCCGGCGAGGCGGGTCATGGCTTCGCGGTCGTCGCCGGCGAGGTGAAGGCGCTGGCGGCGCAGACCGCCCGGGCGACCGAGGAGATCGCCGGCCAGATCGCCGGCATCCAGGGCGCGACCGGCGGGGCCGTCGCGGCGATCGGCGCGATCACGGGGCGGATCCAGGAGATCAGCGGCGTGGCGAGCGCGATCGCGGCGGCGGTGGAGGAGCAGGGATCGGCCACCCGGGAGATCGTCCGCAACGTCGGGCAGGCGGCCGTCGGCACCGGCGCAGTGACCAGCACCATCCTGGGCGTCGCCGGGGCCGCCGAGGAGACCGGCCGCGCGGCCGCCGCGGTGCTCGCGGCGGCGTCCGCGCTGTCGCGGCAATCCGAGACTCTCACCGCCGAGGTCGCGCGCTTCCTCGACACCGTCCGGGCCGCCTGACGGGACGGTGCCGGCCCCCCGCGGGTCGCCGCCCATATCTCGCCCGTTTAGGGGAGTCTTACGGCTCGCGCGCTACAGCGTACGCAACGGGCGGGGGCAATCCCGCCGCGCATGAGTCGCCGTCCATGGCCGTGATCGTCGCCTTCGTCATCAATGCGGGGCTCAACTTCGTCCTCGGCCTGCTGATCGCCAAGCTGCTGGGCCCGGCGGATTTCGGCCGGTTCGCCCTCGCGACCACCGGCGCCATCGTGCTGAACACGGTGCTGTTCGAGTGGCTGCGCCTGTCGGCGACGCGGTTCTACTCGGGGCGCGTGCGCGTCGACGCGCCGTGGATCCGACACGGGCTCGACCGGGCCTACCTGCGCATCGGCGCTCTGCTCCTGGCCGCCGCGGCCCTGTGCGGGGCGTTCGGCTTCGCCGGCGGCGCCGACGGGCGCGAGGCGGTCCTGTGCGGCACCGGCCTCGCGGCCCTGGGCATCGGCGTGTTCGACTACCACGCGGCCCTCGCCCGGGCGCGGTTCGACGGCAAGCTCTATCTCGGCCTCGTGGCGGTGAAGAACGTCCTGTCCTTCGCCATGATGGCGGCGGCGGCGTGGTGGCTGCCCCAGCCGGCCTGGGTGCTGGCGGCGGCGGGGCTGAGCCAGCTCCTCGCGGTCGTGGTGCTGCGCCACCCCCTGCGGGACCCGCGCACGCCCCTCGAGCGGCCGCGCCTGTCGGCGACCTGGCGGGTCTTCGCGCGCTACGGCCTGCCGCTCATCGCCGCCAACACCGCCTATCAATGCCTCACCTTCGTCAACCGCGGCGCCATCGCGGGCCAGGCCGGCTTCGCCGAGGCCGGCTACTTCGCCCTGGCGGCCGACGTCACCTCGCGCTCGCTGATGACGCTGGGCACCGCCCTCGACCTGCTGCTGTTCCAGCTCGCCGTGCAGGCCGAGGAGCAGAGCGGCCGCGCCGCCGCCGAGGCGCAGGTCGCCGCCAATGCCGGCACCGTGTTCGCCCTGCTGGCGCCCTGCGCGGTCGGCTTCTGGGCGGTGCTGCCGGCCCTCCAGGGGCTGGTGGTGCCGGACGCCTATCGCGGGCCGTTCGAGACCTACAGCACCGTGCTGATGCCGGGCCTGTTCTGCCTCGCGATGATGTTCTACGCCCTCAACCCGGTCTTCCAGATCCGTCGCCGGACCCTGCCGGTGGTCGCCGCCGCCCTGGTCGGCCTCGCGGTGAACGGGGCCGGGCTCCTCGTCCTGCCGGACCGGATGGGCGGCCTCGGCGTCGCGCTGGCGCAGACCGCCGGGCTCGCCGCCGCCGGCCTGTGGCTCGGCTGGCGCGCCCTCACCGGCGCGGAGCGGATCGCGCTGCCCTGGGGGGAGATCGGCGTCGCGGCGCTCGCCTGCGCGGCGATGGGCCTCGCCCTCGCCCCCTTCCGGCAGATGCCGCCCGCGACCGCGCTGGCGGTCCTGGTCCCGGCCGGGATGGCCCTCTACGGGGCGCTGGTGTGGATCTTCGACATCGCCGGCCTGCGCCGTCAGGTCCTCGCGCGCCTGCGCCCGGCGCGGACCGTGGCGGCGGGTTAGGTTCACGGCGCCGCAATGGAAATCCCGCCGCTGAAACCCCGCGACTCCACCTCCGCTTGAATCCGCCGCCGGATCCGGCGACACCCGTCCTGGAATGGATACAAACAGGACCGGGACGGGAACGATGGGCGTGTACGAGCCCGGCACGGAGGCGGAGGCCGGGGAGATCGTGCGGGCGGCCGCCGGGCGCGGCGAGCGCCTGCGCCTCGCCGGCGGCGGCACCGCCGCGGGACTCGGCCGGCCCGCGCAGGACAGCGCGACCCTCTCGGCGAGGGCGCTCACCGGCGTCACGCTCTACGAGCCCGCCGAGATGGTGGTGGCGGCCCGGGCCGGGACGCCGCTCGCTGAGGTCGAGGCGCTGCTCGCCTCCCGCGGTCAGATGCTGCCCTTCGAGCCGATGGACCTGCGCGGCCTCTACGGCAGCTCCGGCGCGCCGACCCTCGGGGCCGTGGCGGCGATCAACAATGCCGGCCCGCGGCGGATCAACGCCGGCGCCGCCCGGGACAGCCTGATCGGCGTGCGCTTCGTCAACGGGCGCGGCGAGGCGATTAAGTCGGGCGGCCGGGTGATGAAGAACGTCACCGGCCTCGACCTCGTGAAGCTGACGGCCGGCGCCCACGGCACGCTGGGCCTGCTCACCGAAATCACCTTCAAGGTGCTGCCCGCCTGCGAGCGGGTGGCGACCCTGGTCTTCTCCGGCCTGGACGACGCTCGGGCTGTGACCGCCCTGTCGGAGGCGCTGGGCTCGCCCTTCGAACTCACGGGCGCCGCGCACCTGCCGGCGGGGATCGGCGCCCCTGAGGCGCGGACCCTGATGCGCCTCGAGGGCTTCTCCGACTCCATCGACTACCGGACCGGCGAGCTGCGCCGCCTGCTGAAGCGCTACGGCCAACCCGAGACCGTGGACGGCGCGGCCGGCGCCGCCCTCTGGCGGTCGGTGCGCGACGCGGCGGCGCTCGCCGAGCCGCGGGAGGCCGCCCTCTGGCGGATCTCCACCGCGCCGACCCGCGGGCCGGCCCTGGCGGCGGCGGTCGCGGCCGAGCGCGACGCGCGCTGGTTCTTCGACTGGGGCGGCGGCCTGATCTGGCTCGCCACCGACTCGTCGGGCGATGCCGGCGCCGCGACGGTGCGCCGGGCAGTGCGGGCGCAGGGCGGCCACGCCACCCTGGTCCGCGCGCCCGACGCGGTCCGCGCCGCCGTGCCGGTGTTCGAGCCGCTGGCCGAGCCGCTGATGCGGCTCACCGCCGGCATCAAGGCGGCGCACGATCCCGCCGGGGTGCTCAACCCCGGCCGGATGTACGCCGGACTCTGAAGCTTCAGATCCCGCCCCTCCCCGACCGTGGGGAGGCGTGGCGCCGAGGACGCGAACCGTGCAGACCAACTTCGCCCCCGCCCAGCTCGCCGATCCCGCCATGGCGGCGTCGGAGAAGATCCTGCGGACCTGTGTGCATTGCGGCTTCTGCACGGCGACCTGCCCGACCTACCTGCTGCTCGGAGACGAGCTCGACTCCCCGCGCGGGCGGATCTACCTGATCAAGGACATGCTGGAGGGCGGCAAGCCGGCCTCGCAGGAGGTGGTCAAGCACGTCGACCGCTGCCTGTCGTGCCTGTCCTGCATGACCACCTGCCCGTCGGGGGTGCACTACATGCACCTCGTCGACCACGCCCGGGCGCATATCGAGGAGACCTACGCGCGCCCCGCCAGCGACCGGTTCCTGCGGGCGCTGCTCGCCCAGGTCCTGCCCTACCCGGGCCGCTTCCGCCTCGCGCTCACCGCTGCCAAGCTCGGCGCCCCGTTCCGGGGACTGGTGGCCCGGCTGCCGCGGGTCGGCAACCGCCTCGCGGCCATGCTCGACCTCGCGCCCGCCGGGACGCCGCCCCGCGAGCCGACGAACCGGCCCGGCCGATTCCCGCCGGCGCGCGGACAGGCGGCCGAGACGCCTCCCCGGCGCGTCGCCCTGCTCCGCGGCTGCGCCCAGAGCGTGCTGCGGCCGGACTTCAACGCCGCCGCGATCCGGCTGCTCAACCGGCACGGGATCGAGGTCGTCCACGCGAACGAGGGCTGCTGCGGGGCGCTGACCCACCACATGGGGAAGGAGGATTCGGCCCACGCCCACGCCAAGCAGGCGATCGACGCCTGGGACGCCGAGATCGCCAAGGGCCTCGACGCGATCCTGGTCACGGCCTCGGGCTGCGGCACGACCATCAAGGATTACGGCTTCATGTTCCGCGACGACCCGGCCTACGCCGAGAAGGCGCTGCGGGTCTCGAGCCTGGCCAAGGACGTGACCGAGTACCTCGCGCTGCTCGATCTGGCCCCCGTCGCCGAGACCGACCTGGTGGTGGCCTACCACTCCGCCTGCTCGATGCAGCACGGCCAGGGCATCCGCCTGGAGCCCAAGACGCTGCTGAAGCGCGCGGGCTTCACCGTGAAGGACGTGCCCGAGGGCCACATCTGCTGCGGCTCGGCGGGGACCTACAACATCCTGCAGCCGGAGCTGGCCGCGAAGCTGCGCGCCCGGAAGGTCGCCAACATCGAGCGCGTGCGCCCCGACGTGATCGCCACCGGCAACATCGGCTGCGCCACGCAGATCGGGAAGGGCACCGGCATCCCGATCGTCCACACGGTCGAGCTGCTCGACTGGGCCACCGGCGGCCCGAAGCCCGCGGCGCTCGCCGGGGTGGCGCCGCGGCTCGAGGCGGCGGAGTAGGTACACGCCTGTCGCGACGCGGCCGTGACAGGCCCGTGACATCTATTCACGTTGACCCTTGCCAAATCCGCGCGGCGGTCTGTAATGATGTCGACCCCTCTCCGGTCCCGCCGGTCGCCGCAACGGCCCGCGGACGTGACCGAATTCCTCGCGAAAGCGGTCGCGGTGTCGCGGCGGGCCCTGTCGGTCCGTCTGGCGGCGGCATGTGCCGCCCGCGGTCGGACAGGTGTCGCACGACGCGGCGGAGTTCCTCCGCCGCACCCAGGAATTCACGGCCGGTCCCCCGCCGGCCGAGATTGTTTCGCGAGGTCGGGACCACGATGGACGGACGCACGGCCCAGCATAGAGCTGCGCGTGCCCCGGAGGCGCAAGAGGCGCGTCGTACCGGTCCGTCCGTCCGCCCGGCCTGTTTCAACCCCAGGCGCCCAGGGCGCCGAACGGCGGTTGACGGCAATTTCCCCTCGAACCCATCCGCCTCGGCGACGAGGCCGGCATCCCGCCCGACAGGTTTGACGTCGGGCGAGGCGCCGCCGGGACCACGGGCACGGAGAACGACGTCGGCCGCCATGCCGAGAGTCCGACATGGCCAACAAAATGCTGATCGACGCGATGCACCCGGAGGAGACCCGGGTCGTCACGGTCCACGGGTCTAGGGTCGAGGAGTTCGACTTCGAAGCCGCCAACCGGCGTCAGCTGCGCGGCAACATCTACCTCGCGAAGGTCACCCGGGTGGAGCCGTCGCTCCAGGCGGCGTTCGTCGAGTATGGCGGCAACCGCCACGGCTTCCTGGCCTTCAACGAGATCCACCCCGACTACTACCAGATCCCGCTGGCCGACCGGCAGGCGCTCCTCGAGGAGGAGGCCCGCGACGCCGAGGAGCACCGCGAGCGCGAGGAGCGCCGCCGC
The DNA here is from genome assembly GCF_028583545.1 of Methylobacterium sp. NMS14P. Classification (NCBI taxonomy): domain Bacteria; kingdom Pseudomonadati; phylum Pseudomonadota; class Alphaproteobacteria; order Hyphomicrobiales; family Methylobacteriaceae; genus Methylobacterium; species Methylobacterium sp. NMS14P. The sequence continues at coordinate 5,364,012 of NZ_CP087106.1, read as the reverse complement.
CGGTCGTCGTCGCGCCGGTCCCGCGGCCGCCGCGCCGAGGCCCGCGCCCGCGGCGCCGACGAGACCGTGAGCGCCGAGGACACGCACGCGGCGTCCGAGATCGAGGACCGGGGCGAGGAGCAGGCCGAGATCCGGGACGAGTCGGGGATCGACCCGGCCGTCCAGCCCGACACCCTGTCCGAGAACCCCGAGGCCGTGCAGGAGGCCCTCGCCTCCGAGGCCGCCGCCGGCGACATCCCGGCGGAAGGCGAGCCGGCGCAGGCCGCCGAGCCCGCGGCCGAGACCGCTCCGGTCGAGGCGCAGGCGGCCCCCGCCGCGTCCGAGCCGGTCGCCGCCGCCTCTGCCCCGTCCGAGCCGGAGGCCCCGTCCGAGCCGGAGGCCCGCATCGCCGTGGCGGAGGCGCTGACCGTGTCCGACGCGCCGGGCGACACCGTCGCGCACGCGATCGTGACGGACGAGAGCGAGGCCGAGGAGCCCGCGCCGACCGCCGCCGACGCGGCGGACGAGGCCTCCGAGGACGACGACGAGGATTCGGACGACGACGAGGATGAGGACGAGTCGGAGGACGACGAGGACGAGTCCGACGACGATGACGACGATTCGGACGAGGAATCCGACGATCCCGACGCCGAGCCCAAGATCGCCCAGGTCGGCGGCAACGGCGACGCGCTGGCCGAGATCCCCGAGCGCCCGCGCCACTACCGCCGCCAGTACAAGATCCAGGAGGTGATCAAGCGCCGCCAGATCATCCTGGTGCAGGTGGTCAAGGAGGAGCGCGGCACGAAGGGCGCGGCGCTCACCACCTACCTGTCGCTCGCCGGCCGCTACTCGGTGCTGATGCCCAACACCGGCCGCGGCGGCGGCATCTCCCGCAAGATCACCTCGGCGGCCGACCGCAAGCGCCTCAAGGAGGTCGTGCAGGATCTGGAGGTGCCCGAGGGGATGGGCGTCATCCTGCGCACCGCCGGCGCCTCGCGCTCCAAGCCCGAGATCGCCCGCGACTTCGAGTACCTGATGCGCCTGTGGGAGTCGGTCCGGGAGCTGACCCTGACCTCCATGGCGCCCGCCCTGGTCTACGAGGAGGGCTCGCTGATCAAGCGCGCCATCCGCGACCTCTACAACAAGGATCTGGACGAGGTTCTGGTCGCCGGCGAGGACGCCTACCGCGAGGCCAAGGACTTCATGCGGATGCTGATGCCCGGCCAGTCCAAGGTCGTGAAGCCCTACCGCGACTCGACGCCCATCTTCGCCCGCTTCGGCGTCGAGCAGCAGCTCGACGCGATGTTCTCCACGCACGTCTCGCTGAAGTCCGGCGGCTACCTCGTGATCAACCCGACCGAGGCGCTCGTCTCGATCGACGTGAACTCCGGCCGCGCCACCCGCGAGCACGACATCGAGGACACCGCCCTCAAGACGAACCTGGAGGCCGCCGAGGAGGTCGCCCGCCAACTCCGTCTGCGCGACCTCGCGGGCCTGATCGTCATCGACTTCATCGACATGGAAGAGAAGCGGAACAACCGCGCCGTCGAGAAGAAGCTCAACGAGTGCCTGAAGAACGACCGCGCCCGCATTCAGGTCGGCCGGATCTCGCCCTTCGGCCTGCTGGAGATGAGCCGCCAGCGCATCCGCACCGGCGTGCTCGAATCCTCCTCGATCCCCTGTGCCCATTGCGGCGGCTCGGGCTTCGTCCGCGCCACCGCGTCGGTGGCGCTGCACATTCTGCGCTCGATCGAGGAGGTGCTGCTCAAGTCGGCGAGCCACAACCTCGTCCTGCGCACCCGCACCGAGATCGCGCTCTACATCCTCAACCAGAAGCGCGGGCACCTGCGCGAGCTCGAGGTGCGCTTCGGCGTGACGATCACGATCGCGGCCGACGAGCGGCTGGCGGCCACCACCCCGTTCCAGCTCGACCGCGGCGAGCCGGCCCAGCGGGCGGAGGGCCCGGTGACGGGCGTGCGCGCCCAGGCGATCTCGCCCGCGATGGAGTTCGAAGACGAGGACGAGGAAGCCGACGAGGCCGAGGTCGAGACGGAAGCCGAGGGCGAGGCCGACGAGGGCCGCGCCGAGGCCCGCGAGGACGGGTCGCGCGAGGAGGGTGAGGGCCGCCGCCGGCGCCGGCGCCGCCGCCGGCGCGGCGGCCGCCAGGAGGGCCGTGCCGAGGACGATCGCGGCGACGACGATCAGGACGACCAGCAGGACGACCAGCAGGACGGCGCCCGTTCGGACGAGGAGAGAAGCGACGGGGACTGGGACGGCGAGCAGCCGGCCGGGACCGAGGCTCCCGCCGCGGCCGTCGCCGCGGAGGCCGGCGAGGCCGACGAGACCGTGGCCGGTTCGGACGAGGCGGCCCGGTCCGAGGACGAGAGCGGCCGTCGCCGTCGCCGCGGACGCCGGGGCGGGCGCGGGCGCAGCGAGGGCCGCTCCCGCGAGGCGTCCGAGAAGGACGACGCGCCGGAGGCCGCGGGCGACGTCGTCGCCCTGTCGGCGGAGGAGCCGGTGAGCGCCCAGGCGGTGGCCGAGGCGGTCGAGGCGGCGCCGGCACCGTCCGCCTACGCCGAGACCGCGGTGGACCTGCCGGTGGCCCCGGCCGAGTCCGCGGCACCGGCGGCCGATCGGGAGACCGTCGGAGCGCAGGCCGAAGCCCCGTCGCACGAAGCCGCGTCGCCCGAGACCGCGTCGCCCGGGGCCGCCCCCACCGAGCCGGCGCCCGAGCCCGTGGCGATCGTGCTGACGCCCCCGTCCGATCCGGATCGGCCGAAGCGCGCCGGGTGGTGGTCCCGCACCAAGGCGGCCCTGACAGGCGAATGAAGCATTGCGCCCCCTGATAGAGCGCTATCTGGGGGCGCAACTTCTCGAAGAAGACCTGTTGCGCCGCACGATGCCCCGCAACGCTTGCCGAGAGACTAGTCTATCCTTCACCATTGGTTGAAGGTTCTGTGTGACCATGCGCCCCGATTAGAGTGTCGGAGAGGCCCGCATGTTCAGTTTGCGCCGGCAGCGTCAGACCCCTGACGCGCTAGCAACCCCGGTGACGGCGACCGCACCGGTCGAGACGGCGGTTGTCGCGCCGGTCGAGACGGCCCCAAGTCCCGTCACGGAACCGGCCGTCGATCGGGAGTGGCTGGCTCTCCTGGCGCGCCTGTCCGCCTCCGCGTCCGATGCCGGCACCTCGATCGGCTGGATGACCCACGACGCCTCCGGCACCGCCGAGCAGGCCCGCCTCATCGCGGCCGCCAGCGAGGAACTCGCCGCGACCACCGGTGAGATCGCCGCCCGCTCGTCGTCGGCGGCCGAGATGGCTGAGACGGCCCGGGCCGGCATCGCCACCTGCGTGGGCGACCTGCACCGGGCCACCGACGGCATGCGCGGGATCGAGGAGGGCACCGAGGAGATCGGCGGCCGGCTCGACAGCTTCTCGACCGCCGCGCTGCGGATCGAGGAGATGGCCGGCACCATCGCGGCGATCTCGGCCCAGACCAACCTGCTGGCGCTCAACGCCACGATCGAGGCGGCGCGGGCCGGCGAGGCCGGGCGCGGCTTCGCGGTGGTCGCCGCCGAGGTGAAGACGCTGTCGGCGCAGACCGCCAAGGCGACGGACGAGATCCGGGCGCGGGTCAGCGGCCTGCGCGAGGAAATGGCGGCGATGCAGGCCGCCGTGTCGCGCAGCCGCCACGCCGTCGAGGCCGGCGCGGCCGCGATGGTGCGGGCCAACGCCCGCGTGGAGGCCGAGAGCGGCGCCGTCGCGAACGTCGCGGCGCAGATGCGCGAGGCCTCGGAGATCCTCGGCCAGCAGATGCAGGCCACCGGCGACATCGCCCAGAACGTCGGCCGCATCGCGGAAGGGACCGACAAGGCGCGCCGGGAGATCGGCGACGCCCTCGCGCAGCTCGGACGGATCGAGGATCTCGGCCGCACCCTGCTCGACCGGCAGACCGGAGCCACCGCGGATCAGCGGGTGATCCGCCTGTCGGCGGACTGCGCCGCGTGGCGGCGCGCCATCGCGGCGACCCTGGTCGGCATGCGCTCGACCGACACGCCGCCGGAGGGGGTCCCCGCCGACGCGACGCGGCCGCCCGCCATCGAGACGCCCCTGGCGCAGGCCCGCGAGCAGGCGGCCGCCCTTGTCCGCCACGTGCGCGGCCAGGCCTGGGACTCGGCGACCACGGCGTTCGTGGCCTTCGAGGCGGCGGTGAAGGAAGCCCGGACGGCGATCGAGGCCTGACGGCCGACCGGCCCCGGGTCCGCCGCGACCCGGGGCCGTCTCTGGAGACGGTCGAACGCCGTCAGGCCGGCGGCGGATCGGATCTCGGAGCTGCCGGCGCCGCCTCGGCCTTCTGGCGATCCCGCTCCTTGCGCAATTCGCGCTCGGCCAGCAGCCAGAACTCGATCTCGAAGCCCTCGGGCCGGTGGTTGCGCTCCCAGAGTTCGTAGGCCCGCTCGCGGATCTGCTCGAACGTGATCGTGTCGGGCGACCGTGCCGAAGGCTGCGGTGCCGCCTCGTCGGCCCCGGATGCGGGCCCCGGCGCGGGGCCGGACTCGGACCCGGGCGTCTGTGTCCCCGCCATCGGATGATCCGGAGGCGGACGGAAATCGGGGGGCACTTCCACGACGCCGGTCTCAGGAGGCCGGCTTGTCGAGATAGGCGGCGACGCTGGTGATCCGGCTCCCGACCATCGTCACCGCCTTGCGAAGCCGCTCCTCGCTGACGCCGAAACGCTGCGCCCACTCCTCGCGGGTGGCGCGGTCGTAGATGTCGATATGCGTCTTGCCTCTGATTTCGGTCGACATGCTGTGCCCGCTCCGGTTCGCCGTCAGGCGCGGCCGTGCCGCGCTCCCTGGAGGGACAACCGGACTCGAAGATTTCGGTTGCCGCCGGTCGCGCGGGACGGGCGGCCGGCCCGCGCGACGGATCAGGGCGCGGTCGGCGCGGGGGTGGGGACCGGCGCCGGATCCGCTTCGGCCGCGTCCGGGCGGACCCGCGCCGCCACGAAGGCGGTCAGCAGCGGCACCAGCAGCGCCGTGACCACCACGCTCGCCGCCACCAGCACGGTGGCGGGGCCGGCGGCCTCCCTGTAGGCCGGGTTGGCGGCCGCGATGATCGCCGGCACGGCGGCGGCGTTGCCGGCCGTCGAGGCGGCGGCGACGCCCGCCACGCCGTTGCCCCCGGTGAGCCGGTCGGCGACGAACAGGCCGGCCCCGGTGATCGCCACCACCGCCACGCCGAGGCCGATGCCGAGGAGGCCCGCCTGCCAGATCTTGGCGAGGTCGAGTCCGAAGCCGAGGGCGAAGGCGAAGAACGGGATCATCACCGGCGCCGCCCCCGACAGGAAGGCGCGCATGTCGCGGTCGAGGTTGCCGAGGATCATCCCGATCAGCAGCGGCAGGATGCTGCCCACCAGCGTCGGCCACGGGAAGGCCGACAGGCCCGCCAGCCCGAGGGTCACCATGGTGAGGAACGGCCCGGATTCGAGGCTCATGATCGCGTAGGCGCCGGCATCCTTCGGGCGGCCGAACTGCCCCATCAGCGCGAGGTAGAGCCCGCCGTTGGTGTCGTTCATGGCGGCGACGATCGCCAGCGTCGAGATCCCCGCGAAGGCCCCGCCCACCACCGGCGCCTCGCCGAGGAGCTGGCCGAACACCACGCCCATGATCGCCGCGATGCCGACCTTGGCGGCCAGCAGGACGCCGCCCTTGCGGGCGATCGCCGGGGTGGCGCGGAAATCGATGCCCGCGCCCATGCAGACGAAGAACACCGCCAGGATCGGCAGCGCGCCGTTGAACAGCGCGCCGGTGAACGAGCCGAAGAAGGTCGCGGTGTTCGGGAAGAGCGTGTGGAGGATCGCGCCCAGGAACAGCGGCACCACCATCAGGCCGCCGGGCACGCGCTCCAGGGAGCGCTTGATGGGAATCTGCATGGGTCGCCCTTCCGGTGCCGCCCTGTCCCGAGCCCTGGCACCCGCTTACCCCCCGGGCGGGCTGCTACAACCTTTCGACAAGTCCGCGCAACTCGCGGCCGGAACGGTGCAAATGTTGACAACTCCGCGGGCTCATCGCCGACTCGGCGCGGCCCGGCTCGATCCACGGAGGCGTCCCGGATGTCGTCAGCGATGTCCCCTTCCCTGTCCGGCTCCCCCGACCCGGCGGAGTCGCCCGGGCGGCGGGCGGTCCGCGGCGCGGGGCCGGCACGGCCCGCCTCCCTGGCCGACGGCCTCTATGAGGCGATCCGCACGGGCATCGCCAACGGCACCTACGGGCCCGACGCGCGGCTCCCGAGCGAGCACGACCTCGCGGGGCGCTTCCAGGTCTCGCGCCCGGTTGTGCGGGCCGCCCTCGACCGGCTGCGCCGCGAGGGCGCGATCGTCTCGCGACAGGGGGCTGGCAGCTTCGTGCGGGCGCGGCCGGCGCGCCCGGCCCCGGGCTTCGCCCCCGTGGAGAGCGTCGCCGATATCCAGCGCTGCTACGAGTTCCGCCTCACCCTCGAGCCGGAGGCCGCCTACCAAGCCGCGCTGCGCCGCGACGCGGCGGCCCTCGACCGGATCGCGGCAGCTCTGGACCGTCTCGCGGTCGCGACCCGGCAGGAGCAGCACCGGGCGGACGCCGATTTCGCCTTCCACCACGCGATCGCGGCGGCCTCGAACAACCACTACTACGCGGCCTGCCTGGAGGCCCTGCAATCCCACGTCGCCGTGGGCATGACGATCCACGGCCTCGCCCTGCAGGGCCCGCGCTCCGGCCTGCGCGGCGTGCTGGCGGAGCACCGCGGGATCTTCGCGGCGATCGAGGGCGGCGACGGCGCGGGCGCCCGCGGCCGCATGGCCGCCCACATCGCCGCGTCCCGCGACCGGCTGTTCGAGGGGCGGCTCCTCGATCTCGCGCTCGGCCGGCCCGCGGGGGCCGGCGCCACCGCGCCGCCCGCTTGACCGCCGCGCCGGCCGGTCTGTATGCCTCGCGACAACCTGACAACAAGCACGCGAGCCGCGCTCGGCCGGGCGGCGCGGCCGGCGAGGCTCCCGCCATGATCCGCCCGACATGACCTGCCTGCGCCTCATCGCCGACGATCTCACCGGCACCCTCGACACGGCCGCGGGCTTCACCGGGCTGTGCGGGGCGATTCCTGTGGCGTGGCCCGAGATCCTGGCCGCGGAGGCCGCCGGGAGCCCGACCGGCTGCCTGGCGATCGATTCCGGAACGCGGGAAATGTCGGCGGAGGCCGCCGGGCGGATCGTCGGCGCCCTCGCGCCCCGGCTGGACGGGGCCGGCATCGCCTTCAAGAAGGTCGACAGCCTGCTGCGCGGCCCCTGGGCGGCCGAGCTCGCGGCGGTGCTGCGGACCGGGACCTGGCAGCGCTGCGTCGTGGCGCCGGCCTTCCCGTATCAGGGACGCCGCACGGAGGGTGGACGGCAGCTCGCCCGGCGCGGCGCGGGCTTCGAGCCAGTCTCGGGGGACATGGCGCGGGCCCTGTGCGAGGCCGGTCTCTCCGCCCGCCGGGCGTCGGTGGCGGACGGTCCGGTGGACGGCGTCGCCGTCTACGATGCCCGGACGGACGAGGACCTCGCCGCCGTCGCGGCGCTGCCGGCAGACGGTCCGGTCCTGTGGTGCGGCAGCGGCGGCCTCGCCGCCGCCCTGGCGCGCGGCGCGGTGGCGCCGGGCGACGACCGCCTCGCCGGCCCGGTCCTCGGCCTGTTCGGCTCGGACCGACCCGAGACCGCGGCGCAGCTCGCGGCCTGCGGCACCCACCACCTCGTCCTGTCGGCGAGCGACCCCGACCCTGCCGCCGCGGTGGCCGCGCGCCTCGACCGCGACGGCGTCGTCCTCGCGAGCCTCGCGCTGCCCGAGGGCACCGCCCGCGAGGACGCCGCGGCGCGGATCGCCGCCGCCTTCGCGGGCGTGATCGACCGCATCCCGCGGCCCGGCACGCTGCTGGTCGCCGGCGGCGAGACCCTGAAGGCGCTCTGCCTCGCCCTCTCCGCCGCGCGCCTCGACGTCACCGGGCAGGTCGCGCCCGGCCTGCCCCGCTCCACCCTCCGGGGCGGCCGCTGGGACGGCCTGCCGGTCGTCTCGAAGTCCGGCGCCTTCGGAACAGACGGCGTCTGGCGCGATCTCCTCCACCAGAACGGCTTTCCGCGCAGCAGGAGCGACGCGTGACCTCACATCTCGCCATCACCATGGGCGATCCGGCCGGCATCGGCCCGGAGATCATCGTCAAGGCCGCCGCCCGGCTGAGGGACCGGATCGACGCGGGCGACCTCAGGCTCGTCGTCATCGGCAGCGTCCCGGCCCTGCGCCGCGCGGAACGGGCGCTCGGCCTCCTGCCCGAGCCCGTCCCCGAGGTCGCCGAAGTCGCCGAGGACGGCGACTGGCCGGCGCTGTGCTGCCTCCAGGCGGATGCCGAGGGCGCGCCGATCGAGCCCGGCCGGCTCTCCGCCGACGGCGGCCGCTTCGCCTACAAGGCGATCGAGGCCGGCGTCCGCCTCGCCTTGGCCGAGCGGATCGGCGGCATCGTCACCGCGCCGCTCAACAAGGAGGCGCTCAACAAGGCCGGCTACCACTACGCCGGCCACACCGAGATGCTGGCGGAGCTGACCGGCGTGCGCGGCTCGGTGATGATGCTGGCCCACGGCACCATGCGGGTCTCGCACGTCACCACCCACGTCGCCCTGGAGGACGTGCCTCGGCGCCTGACCCCGGAGCGCCTGCGCCGCGTCATCGACCTCACCGACACGGCGCTGAAGGGGCTGAGCCTGGCCAGGCCGAAGATCGCGGTCGCCGCGCTCAACCCCCATGCCGGCGAGGGCGGCCTGTTCGGGCGCCAGGACATCGACGTCAGCGCGCCGGTGATCGCGGCGGCCAACGCCGACGGGCTGGACGTACACGGGCCGGTGCCGGGCGACACGGTGTTCGTGAAGCTGCGCGCGGGCCAGTACGACGCGGTGGTGGCGATGTACCACGACCAGGGGCACATCCCGGTCAAGCTGCTCGGCTTCGAGATCGACCCGGCCACGGGCAAGTGGATGGACCTGTCGGGGGTGAACATCACCCTGGGCCTGCCGATCATCCGCACCTCGGTCGATCACGGCACCGCCTTCGACATCGCCGGGACCGGCCTCGCCAACGAGCGCAGCCTCATCGAGGCGATCGAGTTCGCCGAGAAACTGGCGGCCAACCGTCAGGCCGGTTGAGCGCGGGACGGACGGTCGCCTCCCCCCGCAGGGCTATGGGCGCCGCAGGTTTGCGGCCCATGACGGAGCGCGACCTGCTCCCTCTCCCGTGCGGGAGAGGGTTGGGGTGACGGAGTAGACTTTTCAGGGTCGGGCACGCCGGCGACGTCGGGGCAGTCGCGCCTTCTCCGGATGGCGCACGTCCCTCACCCTGTCCCTCTCCCGAACGGGAGAGGGGGCCCGCGCTCGTCGAGGCCGTGTTTCACGTGAAACAAAACAGGAACGCCACCTACCGCGCGTCGACCTCCCGCGCCACCGCCTCGCAGGCGAACGGTGACGGCGGCGCCTCGACGCCGCGCCAGCGGCCGTAGGTCCAGGGGCGGTACCACGCCGCCCCCGCGGGCAGGCGCTCCGGGACGAGGTCGATGCCGTGCGTGCCGAACGGCCCGCAGCGGCAGATCCGGGCGAAGCCCATCCAGCCGCCGGGCCAGAACCCGTGCCGGGCGATGGCCGTGTCGGTGTACTCGGAGCAGCTCGGCCAGTGGCGGCACTGGCGGCCGACCAGGCCCGACAGCGTCAGCTGGTAGCCGCGGATCGCCCAGTGGGCGGCGCGCCGGACCATGCCGTCAGGCGGCCTGCCGCTTGGCGGCGATCTGATCGAGGGCGTCCACCACCGCGTCGAAGGTCAGGAGCGTCGAGGCGTGGCGCGCCTTGAAGTCCCGCACCGGCTCCAGCACCGCGAGGTCCGACCACGCGCCGTCGGGCGCCGGGCCGTTCTCCTTGAGCATGGACCGCATGGCCGCGCGGACGCCGCGCAACTCGTCCGCGCTGGCGCCGACCACGTGCCGGCCCATCAGCGACGAGGAGGCCTGCCCGAGGGCGCAGGCCCGCACCTCCTGGGCGAAATCCGCGACCCGGCCGTCCTCGCCCAGGACGAGGTCGACCGTCACGGTCGAGCCGCACAGGCGCGAGTGGGCCGTGGCGCTCGCGTCCGGGTTCTCGAGCCGGCCGAGCCGGGGGATGTCGGCGGCGAGTTCCAGGATACGGCGGTTGTAGATGTCGTCGAGCATCGGGTCCTCGGCCGGAGGCACAATGTCCATCGGGACTCTGCCGCGTGCGACGCGCATTGCGCGTTGCCCCGCGAACGATGATATAGGCGCGATACGGCCGCTTCGCGAGGAGGCGGGCCGTCGACCAGGGTCGCGCCCACGGCCACGGTGGTTCCCACGGCCTTTCGTCCATCCCGGGGCGCCGGCTTGAAACCTTTTCGAGCCCGGGATCTTCCCTCGAACGCCCGACGCGATCCGACGATGTACGCCAAGCCCGACAGCACCCCGATGAAATCCCGCATCGCGCGGGCCGGAGATGCCATGGATGCCGCGCTCAAATCCCTGTCGTATCAGGGCGACGGCCAGGGTTTCGACCGGAACGGGATCGACGGGCAAGGGCTGAACGGCATGCGCAATGACAATCGGCCGGTGGATGACGGCCGTCCCGTCGAGGTGGCGCCCGAGCCGGCCTCCGCGACCCGCGTCCCGGACGGGATCGAGACCGGCCGCCCGAGCCGCGCCGAGGCCGAGGCCGCCGTGCGCACGCTCCTGCGCTGGGCCGGCGACGACCCGACCCGCGAGGGCCTGCTCGACACACCGGCCCGGGTCACCAAGGCCTACGAGCAGCTGTTCGGCGGCTACGCGGTCGACGCGGAGAAGCTGCTTGAGCGCGTCTTCGAGGAGGTCGAGGGCTACTCGGACATCGTGCTGGTGCGCGACATCCCGTTCCACTCCCACTGCGAGCACCACATGGTGCCGTTCATGGGCCTCGCCCACATCGCCTACTACCCGACCCGGGGCGTGGTCGGCCTGTCGAAGCTCGCCCGCGTGGTCGACACCTTCGCCCGCCGCCTGCAGACGCAGGAGACCATGACCGCCCAGATCGCCGACGTGATCGAGAGCATCCTCAAGCCCCGCGGCGTCGCCGTGATGGTCGAGGCCGAGCATCTCTGCATGGCGATGCGCGGCGTCCAGAAGGCCGGCGTCTCGACCATCACCAGCCAGTTCCGCGGCGTCTTCAAGGACAACGCCAACGAGCAGGTCCGCTTCCTGACCCTGGTGCGCGGCGGCGCCAAGTAGCCCCGGGCGACGTCACGACCATGACCGCGCGCGACATCGCCTTCGCTCCCCCCGGCACCCGCGCCGAGATCGAAGAGGGTGCGGCCCTCACGCCCCGGTTCGACCGCGACGGCCTCGTCGCCTGCATCGCGGTCGACGCGCGGGACGGGCAGGTGCTGATGCTCGCCCACATGAATGCCGAGTCGCTGGCGCGCACCCTCGAGACCGGCGAGGCGTGGTACTGGTCGCGCTCGCGCCGGGAGCTCTGGCACAAGGGCGCGACCAGCGGCCAGATCCAGCGCGTCGTCGAGATGCGGGTGGACTGCGACCAGGACGCCCTGCTGATCCGCGTCGAGGTCGGCGGCGACGGCGGCTGCTGCCACACCGGCCGGCGCGACTGCTTCTACCGCAGCGTCGTCCGGGAGGCGGACGGCCGGGTCGTCCTGAAAGCCGCCGGGCGATGAACCGCCCTCTTGCCACGCGGTGGCAAGACGAGTCTGCCGACCCGCATTTCCCGCCCGGAACCGTCGAGCCGGTCCGCCCGCCGCCGAGCCCTGGCCCGCAGGTCGGACTCGCCCTCGGGGGCGGCTCGGCCCGGGGCTGGGCGCATATCGGGGTGATCCGCGCCCTGGAGGAAGGCGGCATCACGCCGACCGTGGTGGCCGGCTGCTCCATCGGCGCCGTGGTCGGCGCCTGCTACGCGGCCGGGCGCCTCGACCGGCTCGAGGCCTTCGCCCGGGCGCTGACCCGGCGCCGGGTCGTGGGGCTCATCGACCCCCGCCTGCCGGGCTCCGGCCTGATCGCCGGCAACCGCCTGCGCCAGCGCCTCGCCGCGGATCTCGGCGAGCGCCGCATCGAGACGCTGCCGATCCGCTTCGGCTGCGTCGCCACCGAGTACGGGACCGGCCACGAGGTCAGCCTCACCGAGGGCCCGGCGGTGGACGCCGTGCGCGCCTCCTACGCGATCCCCGGCCTGTTCCCGCCGGTGGCCCATGACGGCCGGGTGCTGATGGACGGGACCCTGGTCAACCCGGTGCCGGTGGCGCTCGCCCGCGCGCTCGGGGCCGACCTCGTCATCTGCGTGAACCTCAACGGCGACACCGGCGGACCGGTGGTGCGCGAGGCGCCGCACCCGGCCCCGCCGCGCCGGGGCTTCCTGCAGGTCGTGCGCGGGCGCCTGCCGGGCTTCGACCGGCCCGAGCCCGAGATCGCCGTGCCGGGCATCGCCCGGGTGGTGCTCGACGCGTTCAACACCACGCAGGACCGGATCTCGCGGGCGCGGCTGGAGCGCGACCCGCCGGACGTGGCCATCGGCCCGGATCTCGCCGCCTTCGGGCTGTTCGACTTCCACCGGGCCGCGGAGGGCATCGCTCTCGGTCACCGCGCCGCCCGCGCCGCCCTGCCCCGGATCCGGGCCGTGCTGGAGGGTGCGGCCGCGCGGGCCTGAGGGTTCGGCCGCGCTCCGTCCGGAGGAGGCCGTCATCCGGCTGTCGCGGCCGCCTGCGATGGGCGCCGTGCATGCTGGAGGACCTCCAATGTATACGAGTCGCCGTCAGATCCTGCTGTCCGGAGGCGCCGGCCTCGTCGGGCTGGCCTCGGGCCTCGGGCGGCCCGGCCTGAGCCGCGCCGCCGACCGGCCGCTCCTGACCCACGGCCTCCAGTCGGGCGACGTCGGCACCGACTCGGCGGTGGTCTGGGCCCGGTCCGACCGGCCGGCCCGGGCGATCGTCGAGTGGGCGACCACCGAGAGCTTCGCCGACATCCGCGGCGGTGTCTTCGCCGACGCCCTGCCGGAGACCGACGGCACCGTGAAGGTGGCGCTGACCGGGCTGCCGGCCGGCCAGGACGTGTTCTACCGGGTCCGCCTGGAGGACGTCGCCGCGCCGACCATCGTCGGGCCGGCCCAGGTCGGGCGGTTCCGGACCGCGCCGGCGGACCGGCGCTCGGTCTCGTTCTGCTGGTCGGGCGACACGGCGGGCCAGGGCTGGGGCATCGACGACGCCCGCGGCGGCATGACGATCTACTCCGCCATCCTGAAGAACCGGCCGGACTTCTTCATCCATTCCGGCGACACGATCTACGCCGACGGGCCGATCCAGTCCGAGGTGAAGCTCCCCGACGGCAGCCTGTGGCGCAACCGGGTGACCGAGGAGGTCGCCAAGCCGGCCGAGACGCTCGCGGAGTTCCGGGGCCGGCACAAGTACAACCTCACCGACCGGAACGTGCTGGCGATGAACGCCGCCGTGCCGATCCTGGCCCAGTGGGACGACCACGAGGTCACCAACAACTGGTGGCCGGGGGAGCCGCTGACCCGGGCCGAGCACCTGAAGAAGAAGTACGCCGACCCGAACGTGCTGGCCCTGCAGCTGCGCGCGGCGAAGGCCTTCCACGAGTACATGCCGATGCGCTTCGAGCCGTCGGAGCCCGGCCGGGTCTACCGCAAGATCGGCTACGGCCCGCTGGTCGACGTGTTCATGCTCGACATGCGCTCCTACCGGGGCCCGAACGGCGAGAACCGGCAGACGGAATACGGGCCCGAGTCCTACTTCCTCGGGCCGCAGCAGATCGCGTGGCTGAAGCGGGCGCTGCTCGAGTCCCGCGCGACCTGGAAGGTGATCGCCGCCGACATGCCACTCGGCCTCGTGGTGACCTACGACACCGACCGCAATTTCGGCTCGGAGGCGGTAGCGCAGGGCGACGGGCCGCCGCTCGGGCGCGAGCTGGAGATCGCCGACCTCCTGCGCTTCATCAAGAGCGCGGGGATCCGCAACACGGTCTGGCTCACGGCCGACGTGCACTATACGGCCGCCCACTACTACGACCCCGACAAGGCGCAGTTCCAGGATTTCGACCCGTTCTGGGAGTTCGTCTCCGGGCCGCTGCACGCCGGCACCTTCGGGCCGAACGCGCTGGACAACACGTTCGGGCCGCAGCTGCGCTACGTGAAGGCGCCCGACAAGGGGCAGGTGAACCTGTCGCCGGCCGCCGGCTACCAGTTCTTCGGCCACGTGGCGGTGGACGGCGCCACCGAGCAGATGACGGTGACGCTCAAGGACGCGGCCGACACCGACCTCTGGCACGTCACGCTCGATCCCGTGAAGGCGTGAGGCGGGCGCAGAGAGGAACGACAGGATCCGGGCTCCCCCGACCCTGAAGAGGCGATGATGTTCACAGATCTCCCGTGGAGACCGACGCTGATGAAGGAGCGCGACGGCCCCCCTCTCCCGTGCGGGAGAGGGTTGGGGTGAGGGACGAGAACTCCCCGAATAGGGCACGCGATCGATGCGCCAACAGGGGGCGCCTCATTCTGTAAGTTCTCGTCCCTCACCCTGTCCCTCTCCCGCACGGGAGAGGGGACCGGCGCCCGATCCTGAAACCATCTTGCCAAGGCGGATGTGTGGATCGGCAAGCAGCCCGGAGCGAGGGACGAAAACGCGCGGTTCCGGCGCCCCTACGCCATGGTGATGTAGTCGCGCAGAGCCTGGTGCTCGGCCTCGACAGTGGCGATCTTGCGCGCCACCACGTCGCCGATCGAGACCAGGCCGATCAGCTGCCCGTCCTCGCAGACCGGCACGTGGCGGAAGCGCCCGTCGGTCATGAGGGTCATGACCTCCTCGATCGTGGTGGTCCGGCCGCAGGTCGTGACCGCGGTGGTCATGTGCGCCGAGACCGGCGCGTCGAAGGCCGAGCCCCCGTGACGGGCGAGCGCCCGCATGATGTCCCGCTCGGAGATAATGCCCGCCACCGTCCCGTCGGCATGGGCGACCACGAGGGCGCCGATCCGCTTGTCGGCGAGGATCTGGATCACCTCATCGAGGGTCTTGTCGGGGCTCACGGTGACGACGGAGCTACCCTTCTCGGCGAGGATGCGTGCGACGGTCATGGCTCTCTCCCTATGTGACGCGTCCGGTGCGCCGTCAGCCCGCGGCGCCCTGATGGCGTTCTCGACCGGGTTGGCCCGGCTCGTTCACATTGTGGCGAGTGTGTGACTGATCCGGCCGGATGGCAAGGTGCCGGACGCTGAGGGCGGGACTCAGTGCCGGCGCGGCTCCCGGGGATCCACCAGGGGGAACAGGAAGAAGCCCGCGATGAAGCCGCCGAGATGGGCGTCCCAGGCGATGGCGGCGTTCTCGCCGACGAGCGGCACGCTGACGAGGCCGAAGAGCAGGTTGGTCAGCAGCCAGATCACCAGGAACGACACCGCGGTGCGGTTGCGCAGCAGCTCCGGGATCGTCTCGGCGGGCCGGGGCGGCGGCACCTGCCACGCCGGCGCGCCGTAGCCCGAGACCGGCGGCTGGAACACGAACCGGGCGGCGGCGGCCATCAGGGCCGAGATTCCCGCCGAGGCGCCGACCAGCGGCCCCGCGCTCAGCGGGTCGATCAGGATGTGGAGAAGTCCGCCGGCCGCCGTGCCGGCCAGCGCGAGCACGCACCAGCGCAGGGCGCCGCAGCGGCGCGCCACCGGGGCGCCGAAGGCCGCGAGCCAGACGCTGTTGAAGATCACGTGCATCCACGAGCCGTGCAGCAGCCCGTAGGTGACGAGCGTCCAGGGCTGGAGGGCGTGCTCGCCCACGATGTAGCGGGCGAAGGCCTCGCGGGCCGCCTCCAGGCCGGGATCGCCCGTATCGCCGGCGGCGCGGATCACCTCGGCGGCCCGGCCGGGATCGAACCAGAGGGTCCAGCGCGCCGGCACCAGCGCGAGGTCGAGGACGAGGCGGATGTCCCAGGTGTCCGGCAGCAGGAACTCGCGCACCGCCTGGATCGCCAGGAGCAGCCCGATCGAGAGCGTGACCACCCCCGGCATGTTGAACACGGGCACGCGGCTCTGCCGCGGGAAATCGGGGGAGGCATCCATCGCCGCACCATGTCGGCGTGCGGCGCGATCGGGCAAGCCCCGGCGACGTATTGAAGCTCGCAAAGACCGTCCGGATCGCGGTCCGTCGCCGTGCACCGGCCCGTCTGCAGGCCGGATTACGCCCGGATCGCCGCGGCGCGCCCGGCAGGGTGCTACGATTGTGTCGCCGGCCCCGACGCGCTACCCCCCGCCCGGTGCGTCGTCGGTGGCCCGGCGACGCGCGGGTGCGGGGCCGGCACGGCCCGTGCGCCCGGACGCGGTGAACGCCCGGATCGGCCGGTCACACCCCCGCGGATGTGCCAGAATGATCCGGGGATGAACCACAGGCGTTGAGAATCGGGACACCGATGAAGCATCCCACCAGCCGCATGCTCCATGCCTACTGGGAGCGCCTGCGCGGAGAACGGGCCGCGCCGGAACGCGCCGAGATCGAGCCGGGCGAGATCCGGCACCTTCTCGCCGACAGTCTGATCCTGGAACTCGACATGCCGAGCCGCTCCGCGAGCGTCCGGCTCGCGGGGACGCGGGTCTGCGCCCTGTACGGCCGCGAGCTGAAGGGCGAGCCCTTCGCCCGGCTGTGGGGCTCCCGGGCGACGGATCCCTGGCGGATCGTCGAGATCGTGGCCAGCGACACGCTGGGCGTCGTGGCGGGCCTGCGCGGCACCAACGCGGCCGGCGAGGCGGCGGATCTCGAACTCCTGCTCCTGCCCCTGCGCCACCGCGGCCGGACGCAGGTCCGCGCCCTCGGCACCCTCAGCCTCGACGGCGCGCCGCACTGGCTCGGCCTGCGCCCGCTGGTGGAGGCCGAGACCACCTCCCTGCGCATCCTGCCCAGTCGCCGGGCCGAGCCGGTGCCGCCCGCCCGCACCGCCGTGCGCACGAGCGCGGGCTACCCCGGTCCGGTGCGCCACGGCCACCTCCTCGTCCACGCCGGCGGGCGCGCCTGAGAACCGTATTCGTCCAAGGTTACGCCCGGAGCGCGCCGGCCAGTTCGATCGAATCGGCGCGCGCGCCCGAGGACATCTTCGGCGTACAAGTCGATCGCGCACGGCGCGGCCGCGCTCGACAGTGGATGTTTCTACAAGGCCGATAGACCGCGAAGCAGGGAAAAAGGGTTTCGTAACAGTCCGAGCCTAGTCTGCACCGGCCATTCTCCCGGCGCAGGACCAATCTCGGAATGATCGCGGTCGAGGCCACCGCCGGAACTGATCTGCGCGGCCTCGCCGCCGAGCCGGCGCGCGGCGCCGCCGACCAGCGCCGCCACCAGCGCGTGCCGGTCGCCGTGCTCGGCCGCTACATGCTGGCCGACCGCCGGGAATATCCCTGCCAGACCGTGGACATGTCGCCGGGCGGCGTGCGGCTGACCTGCGCGGTCAAGGGCGCGGTCGGCGAGCGCGTGGTGCTCTACCTGGAGCATATCGGCCGCATCGAGGGCGTCGTCGCCCGCACCTGCCCGGACGGGTTCGCGGTCCAGCTCAACGCCACAGCGCGCAAGCGCGACAAGCTCGCCTCCCAGCTCACCTGGCTGGCGAACCGGGAGATGCTGGGCCTGCCGGAGGGCCGCTCGCACGAGCGCCTCGTGCCGACCAACACGGCGGTGGTCCTGCGCGTCGAGGGGGTCCGCGAGATCAGGGCGCGCCTCATCGACATCTCGATGTCGGGCGTGGCGATCTCCTGCCCGGTGCCGCTGCCCCTCGGCGCCGCCGTCACGGTGGGCAGCACGCCGGGCCGGCTGGTCCGCTACTTCGAGGGCGGATTCGGCGTGCAGTTCCTGCTGCCGCTCTCTCCCGACCGCTTCCATGCCGGGATGACGCTCTGAGGCGCGGCCGGCCGGGCACGCCCCCGGTCAGATCTTCTTGGCGAGCTGCGCGGCGACCTCGTCGGCCGGCCGGGTCAGGTCGAGGGCGCCGACGAAGCGATTCTGCGCGTCCATGACGTAGACGAGCGCGGTGTGCTCCATCGTGTAGTCGTTGTCCTTGGCCGGCACCTTGCGGGCGTAGGCCCGGTACGCCTTCTCGGTGGCGGTGACCTGCTCGGGCGTGCCTGTGAGGCCGGTGATGCGGGGGTCGAAGCTCGACAGGTAGGTCTTCAGGCTCGCCGGATCGTCGCGCTCGGGATCCACCGTGACGAAGGCGACCCGCATGGACTTGCCCTTCGGCCCCAGGGCCGCCAGCACGTCGGAGATCTGCTGCAGGGTGGTCGGGCACACGTCCGGGCAGTGGGTGAAGCCGAAGAACACGAGGTGGGTCGCGCCGGCGAAGTCGCGCTCGGTGACGGTGCGCCCGTCCTGGTTCACCAGCGTGAACGGGCCGCCGACGCTCGGCACGCCCACCGGCGCCTTGTCGGGCAGGAACGCGAACACCGCCGCCCCGGTGAGGCCGATGAGGCCGAGGCAGAAGGCGAGAAGCGGGACGAGGGCGCGGCGCATGGGACGGGTTCCGACCTCCGGGGGAGGCCGGCACAGCACACAACGGCGCGCGGAGGCAAGCCGGCGCGGTGCCGCCGGCCGCCCGGCGCCGCGCCGGCGCGACCGCTACGGCTTCGACGCCGGCTCCCCCGCGGGGCTCGCCGGCGCGGCGCCCTTCGGCGGCTCCTTGCCGAGATAGACGTATTCCGGCGCCGCCCGGAGCTGGTCCTTGGTCGTGTCGATCCGCGCCTGGAGGGTCTTGCCGTCGGTGCGGTCGAGCTTGAGCACGGACGGGTCGACCGCGACGTATTTCGAGCCGATCCCCAGGAAGCCGCCGACCCCGATGATCCAGGCCTTCACGGCACCCTTCTGGTCGAGGACGAAGTCGGCGATCTGCCCGATGGTCTCGTTGGCGCCGTTGACGACGCTGGAGCCGATCAGCTTGCTGGCGACCATGTCGTCGGGGGCCTGGGCCACGAAGGTCGGGCGCAGGCTGTCGGCCATGGTGGCGGGCTGGCCGGGGACCGGGGTCGCGGCGGCGCCGCCGTCCGGCTTGGCGCCGTCGGTCTGCGCCGAGGCGGTGGCGAGGCCGGCCAGCAGGAGGGCCGAGGCGAGGAGCGGGGTGCGCATCGGAGCAGGTCTTTCAGACGGGGGCCGCACAGGGGGGTGGCGCCGCCTCAAGGTTCTGGCGGGGCTTAAGTTCCGCGCTGACTCGGCGCGGGCCGGGGCCGGCACGGCGGTTTGCCAGCTGCGCGTCTGCCCCGGCGGGCTTTGACGGCGGGGCCTTCCGCCCCGCACAAGGCCGGCGCCATGCTCCGCCTCGCCCTCTACCAGCCCGACATTCCTCAGAACACCGGCACGATGCTGCGCATGGCCGCCTGCCTCGGGCTGGCGGTGGAGATCGTGGAGCCCGCGGGCTTCGACGTCTCGGACCGCCACCTGCGCCGCTCGGGCCTCGACTACCTCGACCACGTGGCGATCACCCGGCACCGCTCCTTCGCGGCCTTCGCGGCGTGGCGGGCCGAGGCCGGGATCCGGCTCGTCCTCGCCACCACGGCGGGCGCCGTGCCCTACACGGACTTCGCCTTCGGCCCCGACGATTGCCTGATGGTCGGGCGCGAATCCGCCGGCGTGCCGGAGGCGGTGCACGCAACGGCCGACGCGCGGATCGTGGTGCCGATCCGGCCGGGCCTGCGCTCGCTCAACGTCGCGGTCGCGGCCGCGATGATCGCCGGCGAGGCCCTGCGGCAGGTGTCCGGGACGGCATGACCAGATCTCTAGGATCGTGACGCCTCCCGGGTCGGCCGCCGTCTTCGCGAGCGGAGCGAAGCGATCCAGGCGGGGCCGCGCGCGACCGATGCCCCGCTGCATGGGGTTGCTTCGCTCCGCTCGCGACGACGGGATCGGCAACGGATCGCGTCCCGCTCGCTTGGTACGACGGGACTCATCCCCGACCGGAGAGACGCGCCGCCGCATGGACGACACCGCCTTCACGCCCTCCCGCCGCCACGCCGATCTCGGGCCCGCCTTCTTCGATCCCGTGACGCCGGCCCGGTTCCCGCGGACGATCCTGCGCTACCGCAACCGGGCCTGGGCGGAGCGGGTCGGCCTGGGCGGGCTGTCCGAGGCGGCGTGGATCGCCCATTTCGGCCGGTTCGAGCCCCTGCCGGGCAGCTTCGAGACGCCGCTGGCCCTGCGCTACCACGGCCATCAGTTCCGCTCCTACAATCCGGAGCTCGGCGACGGGCGCGGCTTCCTGTTCGCACAGCTGCACGACCGCCTGGACGGGCGCCTCCTCGACCTCGGCACCAAGGGCAGCGGCACCACGCCCTGGTCGCGCGGCGCCGACGGGCGGCTCACCCTCAAGGGCGGGGTGCGCGAGGTGCTGGCCACCGCCCTCCTGGAGGCGCAGGGCGTCTACACCTCGAAGAGCTTCAGCCTGATCGAGACCGGCGAGGATCTCGTGCGCGGCGACGAGCCCTCGCCGGCGCGCTCCTCGGTGCTGGTGCGCCTGTCCCACGGACACATCCGCATCGGGACCTTCCAGCGCTTCCTGGCGCTCGGCGAGCCGGACAACATCGCCCGGCTGCTCGACCACACGATCGCGACCCACCGGCCGGAACTCTGGCGCGACGGCCTGGAGGATCGCGCCGTCGCCTTCCTCGAGGACGTGGTCGCCCGGGTCGCCCGGACGGGGGCGCAATGGGCGGCCGCCGGTTTCGTCCACGGGGTGCTCAACAGCGACAACATCAACGTCACCGGCGAGAGCTTCGATTACGGGCCGTGGCGCTTCCTGCCGCATTTCGACCCGGACTTCACCGCCGCCTACTTCGACGAGACCGGGCTCTACAGTTTCGGCCGGCAGCCGGAGGCGCTGTTCTGGAACCTGGCCCGGCTGGCCGACTGCCTGCTGGCGCTGGCGCCCCAGGCGCGCCTCGAATCCGCCCTCTCGGGCTTCGGCCCGGCCCTGCAGGAGGCGTTCGCCGAGGCCCTGTTCCGCCGCCTCGGCCTCGCCGCGGCGCCGCGGCCGGAGACCGACCGGCTGGTCTCGGCGGTCTGGCGGTTCCTCGCCGAGACGCGGGCGCCTTTCGAGCGGTTCTTCTTCGACTGGTACGGCGGGCTCGCCAGCGCCGGGCGGGCCGAGGACGGGCCGGCCGCCGCGCAGTACCGGTCCGAGGCCTTCGCGCCGGTGCGGGCCGCGCTGGAGCCGCTCGCGCCCGCCCCGGGGGCGCGGCTCGACCACCCCTACTTCGCGGAGGCGCCCTGCACGCTCCTGATCGACGAGGTGGAGGCGTTGTGGGCGCCGATCGCCGCGGCGGATGACTGGTCCCTGTTCGAAGCCAAGCTCGCGGGGGTCGCCCGGATGGCCGAGGCCTGCGGGACGGCGCCCGCCTCGGCCTGAGCGGCCTCCTCCTCAGCGAGCCGCCGGCGCTCCTCGGCGTAGCCCCCCGCGATGGCGAGATCGACCAGGCGCCGGGTCAGCCGGAAGGCCAGCCAGAACAGGGCGAGGCAGAGAAGCGTCGCGGCGGCGGCCTTGAGCGGGTCCACGGGGTTCCTCCGGTGATGTCTCCTCGGGCGAAGCGGACCTCTTAGAGCCGAGGCGGGCCGCGGGGCAATTGGACTTCGTGCCGAGACCGGCCGCGGGCGTTCCGTCACGGCCCGCGGACGAAGCCGTGCGGCGGTGCCGCGATCGGGGCTGTGGAGCGTGCCCGCGACGGCGGGAGCGATGGATTGAAGCCGAGCGATCCAACCCGACAGCGAACCGGAACATGCTATGGCGGCCGCCGGCCGGATCACGATATCCGGCGCTGAGAGCCCCTCGATCAGGCGGATACCCGTGCGCGAGACCTTCCACATCGAAGTCCTCGGACCGGAGCCGGACGAGATCCAGACGCGGATCTCCGTGCGGGTCGGCAGCCTGGAGAGCGCGCAGGAGCGGGCCCTGCGGCTGTTCGCCCGCGCCCGGGTGCCGCAGCGCTCGGGCGAGCCGGCCGAGGCCGTCCGGGTGATCGACGGCGCCGGCCGCGAGGTGTTCTATCGGACGCGCTTCGACGTGGGGGATTGAGGCGTCCGGAGGCCGCCGATGCGCACAGCCCTGATCCTGCCGGTCCTCCTCCTCGCGGCCTGCGCGCTGTTCCTGCGCAGCTACACCCTGCCGCCGGCCCCGGACCGCCGGGGCGGCACCACCCTCCTGCTGACCTGGCCGAACCGCCCGGCCTTCGGCAGCCCAAGGGCCGACTGCCTCGCCGGGCCGCCCGACGGGCCGGTCCTGCCGTGCCTCGTCGCCTCCGTCGCCCGGGCGCGCGACGACGGGTACGCGCTGCTGCAGCTGCCGTTCTGCGCGACCTGCTACGACCTGTCCGGACGGATCGCCGTCATGGGCCGCGACGCGGCGGCGACGCGGGCGCGGCTGGAGCAGATCGCCCGCTTCGGATGGTGACACGCGCCCGGGCGACGCCCTCCCGGGCCCGCTCCAGGGTCCGGGCCACCGGGAACAGCGGATCGCGGCCCGCCTCCACCAGCAGATGGGCGATCGGCCGGCGCTCGGTCCAGAAGGTGGTGCCGAGGGCGAAGCCCGGCGGCGCGCAGGAATCGATCCGGTCGATCGGCCAGTCGCCCGCGGCCACCGCCTCGGTCAGCCGGTGGACGAGCTGGACGCCCGGCGCGGTCTCCGGCCTCGTCTCGTCGTTGGCGATCTTCAGGACCCAGGCCTCCCGGCCAGTGACCGGCAGGATCAGGGAGGCCAGGAGTTGGTCTCCCCGGTGCAGGCGCGCGATCCGCACGCCGTCCGCGGCCCCGCGATCGGCGCCGAGACCGGCCAGGGCGGCGCGCAGGAACGCGATCTCCGCCGGCCGCTGCGCGAGGCTCGTGCCGGCCTGCCCCTTCCAGCCGGCGGTTTCCAGGGCGACGTGCGCGTCGAAGGCCGGGCCGAGGGATTCGGGCGCGGCGAGGATCTCGAAGGTCACGGGCCCCGCCGCCTCCAGGCGCGCGCGGGCGCGGCGGAGCTTGCGGCGGCGCTGCCCGGAGAGGTGCCCGAGATAGGAGGCCCGCGCCGGCGGCCCGAGCCCGGTGAGGTCGAGCAGGCCGCGGTCGTGCGGCCAGTAGGCGGCGCTGCGCCCGCCCCGCGCCGTCAGGAGCTCCGGCAGGGGGCCGTCCGCGGGGGCGTTCGGCAGGAGGAGGCGCGGCGGCAGGCCGAGGGCGCCCGGCGCGGCGAGCAGCCCCGCCAGGGCGGCCTCCGGCGCGGCGCCGTCGAGGAGCGGCGCCCCGAACGGCGCGTAGCCGTGGGTCCAGCCCATGAGCACCGGCAGCGGCACGCCCCAGCGGCGGCGCGACGGCCGGAACGGCCAGGCGGCGACGAGCCGGGCCCCCGGTGCCTCGGGGGGCCGGTCGGCGACGAGGAGGAGCCGGACGCCGGCCCCGAAGGCCTCCCGGGCGGCGAGGGCGTAGCCCGCCTCGTAGAACGGGTTCCGGATCAGGGACGCCGGGCCCAGGGCCCGCCAGGCCGAGATCCAGGCCGCCGCGCCGTCGAGGGGCCGGACCGCCGCCACGAGGCCCCCAGGTAGCGCGGCGGTGTCTGGGGCCGTGTCTGCCGCGGTGCCAGCCATCGCCGGACCGTCAGGCAGCGAGGCGGTGACGGATCGCGCCGGCGAAGCCGAGCACGTCGTAGCGCCACGCCGTCACCCCGGCCGCGGCGACGAGCAGGACGAGGCGCAGGGCCTGCCCCGGCGGCATCAGCCCGCCGGGGACCAGGGCGATGCCGGCATTCACCGCGCCGCAGGCCAGCGCGATCCCGGCGATGCCGGCCATGTCGGCGAGCGGCGTCGGCATCGTCGTGCCGGTCCGGCGGGCGCCGAGCACCAGCACGAGGCAGGCCGCGCTCTGGCCGCCCGCGAAGGCGAGGGCCGCCCCGGCGGCGCCGAAGCGCGGGATCAGCAGGAGCGACAGCGCGGCGACGGCGGCGAGGGTCGCGAAGGCCGCGGCCGCCTCGAGGCCGCTGGAGCGGGCGAAGTAGATCACCTGCCCGAAATAGTAGGCGCGGAACATCATCAGGATGCTCGCCAGGATCAGCACCGGGGCGAGCTCGCGCGCCTCGGCCCGGTAGTCGGGCCCGAGCAGCACCGCGACGACCAGGTCGTCGAAGCACAGGAAGAACACCGCCCCGAAGGCCGCGATCAGCGTCATGGCCCGGGCGGCGTCGCGCAGCACCCCGGAGGCCGCCGCCATCCCGCCCACCCGCGCCTCGCGCTTGGCGATCGAGATCAGCGACAGGGCGATCGCCTCGCCGAACACGATGAAGCTCTGCTTCAGGAAGTCGGCCAGGGCCCCGTAGGCGCCGAGCCCGGCCGGTCCCACCGTCTTGGCGATGATCAGCCGGTCGAGGCTCTGGGCGAGCGCCGCCGTTCCGAAGGAGAGCACCAGCGGCCAGCCGTAGGCGAACAGCCGCAGGGCCTCCGCCCGGCTGCCGCGGCCGGGCATCATCGGGGCGATCGTGGCCGCGGCCGGGAGCGACGCCAGGGCGTTCGCGGCCGCCACCGCGAAGGCGAGGTGCAGGGGATCCTGCGAGAGGTGCAGCGCCAGGCTTCCGAGGGCCAGGATCAGGACGGCGCGGCTCATCACCGAGGCCGCCACCGCCCCGGCCCGCAGGCGGGTCCGGGCGATCTCGGTGGATCCCTCGAACAGGGTGGTCCCGAAGGCGAGGGCCAGGATCGCGGCCGCCATCCGCGCCGGCATCAGCCCGAGGGCGGCCGCGAGCGCGCTGCCGAGCCCGGCGAGGAGCAGCGTGCCGCCCAGGATCCGCACCACGGTGCCGACCTGCGCGGGCTCGCGCGCCTCGTCGTAGAGGGCGAAGAACGCGAATTTCGGCCACTGGCAGGTCGCCCCGTAGAGCACCAGCGCCCACGACAGGACGTACAGGTAGGTGCCGTAGCTCTCCACCGGCGCGAGCCGCGTGAACACCGCCACGGAGGCCATGTTCAGGGCGGCCGCGAAGCCCCGCGAGCCGACGTAGATCAGGCTGTGCCGGGCGATCATGTCCTAGAACCGGTCAGACGCACCACGACCTCGCACCACGCTGGGACGGACCGGCCCCGTGGCGGGAGGTAACGCAGGGACGGCGCGCATGACAGCCCGGGCGTTGCAGGCGGCGTGCCGCCGGCCCCGGGCCTCAGCCCTGGCCCCGCGGGCGGATCAGCGACGTGCCGGTCATCTCGGCCGGCTGGTCCAGTCCCATCAGGTCGAGGAGCGTCGGCGCCACGTCCGCCAGGCGGCCGTCGGCCAGGGTCACGCCGTCGACGCCGACCAGCACGGCGGGCACCGGGTTGAGGGTGTGGGCGGTGTGGGGCTCGCCGGTCTCGGGATCGCGCATCATCTCGCAGTTGCCGTGGTCGGCGGTCACCAGCAGCGCCCCGCCCTGGGCCGTCACCGCCTCGACGACGCGGCCGAGGCAGGTGTCGACGGTCTCCACCGCCGTCACGGCGGCCGCGAGGCTGCCGGTGTGGCCGACCATGTCGGGGTTGGCGAAGTTCAGGATGATCAGGTCGTAGCGCCCGGAGCCGATCGCCTCCACGGCGCGGTCGGTGAGTTCCGGCGCCGACATCTCCGGCTGCAGGTCGTAGGTCGCGACCTTCGGCGAGGGCACGAGGATCGCGTCCTGCCCCGCGAAGGGCTCCTCGCGGCCGCCGTTCATGAAGTAGGTGACGTGCGGGTACTTCTCCGTCTCGGCCATGCGCAGCTGCGCGCGCCCGGCCCGGGCCACGGTCTCGCCGAGGCCGTTCGGCAGGTCGAGGGCCCCGAACAGGGTCTCGGCGAAGGCGTCGATCTCGACGCTGTACTGGACGATCCCCAGGGCGGCGGCGAACCGGACCGTGCGCGCGCGGTCGAAACCCGCGAAGGCCGGGTCGAGGAGCGCCTCCAGGATCTGCCGGGTCCGGTCGGCGCGGAAGTTGAAGCTCAGGATGCCGTCGCCGTCCCGCATGCCGGCATAGTCGCCGATGATCGCGGGCCGCATGAACTCGTCGGACACGTCCTGCGCGTAGGACGCGGCGACCGCCTGCCCGGCCCGCTCGAACCGGGTCCCGCGCGCCTCCGTGAGGGCGTCGTAGGCCCTCTGGACCCGCTCCCAGCGCCGGTCGCGGTCCATCCCGAAATAGCGGCCGCACAGGGTGGCGATGCGGGCGCCCTTCGGGAGGGTGGCCTCGACGTCGGCGACGCAGGTGGCGGCGGAGCGGGGCGGCATGTCGCGCCCGTCGGTGAAGCCGTGGAGCCGGACCGGGATGCCGGCCGTCGTCAGCGCGCGCGCCAGCGCCACGGCGTGGTCCTGGTGCGCGTGGACGCCGCCGGGCGACAGCAGGCCGACGAGGTGGCAGGCTCCCCCCGACGCGCGCAGCGCCTCGATGAACCGGATCAGGGCCGGGTTCCGGGCGAGGGAGCCGTCGGCGACCGCCGCGTCGATCCGCGGGAGGTCCTGCAGGACCACCCGGCCCGCCCCGATGTTGAGGTGGCCGACCTCGGAATTGCCCATCTGCCCCTCTGGCAGGCCGACATCGGCGCCGAAGGTCTTCAGCCGCGCCCGGGGACGCTCCCGCATCAGCGCGTCGAAGACCGGCGTCCGGGCCTGGTGGACGGCGTTGTCGGCCACCGCGTCCCGCAGACCCCAGCCGTCGAGGATCGCGAGCATCACGGGACGCGGGGTACTGTCGGGCACGGTCACAACTCTCCTAGGCTGCCGCGCGCGGCGCGCGGCCGGTCTCCGGGCCCTGACGCGGCCGGATCGTTGCGCGTGTCGATAATCGCCTTGGCCGCGCGAGACCACCGCCCCGAAGGGTCAACGGGCGACGGATGCGTGAGAGCGTCGGGCTTATGACATGCCTCGTCCGCGCCCCGAACAGGCCGGGGCGCGGACGATGGGGCCTCGGCCGGTCAGTTGACGCGCGCCGCGTCGGATCCCGGCGGGAGGCCGAGCAGGCGGCGCTTCCGGCGCAGGGCGGCCCGGAGCAGCGTCCGCCGGTAGCCCGGATAGGACAGGAACCCCGCCGCCCAGGACAGGTGCATGGTCACGGCCGCGGGGCCGCTCATGACCAGGACGGGCTCCCGCGCCTTGAGCGCCAGGGCGAGGCCGCTCAGGGCGCAGACCCCGGCATAGAGCAGCAGGGGAACCAGCAGGGCGGGCATCAGGACCGCCAGCGGCAGGGCTGCGACGGCGTAGAGCAGGACCAGGGCCGGCAGGATCTGGCGCGGGCGCGGCAGGCTGGCGTGCTTCTCGAGGGTCCGCGCGCAGCCGCGCCCGTACTGGAGGTACTGCCGGGCAAGACTGCCGAGGCAGGCGCGCGGGAAGTACGTGATGGCGAGCTCGGCGGCGAGGTAGATCCGCCCGCCCGCGGCGCAGAGCCGCCGGTCGAGCTCGGCATCCTCGTTGTGGGTGAAGCTCTCGTCGTAGCCGCCCACCCGCAGGAACTCGCGCCGGTCGAAGGCCGCGTGGTGGCCGTGGGCGACGTAGCCCGAGATGCCGCCCTGCCGGTGGGCCGAGCCGCCGTTGCCGAGGCGGCTGTTCTGCGCGGCCGCGATCGCCCGCTGCAGCGGCGTGACCCCGACGGTCCGGAGCGGCACGACCACCGAGACGGCCTCGCGCAGGCGCATCGTGCGGACGAGATTCTGCACGAACCCCTCCGGATAGACGGCGTGGCAATCGGCGCGGACGAGGTAGGCGGAGGCGGGATGTGCCAGCCGCGCGGCGAGGTTGATCGCCGCCGCCTGGATGCGGCGCTCGTTGTGGACGAGCCGGATGCGCGGGTCCCGGGCGCTCAGGGCCGCGACGATCGCGCAGGTGTCGTCGCGACTGCCACCGTCCAGCACCAGCAGCTCGCAGGCGATCGCGTCCCGGTCGGGCAGCACCGACGCGATGGCGTCGGCGATGTGCGCGGCCTCGTTCAAGGCCGGCATGGCGATCGTCACGAGCGGAGCGCCGGCGGCGCTCACGGGGTCCTGCATGGCGGTTCTCCCGAAACCTGGACCCGGTCGCCGGCCGATCAGAGCCGGGCGTCCCGGACGGGGACCGACGCCGCACGCGGCGCGCCCCCGAGATCTCATTTGTCGTGATTGGCTACGATTACGGTCGTTGATCACAACCACCACTTCAGTCGGCCGGACCGATACGACGAAAGGTGTAATTCTGACCGCCGCACCGCGATGTTAGCCCGTTCCGGCGGGATGACCGGCCGGCTCAACCTCCGATTCGCACCGGATCCCGCGAGCTCGACCACGGGCTCGGAGCGTCATGCGGGACCGCCTCGAATGATGAAATCTTTGGATGCGCTTGCCCTCGGCCCGTCGGAATGCGGGCCGGCCGAACAGCGGACCGACCCGTCGGCGCTGCGGGTGACCGAGATCGCGCCCGACGACAGGATCGTCACCTTCGACGCCGCCGGCCTCTGGCAGTATCGCGACCTGCTGCGGGTCCTCATCGTGCGGGACCTGAAGGTGCTCTACCGGCAGACCGCCCTCGGCGCTTGCTGGGCGATCGCGCAGCCGCTCTTCACCGTGCTGATCTTCACGGTGATCTTCGGCCACTTCGCCAAGATCCCCACCGACGGCGCTCCCTACGCACTCTTCGCCGGCAGCGCGGTCGTCCTGTGGACGTATTTCTCCGAGGCGGTGCGGCGCAGCGCCAACGGCCTCGTGGCCGAGGCCGAGCTCATCCGGAAGATCTACTTCCCGCGGCTGGTCATCCCGCTCGCGACGGTGGTGTCGCCGATGGTCGACTTCGCCATCGCCCTCGGCGTGCTGCTGGTCCTGATGCTCTGTTACGGGGCGGTGCCGGACTGGCACCTCGTGCTGGCGGTCCCGACCCTGGTCGTCACGGCGATGCTCGCCCTCGGGGTGAGCCTCTGGCTCGGGCCGGTCAACGTCCGCTTCCGGGACATCAAGCACACGCTGCCGTTCCTGATCCAGATCTGGATGTACGCCTCGCCGATCGTCTACGCGTCGAGCATCGTGCCCGCCTCGGTGCGCTGGGTCTACGCGCTCAACCCGATGGTCGGCCTGATCGAGGCGTTCCGGTTCGCCATCCTGGGCGGGACGCCGCCCGACGCCTTCGCGGTCGCGGTGTCGGTCACGGCCGCGCTCGCCCTGCTCGTCAGCGGGCTGATCTTCTTCCAGCGCATGGAGCGCTCCTTCGCGGATGTAATCTGATGTCGATGGCAATCAGCGTTCAGGATATCGGCAAGCAGTACTGGCGCGCCCCGCGCGCCGCGCACCAGAACTCGCTGCGCGACGCGCTCACCGAGGGCGTCCGCGGCCTGATGACCCGCCGCTCCGAGGCGCGCCCGTCGCAGGAGAGCTTCTGGGCGCTGAAGGAGGTGAGCTTCGGCATCCGGCACGGCGAGAATGTCGGCATCATCGGCCTCAACGGGGCCGGCAAGAGCACGCTTCTCAAGCTCCTGTCGCGGATCGCCGCGCCGACCACCGGCCGGATCCGCCTCGAGGGCCGGGTCGGGGCCCTGCTCGAGGTCGGCACCGGCTTCCACCGGGAGCTGACCGGCCGCGAGAACATCTTCCTCTACGGCTCGATCCTCGGGATGGACCGTCGGGAGATCGCCGCGAAGTTCGACGCGATCGTCGCGTTCTCGGAGATCGGCGACTTCATCGACATGCCGGTGAAGCGCTACTCCAGCGGCATGTATGTCCGGCTGGCCTTCTCGGTCGCCGCGCACCTCGAGCCCGATATCCTGCTCCTCGACGAGGTGCTGGCGGTGGGCGACTACACCTTCCAGCGCAAGTGCATGGACTTCGCCCGGCGCCTCCAGGGCAAGGGTTCGACGATCCTGCTGGTCTCGCACAACATGTTCAGCATCAAGACCATGTGCGAGCGGGTGATCTACATCAAGGGCGGCCGCGTCGCCTACGACGGCCCCACCGACGAGGGCCTGGGCTACTACGAGCGGGACAGCTATCTCGCCGACGCCTCCTGGTTCCGCTCGGAGAGCGGCGATCAGCCGGTCCAGATCAGCGACGTGACGATCACCGACGAATCTGGCGCGCCGCGGACGCTGTTCCGCCACGGCGAGCGGATGCGGATCCGGGCCCGCTACAGCGCCGCCGAGCCGGTCGCCGACCCGCACGTCCTGTTCTCGATCACCCGGTCCGACGAGCTGCTCTGCTGCAATTTCAGCACGCAGGCGGACGGCGCTGGCCCTACCGCCCTCTCGGGCGAGGGCGAGGTGGAGCTGCTGACGCCGCCGCTGACCCTGACCGCCGACACCTACACGGTCTCGATGGTGGTCCGGCAGCGCGGCTTCGAGCGGCTCCTCGCGGCCAAGATCGGCGGCCGCTTCCACATCGAGCACCCCGTCTTCGCGCCCGACGTCTTCGGCGTGTTCCACGAGGCGGGGACCTGGAGCCTGAGACATCGTGACGGGGCCCGCGCGCCGACGGACATCCTCACAGGCTGAGCGCCCAGGCGCGAAGGCCGATCATCCCCTCAAGGCAAGCCGCGGAGCCGCCCATGTCGAGTGTCGACGTCGTCATCCCGTGCTACAACTATGCCCATTACTTGGAGTCGTGCGTCGCGACCGTGCTCGCGCAGGGGGGCGTCGACGTCCGGATCCTGATCGTCGACGATGCGTCGCAGGACGACACGCCGGCCGTAGGCCAGGCCCTGGCCGCCCGGGACGGCCGGATCACCTACCACCGGAACGCGCAGAACAAGGGCCTAGTCGGCACCGCCAATGTCGGCGTCATGGACTGGGCCGAGTCCAAGTACACGCTGCTCCTGTCGGCCGACGACGCGCTCACCGAGGGCGCCCTGGCCCGCGCGGCCGGCGTGATGGACCGGCACCCGGAGGTCGCGATGGCCTACGGGCTGGCCCGGGTCGTGTCGGGCGATTTCACCACCGGGCGCGAGCGCTTCGGACCCTCGTTCGACTACGTCGTGCTGTCCGGGTCGGAGTTCCTGGAGCGGTCCTGCCTGCACTGGTGCGGCGTCGCGTCCCCGACCGCCCTGATCCGCACGTCCGTGCAGCACCAGGTCGGCGGCCTCGATCCGCGGTTTCCCAGCACCTGCGACATGGAGATCTGGATGCGGATCGCCACGCAATCCTCCGTGGCGGCGCTCAACACTGTGCAGGCTTATTACCGCCGTCACGACACCAACATGTCCACCGCCTACATGAGCCGTCCCCTCAGCGACCTTCGGGAGCAGCTCGCCACCGCCCGGACGGTCCTGACAGAGCGGCGCGTCGCCCCGGAGGAGGCCGCGAAGCTGATCGGCGCCATGCAGGGCCGCCTGATCGTGCAGACGGGCTGGATGGCCGGGCTCGCCTTCGAGCGCGGCGACATCGCCGGGATGAAGGATTGCATCGCCTTCGCCTCCGAGATCAACGCCTCGGCCTGGCGGTCGATGCCGTGGATCAAGTTCCACGTGAAGCGGCTGCTCGGGCGGGGCTTCGCCCAGGCCGTGCGCCGGATGCGGACCGCGCAGACCGCGCATACCGGGGCGCAGCAGGCGAGCACCGGCGATTTCGATCCGTTCAAGGTCGGAGAGCTGTTCGGCTGGTGGCCGGAGGACAAGTTTTCCCGGACGATGACGGCCTGAAGCCTGGGACGGCCGGTCCCGGGAAGCCGGGAGCGGCCCTCGGCGTCATTCACGCACGATCGCACACGAAGCGGGCGCGGCCATTCCAGCCGCGCCCGCTTCGTGTGCGATCGGTTTGCCGTTCGGGGTGCCGCCCGCGGCCGGACGCGTGCCGGACGCGTGCCGGCAGGGCCGTCACGCCGTCTTGTGCAGCCTCAGGGCCGAGGCAAGGATGGCGCGCCGGAAGTCGCGCCGGGTGACCACGTGCACGGCGGTCAGGAGCGGGAAGACCGAGAAGGCGCCCCGCACGGCCCGCAGAGCCTGCTTCCGCTGCCCCGCCGCCGCGGCCGCGATCGTGACGGTGACGAAGTACCAGTAGGGGTGCTGGAGCGTGCCCTTGTAGGCCCGCAGGAAGTGGAGCGGCGAGTTCCAGATCCGCCATTCCGGAATGCTGTGGCGCAGGAAGATGAAGCGGTCATACCACAGGCGCTTGTACTGAAGCTGGTCGTAGGAGCCGTGCACCCGGCCGCGGAACAGGAGGACCGGCACCAGCGTGCAGGCGAGCGTGCGCCGACGTGCGATCCGCAACTGCCAGTCGAGATCCTGACCGCCGATTAGGGCCTCGTCGAACAGGCCGATCAGTTCGCGCACGCGCCGGCGCACCACGAGCGTGCCCAGTTGCGGGAAGTAGCCGCTGAGCATGGCGCGGAGCAGGCCGTCACCGCGGCCGGGATCTTCCACCGGCCAGGGCGCGCCGGGCTGCTCGAGACTGGCATCGGTGGTGCAGGCCTGACCCAGGGCACCGTCCAGGCTCGGGTCGGCGTCCAGCAGGGCGAGCTGGGGCCGGATGTTCGAGGGCATCCACGCGTCGTCGTCGTCGAGAAACGCGATGTAATCGCCGGTCGCCGCCTGGAGGCCGGCATTGCGCGCCGCGCTCGCCCCGCGCTTCGTCACTTTCATGTAGACCGCGCCGAACTCGGCCGCGATGCCGGGCGTCTCCGGCGCCGACCCGTTGTCGCCGACCAGGATCTCGAAGGTCAGGTCGGGCGCCTCGAGGTGGCGGATGCTCGCCAGCGCGACGCGGAGCAGCTGGGGTCTGTTGTAGGTCGGTACGATCACCGAGACGCGTGTCTGACCAGTCCTGTCCATCGGTCTCCTCAGCCCCCATGCGTGTCCATCGCGGGTCGGGCGCGCAGGCGCCTCAAACCCATTCCTCCCAGGCGTCGAAGCGGCCGCGGAGCAGGCCGCGGAAGACGATCGCGTCGTCGAAGCGGGTCACGAACGAGCGGGCGACCGTTCCGGCCGGGCGTGTCTCCTCGGCCTGGGCGTAGATCGTCCGGTAGCCGGCCTCGCCGGCGAGTCGGTGCGCCGCTGGGCTCCAGTTCATCGACTGCCCCAGCGGGATGGCGAAGCTCGTGGGCTCGATCCCGAGGCGGCGACCGATCGTCTCGCGGGACCGCGCCAGCTCGTCGGCCGCCTGGTCCGGCGCGAGCGTGCCGAAGTTGGGATGCGTGACGGAATGGCTCCCGATCTGCGCCCCCGCGGTTGCCAAGGCCTCCACCTCCCGCCACGACAGGTAGGCGTCGGAGCGGCCGGTCCCGATCGCCTCGCACCAGCCGGACACGACGAACAGGGACCAGGGCAGGCCGAGGGCGCTCAGGATCGGGGCACCGACGGTCAGGACCGACTTGCAGGCGTCGTCGAAGGTGATCGCCAGGTCGTGCGGCGTCCCGCCGGTCTCGGCGATGACATCGGCCGGCACGAACCGGTAGCCAGCCCAGAGCGCGGCATCGATCTGCCTCCGGAAACGGGCCGGGCTGACGTCGTTGACGCCGTAGCTCGGCTCGCCGAGGGAATGGTAGCAGAGGATCCGTCCCCCGGGGCGCACCCGTGTCCGTCCGCTGACCGCGAGGGCGTAGCGCTCGGTGACCATGCGGGCCGCGGCCGCGCGGCCGCGGGTGATCCCGACCGCGCGGGCCGTGCGCTTCAGCGCGCGCAGCGTGCCGCGTCCGGCCTCGGCGACGCGGGGACCGGCCGGGCTCATCGCGCGGCGGCGCGCAGGGCGGCGCGCAGGCCGTCGACGACCTGGTCCTGCTCCGCCTCCGTCATCGCCGCGTAGAGCGGCAGCAGGATCGCGTGGTCGCGCGCCCGCTCGGATTCGGGCAGCGCGAACCGCCGCGGCGCCTCCGCGTAGGGCGGCTCCAGATGCGCGCACATGATGCCCCGGCGGGTGGCGATGCCGCGGTCGAGCATGGCCTGCATGACCGCCTGCTGGTCCGCGTCGTCGGGGAGGCGGACGCAGTAGCTCTGCCAGTTGCTGCGCAGCCCCATCGGCTCGGGCGGCGGCGTCACCCCGGGGAGGTCGGCCAGCCGCGCGCGGTAGCCGTCGGCGAGGGCGCGGCGCCGGGCGATCAGGTCGGGCAGCCGCTTCAGCTGCTGCCGGCCGATGGCCGCCTGCACGTCCGTCATCCGGTAGTTGAAGCCCGCGACGGAGTACTCCTCGACCACCACCTTGGCGCTGCCGTGGCGGGCGATGTCGGAGACGCTCATCCCGTGCTGGCGCAGCAGCCGGAAGGTCCGGTCCCAGGCGGCGTTGGCGGTGGTGATCATGCCGCCGTCGCCGGTGGTCAGCACCTTGCGCGGGTGGAACGAGAAACAGGCGATGTCGCCCGCCGGGCTGCCGATCGGCCGCCAGACGTCGCCCTGGAGCCGCTCGGAGCCGATAGCGCAGGCCGCGTCCTCGATCACCGGGATGCCGGACCGGCGCCCGATCGCCGCGATCGCCTCCAGGTCGCAGGGCATGCCCATCTGGTGGACGCAGACGATCGCCTTCGTCTTCTCGGTGATCGCCGCCGCGGCCGCGTCCGGGGCCATGTTGTAGGTCGCCGGGTCGATGTCGACGAAGACGGGCGTGGCCCCGCACTGGGCGATGGCGTTGGCGGTGGCGATGAAGCTGTGGCTCACCGTCACCACCTCGTCGCCGGGGCCGACCCCGACGGCGAGGAGCGCGAGATGCAGCGCGGTCGTGCAGTTCGAGACCGCGCAGGCGTGGGGCGCGCCGACGATCGCGGCGAACTCCGTCTCGAAGGCCGCGACCTGCGGCCCCTGGGTCAGCCATCCGGAGCGGACGACGGCGGCGGCGGCCTCGGCCTCGGGGTCGCCGACTTCGGGCTTGGCGATCGGGATCATGCGAGCGCCCGCCGCAGGTGATCCGAGCGGGACTCGTCCTGCCACCAGGCGACGAGGTCGGCGAGGCCCTCGGCGGCCCCGATCTTCGCCTCGAAGCCGATCAGCTCCTTGGCGAGGCTCGTATCGCAGAGGCGCCGGGGCACCGGGTTGACGGCCCGCTCGGCCTCGTGGACCAGCGGCGTGCCGTCCCGGCCCATGATCCGGGTGAGGTGGCCGGCGAGGTCGACCAGCGAGGTCTCGACGCCGGTGCCGACGTTGAGCACCACGTCGGTGGCCGGCGAGATCGCCGACAGGATATTGGCCCGGGCGATGTCGCGGACATGGACGAGGTCCATGGTCTGCAGGCCGTCGCCGAACACGATCGGCGACTGGCCCTCGGCCAGGCGCTGCATCCAGCGGACCATGACCTCGGTGTAGCGGCCGGTCAGGTCCATCCGCGGGCCGTAGGCGTTGAAGTACCGGAGCGCGACGTAGTCGAGCCCGTGCATGTCGTTGAACGAGCGCAGCAGACCCTCGCCGAAGGACTTGGCGGCGCCGTACAGGGTCCGGTTGTCGTAGGGATGGTGCTTCTCGGTCGTCGGGAAGACTTCCGCCATCCCGTACACGGAGGCCGAGGAAGCCATCACCACCTTGGCGACGCCGGCCTCGACGCAGCTCTCCAGCAGGTTGAAGGTCGCGGCGGCCATCACCTCGAAGGCGTGGCGCGGCTCCGCGGCGCACTGCGTGATCCGGAGGGCCGCCTGGTGGAACACCACGTCGGTGCCCTTGACCAGCGTGTCCATCAGGGCGCGGTCGCGGATGTCGCCCTGGACGAGGCGGACGCGGCCGGAGCCGAGGGCGTCCCCGAGATTCTCGGGGCGGCCGCGGATCATGTTGTCGATGGCCACGATCTCGTCGCAGCCGGCCTCGACCAGCAGGTCGATGATGTGGGAGCCGATGAAGCCCGATCCGCCGGTGACCAGGATCCGGGTCCCGCGCAGGTCGCCGCTGAACCGGCTTCCCTTGGTGACCTCACGCAGCTTGGGCATCGGCGACCTCGCAGTAGCTGGTGACGGCCCGGCAGACAGTGTCGATCTGCGCGGACGTCATCTCGGGGAACATCGGGAGGGACAGGGTCCGGGCGGCCAGCCGCTCGGTGACCGGCAGGCGGCCGGCACCGTCGTCGAGGTGGCTGTAGGCGGGCTGCCGGTGGACCGGGACGGGGTAGTGGATGCCGGTGGCGATGCCGGCCGCGTTGAGGTACTGGCGCAGCCCCTCGCGGTCCGCCGTCGACACGGCGTAGACGTGGAACACGTGGTCGAGGCCGGCGGGGGCCGGGAGCTCCAGGCCGAGGCCCGCGAGCCGCGCCCCGTACTCCGCCGCCACCGCCTGGCGGGCGCGGGTCCAGCCCTCCAGGTGCGGGAGCTTGACCCCCAGCACCGCGCCCTGGACGCCGTCCATGCGCAGGTTGAAGCCGTGGCGGACGTGGTTGTACTTGCCCTGCTGGCCCCAGTCGCGCAGGCAGCGGGCCGCCTCGGCGAGGTCGTCCCGGTCCGTGACGATGGCGCCGCCCTCGCCGTAGGCCCCGAGATTCTTGCCGGGGTAGAAGCTGAAGCAGCCGAGATCCCCGATCGTGCCGGCCTTGCGGCCGCCGCGCTCGGCGAGGTGCGCCTGGGCGGCGTCCTCGAC
Organism: Methylobacterium sp. NMS14P; assembly: GCF_028583545.1. Lineage (NCBI taxonomy): Bacteria > Pseudomonadati > Pseudomonadota > Alphaproteobacteria > Hyphomicrobiales > Methylobacteriaceae > Methylobacterium > Methylobacterium sp. NMS14P. The sequence continues at coordinate 5,327,561 of NZ_CP087106.1, read as the reverse complement.
GAGGGCGATCCCGTGGCGCTGGGCGATGGCGCCCAGCGCGTCGAGATCGGCCATCCGGCCGTGCAGGTGCACCGGCAGGATCGCCTTGGTGCGGGGCGTGATCGCCGCCTCGACCAGGGCCGGGTCCATGGTCCAGTCGACCGGGTCGATGTCGACGAGGACCGGGGTTGCGCCGGCGTACAGCACCGCCGCCACCGTCGCCACGAAGGTCGACGAGACCGTGATCACCTCGTCGCCCGGACCGATGTCGAGGGCGAGCAGGGCGAGGTGCAGGGCCGCGGTGCCGCTGCTCACGGCGACCGCGTGGCGGGCGCCGCAGGCTTCGGCGAAGGCCGCCTCGAAGGCGCTGACCGCCGGGCCGAGGACGAAGTCGCCGCTGCGCAGGACGTTGAGGACCGCGGTCTCGACGTCGCCGCCGATCGCCGCGTACTGCGCCTTGAGGTCGAGGAAGGGGATCACGAGGCCCTCGCAAGTGGCATGAGGTCGATGGGGGTGCCGTTCTGGCGCAGGGAGCGCATGGCGGCTTCGAGCATCTCGACGACGCGCAGGCCGCTGTGGCCGTCGGTCATGGGCGCGGTGCCGTTCTCGATGGAGTCGGCGAAGTGCTCGATCTCGACGATCAGCGCCTCGCGGAAGGACAGGTGCGGCGACCACATGTCGCCGGTCCGGTAGGAGACCATCAGCTCGGTGATGTCGTCCGAGCCGCCGCCGACGGTGACGCCGCGGTCGTAGACCTTGACCTTCTCGATCGGGTCGAGGTCGTTGTAGACGATCATCTTCTTGCTGCCGCCGATCAGCGTCTGCCGCACCTTCACGGGCGCGAGCCAGTTGACGTTGATCTGCGCGACGACGCCGCGCGGGTAGAAGACGGTCAGGTGGGCCATGTTCTCGGGGCGGCCGCTGAAATGGCCGGTGCCGCTCGCCGAGATCGCCACCGGGGCGAGGTCCAGGATGTGGTCGAGGATGGCGAGGTCGTGGACCGCTAGGTCCCAGATCACGTTCACGTCGCGCTGGAACAGGCCGAGGTTCACCCGGGTCGAGTCGTAGTAGAACACGTCGCCGATGGCGTCGGTCGTGATGAGTTCGTGGATCTTCTCGACCGCGCCCGTGTAGACGAAGGTGTGATCGACCATCAGCCGCAGGTTGCGCTTGGCCGCCTCCTCGATCAGCAGCCGGGCCTCGAAGGCCGAGGGCGTGATCGGCTTCTCGATGAAGACGTGCTTGCCGGCCCGCAGCGCGTTGATGGCGATCTCGAAGTGCGAGCTCACCGGCGTCGCCACCATGACGGCGTCGATGGCGGGATCGGCCACGAGGTCGCGCCAGTCCTGATGGAGCTGGACGGCGGGGTAGCGCTTGCCGGCCCGGGCGAGCGCGGCGGGCGACTGGTCGGCGATGGCCACCAGCTGGCAGCGCTCGCTCTCCGAGGTGCACCGGGCGAGGTTCGGCCCCCAGTAGCCGTATCCGACGATACCGATCGAGATCATGACTGCATTTCCCTCAAGCAACCTGCAGAGGCTCGGCCGGCTCGGGCCGCGGCGACTGGACGGAACGGGCGCGCGCGGCGCTCTCGGCGCGCTTGGTGCGCGTGTCGCCGACGACCCGTGCGGGGCATCCGGCGACGATGGCGAAGGCCGGGACGTCCCGGGTGACGACGGCCCCGGCGCCCACCAGGGCGCCCTCGCCGATCGTGATCCCCGCCACGATGGTGGCGTTGGAGCCGATGGAGGCGCGGGCCTCGACCACGGTCTCGACGAGCTCCCACTCGCCGTCCCGCTTCAGGCTGCCGTCCGCGTTGGTGGCTTCCGGATAGAGCTCGTTGGTGAAGACCACGCCGTGGCCGACGAACACCTCGGCCCCGATCGAGACGCCCGCGCAGATGAAGCTGTGCGAGGAGATCTTGCAGCGCGGGCCGATCTGGCTGCCGCGCTGGATCTCGACGAAGGGGCCGATGCGCGAACCGCTTTCGATTCGGCATCCATAAATATTGACTAGATCCGGGTAGAAGATGCCCACATCAGGCCCAATATCCGCATCGGTAATCGGCATACCCGCCGCTCCTTCCGCCGAACTTCTGTGCGTCAAAACTGCACAGAGCTGAGGACGGCCGGGAACCCAGGCTTTCGATGCGGTTCGTCCGTCGAAAGGCGAACGGCGCCCGTCCGGTGTGGCCCCTCCCGGCGCCGGCGCGCCGTTCGGGCCAGGGGGCCTACGTCGAAAGGCGAAGCCCCCGCCCCGGCATGGATGCGCGCGCCCGCCATTTGGAGGAGTCCCGGCTGGCTCGGCCGTTACGCATCATGCCGTCTCAGCCCTCATGAGCCCGTGAGGCCGGCGCGCGGTCCTGCCGCTCGATCGCCGCGCCCGGGTTCCGAGGGCGAGCCTTAAGGGGACGATGCGTGTCGAAGATTTCGACGAAGACCGCGGCAACCCGCGCCACCGCCCGCGCCGGTCTCGCGGCGTGCCTGCTCGCCCTGTCGGCGCTGCCGGCGACCGCGGAGTACCGCATCGGGCCCGGCGACACGATCGAGGTCACGGCCCTCAGCATCCCGACCTTCAAGCAGGAGGCGACGGTCTCCACCGACGGCACCGTCATGGTCCCGCTGCTCGGGGACGTGCCGGCCGCCGGGCTCACCGTCGCGGAGCTGCGCCAGAGCCTGCAGAAGTCGCTGCCCGCCAAGGCGGTGCGGCAGCGCAACTCCGAGGGCAAGGAATCGATCGCCGTGCTCGAGCCGGACGAGATCGGGGTGCGGATCTCGAAGTACCAGCCGGTCTACCTGAGCGGCGACGTGACCAAGCAGGGCGAGCACCCGTTCCACCCGGGCATGACCGTGCGGCAGGCCATCGCCCTGGCGGGCGGCTACAACCTCCTGCGGTTCAGGATGGAGAACCCCGTCGTCGAGACGGCGAACCTGCGGGCCGAGTACGACAGCACCTGGGCGAGCATCCAGCGGGAATCCGCCACGATCTGGCGCCTGAAGACGATCGTCGCCGCGTCGCGGGGCGACAAGGCCGCGCCGCCGGCGGACGTCGCCCCGGGCAGCCGCGCGACGGCGGCGCAGAAGCTCGCCGAGCAGCAGCTCCGGGTGCAGATGACCGACATCGCCAAGGAGAAGGACCACCTGCAGCGCTCCCTCAACCGGGCGCAGACGCAGTTCGCCAGCCTCAGCGAGCAGCAGGTCAAGGAGAAGGAGGGCGTCACCGCCGACGCCGAGGATTACGACACGGTGCGCGCGCTGTTCCAGCGCGGCGCCGTGGTCACGACCCGGCTGACCGACGCGCGGCGCGCCGTCCTGCTCTCCTCGACCCGCGCCCTGCAGACCACGGTCCAGCTCACCCAGCTCGAGCGCGACAAGAGCGAGGTCGGCCGCAAGCTCGAGCGGGTCGACGACGTGCAGGCCATGGACGCCCTGGAGAAGCTCCAGGTCGCGGAGAACAACCTGGCGACGTTCCGGTCGCGCCTGAACAGCATCAACGACAAGCTGGTCTACACCGGCGCCCTCCGGGCCCAGCTCCTGTCCGGGAGCCGCGCGCAGGCAGCGATCGCGGTCTTCCGGCAGAGCGGTCCGGCCAAGACGCAGATCGACGCCGCCGAGGACACGGAGCTCCTGCCGGGCGACGTCGTGGAGATCGCGCTCAAGCCGGATCCCGCCATGCGGGGCGTCGGCGACGGGGCCGGCCAGAACTGACCCACCGACCCCGGCTCGCCGCGCCCATCGGGCCGAGCCGGCGTCCCCTTTGACGGATAGCGCCCCGAGGCGGTGACCGCCGCGGTGAGGAGAGATCCATGAACCGACACTCGACCAGCGCGTCCTTCCTGCCGATCGGCGCGACCCGCCCCGGTGGGACCGGAGCCTGGCGCGGCCAGCCCTTCTCGCCCGAGACGGAGTCCCAGGTCTCGATCCTGACCATCGCGCGGCAGAACTGGCGGTCGATCCTGGCCTTCGCGGCCGTCGGGCTGGTCTGCGCCGGGATCTACGTCGCGACCGCGCCGGCCATCTTCACCGCCCGGGCCCGCGTCTACATCGAGAGCCGCTCCAGCCCGGTGACGGCCCGCGACACGCCGAATGCCGGGACCCCGCTCGAGATCGCCGAGGTCGAGAGCCAGGTCGAGTACATCCGCTCGGAGAAGATCGCCCTGGCCGCCGTGCACAGGCTCGACGCGTCGGCCCTGCAGGATCTGGCGGCGCCGACGCACCCGCTCGTCGCGAAGGTCCGGGAGTTCCTGAAGGCCGCCAAGGCGCTGCCCCTCCGCCTGGTCGGCGCCGAGCGGCCGGTCCAGGAACCCGCCCCCGTCAGCCCGGAGCTGCGCCAGGCGCGGACGCTGCGCGAGAACGTGGAGGCCAGCCGCATCGGCGCCGCCTACGTGATCGAGGTCGGCTACAGCGCCGACCATCCCGCCACGGCGGCCGCCGTCGCGAACGCGGTGGCCGAGGCCTATGTCAGCACCGAGCTGGAGAACCGGGCCCAGGTCTGGAAGGTCGCCGGCGAGTGGATGCTGCCGCGCCTGAAGGAACTCCAGCAGCGCGCCAGCCAGGCCTCGCGCGAGGCCCAGACCTACAAGGCCGAGCACACCATCATCGACCTCGGCAAGCGCGGCCTCGTGGGCGAGCAGCAGGTCGAGGAGCTCAACACCGCCGTGGCCGCCGCCCGGTCCAAGACCGTCGACGCCCGCGCGGTGCGCGACCAGATCCGCGGGCTCCTCGATTCCGACATCGCCGATCCGGGGATCACCGAGGCCTTCAAGGACAGCGTGATCATCCAGCTGCGCCGGCAGTACGTCGACTTGGTGCAGCGCGCCGACGACCTGAAGCGCCGCCTCGGCCCCGACCACGAGGCGGTCCAGGCGATCCAGCGGGACATCCTGGCGGCCAGGCAGTCGCTGCGCACCGAGCTCGAGCGCCTCGCCGTGTCGCTCGACCACGATTACGAGGTCGCCAAGGCCCGCGAGGACAGCATGACGGCGGCCTTCGACGCCCTGATCTCGAAGACGCTGATCATGAGCAACGCCCGGGTCAAGGCGAAGGAGCTCGACCGCACCGCCGAGACCTACGACCAGATCTACACGAACCTGCTCCAGCGCTACATCGACGCCGTCAACCAGCAATCCTATCCGCAGCCCTCCGCCCACGTGATCACGCCCGCCACCGTGCCGGAAGCCCCGAGCGCGCCGCGCGGCAGCCTGATCATGCTGCTCGGTCTCCTGGTCGGCACCGGGTTCGGCGTGAGCGGCGCCTTCGCGCGGCACTGGTTCGACCGCACGATCCGCACGCCCCGGCAGCTGACCGGCCACGGCCTGACCTGCCTCGCCGCCCTCCCCGAGCTGCGGCGCGAGCCCGGCTTCCGGGCGGCGCTGGCGCTGGCGCAGGCCCACGCCAACGAGGCGCAGCGCCCGGCCAGCGTCGAGGCGTTCCGGGCGAGCGCGGTGCGGTTCATGCCGCAATCGGTGTTCGTCGAGCGCCTGCACAGCCTGAAGGCCCACGTCCTGGGCAGCGACCGCCGCGGCCCGGTCTTCGCGATCGGCGTCACCTCGGTGGAGGCCGGCGCGGGCAAGACCCTGTTCGCGAGCAATCTCGGCCAGCTCCTCGCCCGCGTGCGGTCAAGTTCCGGGCGCGTGCTGATGATCGACGCCGACGTCCGGCAGGGGACGCTCTCGCGGCTCAGCCAGGCCACCGAGCAGCGCGGCCTCCTCGACGTGCTCGCCGGCCGCTGCGGCGCCACCGAGGCGGTGCGTCCCCAGCCCGGCGAGGTCCGCCTGCTCGCCTGCGGCAACCGCCACCCGAACGATCCCCATTTCAGCGACCTGATGACGCCGGAGGGCGTCGCCGCGGTGGTCGGGGACGGGCGCCCCGCCCTCGACCGAGTCGTCGTCGACCTGCCGCCGGTGGACGAGCTCCCCACCCTCCGGCCGCTCCTCGACGGGCTCGACGGCCTGATCATCGTGGTGGAGGCGGGCCGGACCAGCATCGACGACGTCGCCGCCGCCGTGCACGACCTCGAGTCGAGCGGCAGCACCGTCCTGGGCGTCGTGCTCAACAAGACCAACGACGGCCCGACGGCCCGGCGTGGCGGACTGCGCAGCGCGCTGACCCGCTGGACCACGGCCCGACGCAAGGGCCGCGACACGACCCAGGCGGCCTCGTGACCGGCCCGCGCGCCGAGGGCCTCGACGGCGTGGCGGCCTTCGCGCCGACCGCGGCCGCACCGACCCCGGCCCTCCCGGTTTCCGCCAGCGCCTCCCGAGCCGCCCGCCGCGGCCGCGTCGCCTTCTTCGGACACGACAGGGCCGAGCCCACGGTCCGGAAGCGGGTCGACGCTATCCGGGACGCCGGGTGGTCGGTGGTCGTGTACGCCTTCGAGCGGGACCGCCCCGGCGGGGTGGCGGCCGAGGCGCCGGCGGCGGACGACATCGTCCCCCTCGGCCTGACCGTCGACCGGAACTACGCCCGCCGCCTGCCGCGCCTCGCCGTCGGCATCGTCCGGGCGCTGCGCCGACGGCGCGACCTGCGCGCCGCGGACGTGATCTACGTGCGCAACCTCGACATGGCCCTCGTGGCCTGGACCGCGGCGCGCCTCGCCGGGAGCCGCGCGCGCCTCGTCTACGAGGTGCTCGACATCCAGCGGCTGATGGTCCGGCCGGACGCCCCGGGGCGGATCGCCCGCGCGGTCGAGC